>NZ_AKJX01000124.1 GCF_000276605.1 Acidovorax sp. CF316 | reverse complement strand
CGCCGTGGAAGCCGCGCGCGCGGGCGAGCAGGGCCGCGGCTTTGCCGTGGTCGCCAGCGAAGTGCGCAGCCTGGCGCAGCGCAGTGCCGCCGCTGCCAAGGAGATCAAGGGCCTGATCGACGACTCCGTGGCCAAGGTCGGCGTAGGCACCCAGCTCGTGGAGCAGGCCGGCTCCACCATGCGCGAGGTGGTCGACGGTGTGAAGAACGTGACCACCATGGTGGCAGAGATCAGCTCCGCCAGCGCCGAGCAGAGCGCCGGCATCGCCCAGGTGAACCAGGCCATCTCGCAGATGGACCAGGGCACGCAGCAGAACGCTGCGCTGGTCGAGGAGGCCCTGGCTGCGGCCCAGTCGCTGAGCCAGCAGGCCGTGGCCCTATCGCAGACCGTGGGCCAGTTCCGCGTGGCTTGACCGAGGCACCGGGAACGACGGGGCCAGCGCCACCGGATCGACGCGGGCCGATCACAGGAGTGTGCGAAGATGCAAGCAATTGCTTCTGGCGCAACCTGCGCTTGATTTTTGACCCCGCCGATCTGCCGTCGATGCCCGCCCGATTGTTGCCGACCCTTTTGCGCACGCAGTCCTCGCGCCTGATGCCGGGCTGCGGGCTGGCATGAGCCTGTCGGCACCCACCCCGGCAGCGCGCCTGCCGGCAAACCGCCTGCCGTCCGGCAGTGATCTGGCCGAGCGCGCCGTGCGCTACGCGGCCCTGGAGTGGTTGTCACGCCCGGTCTGGGTGTTCGACATCGACGGCCAATGCGTGCATTGGGCGAATACCCCCGCGCTGGCCGTGTGGAATGCCACCACGCTGGCCGAGCTGTGCGGGCGCGACATGGGGCATGACATGTCCGAATCGGTGGCACGGCGGCTGGACCAGTACCAGAGCGACTTCCTGCTGCGGGCCGATGCCAGCTTCAACGAGCAATGGACCATCTACCCCGGCGGCGTGGCGGTTTCGCTCAACGTGCGTTTCAGTGGGAACCGCCTGCCCGATGGCCGCATGAGCATGCTCTGCGAGGCCGAGCCCGTGGGCATGGTGCCGCCCGAATCGCTGCGCTCCGTGGAGGCCTTGCTGCACACGGCGGTGATGATCACCCTGTACCACCCCAGCGGTGCGGCGCTCTACCGCAACCCGGCCGCGCGTGCCGCCGTGCTCAGCCCGGGCGAGCGGCTGCAGGACCGCATCGGTAGTACAGCGGCCTTTGCCGCACTCTCGCGCAGCCTGGACCAGCATGGCGTGGGCACGCTCACGCTGGCGGTGCGCACACCCCTGGGCGAACGCTGGCACGAACTGTCGGCGCGCCGCTGCAAGGATGCCGTCACGGGCCAGGAGGCCGTGCTGGTGAGCGAGGCCGACATCAGCGCCATCAAGCACACGGAGGAGCGTGCCAACTTCCAGTCGCTGCACGACGTGCTCACCGGCCTGCCCAACCGGGCCCACTTCACGCAGCGCTTTGCGCGCGCGATGGAGGAGGCCCGGGCCCAGTCGCTGGAAGCGGCTTTGCTGCTCATCGACCTGGACCACTTCAAGGACGTGAACGATACGCTGGGCCATGCCGCGGGTGACGAGCTGCTGGTGACCATGGCGCAGCGCCTGCGCCACACGCGGCATGGCACCGAGGTGCTGGCCCGCTGGGGGGGCGACGAGTTCCTGGTGCTGCTGACTTCGCCGCGCATCCGCGAGGACCTGGATGCGCTGCACGAGCGCATCTCCGTCGCGCTGGCCGTGCCGCTGTCGGTGGCCGGGACGCAGCTGCGCATGACCTCCAGCATCGGGGTGGCGTTGTACCCGCAAGACGGCGAAACCATCGAGATTCTGCTGCGCAACGCCGACCTGGCGATGTACGCGGCGAAGGAACGCGGGCGCAACACCCTGGCGTACTTCGACGGGCGCATGGCCGAGACGGTGCGCAGCCGCACCGAGCTCGAAAAGGAACTGCGCCAGGCGCTGGAGCGCGGGGAGTTCGAGGTGTATTTCCAGCCCCGCGTCGATGTGGCCACCAACACCATCCGCGCTGTGGAGGCGCTCGTGCGCTGGAACCACCCGCGCCTGGGCCTGGTGTCGCCTGCCTATTTCATTCCCGCCTGCGAGACCACCGGTCTGATCGGCGAGCTGGGGCTCTGGGTGCTGGCGCAGGCCGCGCACCAGCAGGTGGCCTGGGTGGCACAGGGCTGGGACCTGGTGGTGTCGGTCAACCTGTCGCCCCGGCAGTTCGCCTCGCCCGACCTGTTGCACGACATCACCGCGGTGCTGCGCCAGGCCGGTGTGAATCCCGCGCGCATGGAACTGGAGATCACCGAATCCATCCTGCTGGGCGAAGACCAGCATGTGCTGAGCGTGCTGCGTGAACTGTCGGCGCTGGGCCTGACCCTTGCGCTGGACGACTTCGGCACGGGCTACTCCAACCTGGCCTACCTGCAGCGCTTTCCGGTCCATACCCTCAAGATCGACAAGACCTTCATCCAGGACACGGATGCCAACCGCTCGCTGGCCGAGCTGATCGTTTCGCTCTCCACGCTGATGAAACTCACTGCCGTGGCCGAAGGCGTGGAGACGCAGGAGCAGCTCGATTGGGTGGCGCGGCGGGGCATCGCGCAGTACCAGGGCTACCTGTACGCGCGGCCCATGCCGGTGCGCGCCTTCACGGACTGGCTGCGCGCCCACCAGCAGCCCTGACCTACCTTCAATCTGTGAACGGCTTCCCGCCGGGCTCCCAGGGCCGAAGCGGCACCATCACCTGGCCGGCCGCTGGGCGTCGGTGAGGTGCAGAAAATGGTCCAGCATGTGGAAGTGGTCCTCGAAGAACTCCTCTTCCATGCCTGCCAGCTCGGCAATCGGCGTCCACTGCACCTGCTGGGCGTCGTCGTCGGCCTGCACGGTGGGGAAGGGCGCCTGGCCCAGGTCGAAATAGTGCGCATGCGTGAGCGTGCGCCCGCGCTGGCTGCGGTCGGGGTGGTCGAATACGGCCACGGCCTGCAGCGCGGCGCGCATGGTGGCCTCGGGAAGATTGCAGTGGGTCTCTTCCACCAGCTCGCGCAGGCACGACTGCCACACCGTCTCGCGCTGCTCGATGAAGCCGCCGGGCACGGCCAGCTGGCCCTTGCCGGGCGCATGGGCACGGCGGATCAGCAGCACATGGTCTTGGCAGCGCAGCACGGCGTCCACCGTCACGAACACCGGCGGGTAGGGCGCTGCGGACCAGGCCTCGCGGTAGCGGCGCAGCATGCGCCATTCTTCCTGCAGGGCCTCGAAATGCGGCGTCTGCGCAAAGCGTTCCAGGAATACCAGCGTGCTCGCGGGCATCTCGCTGCGCAGGTCGTCCAGTTCCGTGCGCACGGTGGCCGGTGTGGCGCCGAAGTAGGCATCGCGGATGGCGGTGGCGTCGATGCGGCCCTGGCGCTCCATATGGATCAGCTCCCAGCCCGGGAAGGCGCCCAGGTAGCTGCTGGTCGCGTCCTTGAAGTGCCCCACCAGCCCGATGCGGCCGGCCCCGGGTGCGATGCGGGCCACGCCCTCGCGCACGGCCTGCACCCAAACGGCTTCGTTGTAGTAGTCGCGCACGGGCAGCACCTGCACGAGGGCGCGGTCGGCTTCGGGCAGGGCCTCGCGCAGCATCTGCTCGCGTTCGGCGGCGGTGAAGGGGTTCTTGGGCGAGCGGGCCTGCCAGGCCGAGCCCATGACCACGATGACGTTGCGGGCACTGTCGAGCGCGCGCTGCAAAAGGGCCATGTGGCCCTGGTGGACGGGCTCGAAGCGGCCGATATAGAGGGCGGTGTCGTACATGGGACTGTATTGGATCAGACGTAGCGGGCAGCGATCGGCATCTGCCGGCCGCTGCCGAAGGCGCGCGCACGCACGCGCACGATGGGTGGCGCCTGGCGGCGCTTGTATTCGTTGCGGGCGACCATCATGCGCACCCGGTGCACCAGGGCGCGTCCATCGTCGCCCTGCTCCAGCTGCTGCACGAAGGCGTTGGCGGCATCGTACTCCGCAGGCGCCAGCCGGTCGCCCTCGATGAGCATCTTGAGGACCTCGTCGAGCACCGGGTAGGGCGGCAGGCTGTCCACGTCGCGCTGGTTAGGGGCCAGCTCGGCCGAGGGCTCCTTGTCGATGATGGCCTGCGGGATCAGTTCGCGGCCGGCATGCGCGTTGATGTGGCGCGAGAGGGCGAAGACCTCCGTCTTGTACAGGTCGCCGATCAGCCCCAGGCCTCCATTGGTGTCACCGTACAGCGTGCAGTAGCCTACGGAGATCTCCGACTTGTTGCCCGTCGTCAGCAGCAGGTGGCCAAAGGCGTTGGAGTACTCCATCAGCACGGTGCCGCGGATGCGCGCCTGCAGGTTCTCGAGCGGCAGGCCTTGCAGGGCCTGGCCGAAGCTCGCCTCGAACTGCTGCGCATAGGCGGCCACCTGGTCGGCGATGGGGTGGGTGAGCAACTGCACACCCAGGTTGCGGCACAGGGCCACCGAGTCGTCGACCGAGCCGCTCGATGAAAAACGCGAGGGCATGGTGATGCCCACCACGTTCTCGGGCCCCAGCGCCTGGGCGGCCAGCGCCAGCGTGAGCGCGCTGTCGATGCCGCCAGAGCTGCCGACCACCACCTGCTTGAAGCCGCAGCGCCGCGCGTAGTCCGACAGGCCCAGCACGATCTGCTGGCGGTAGAACTCCATGGTCGGCAGGCCCTGTGCGGGGACGGCTTCGGGCGTCTCACCTTCGGCGGTGAGGAAGCGGCCGTTGTCGAACTGCAGGGTGCGCACGTCTTCCACGAAGCGCCGGGCCTCGAAGACGATGCCCGCCTCGGGCTCCACCGCGAACGAGGCGCCGTCGAACACGATCTGGTCGTGCCCGCCGATCTGGTTCACATACAGGATGGGCAGGCCGTTGCGGCGCGAGGCATCGCCGAAGATCTGGTGGCGCTGCTCGCGCTTGGCGATGTGGCTGGGGCTGGCGTTGATGCTCACCACCAGGTCGGGTGCCGCGTCGCGCATGCGGTCGAAGGGGTTGGTCGCGTAGTCGGCACCGCTGTCGTTCCAGCCGTCCTCGCAGATCAGGAGGCCCACCTGGGCATTGCCGATGCGCAGCACCTTGGCCACATCGGGCCCGGGCTCGAAGTGGCGGCGCTCGTCGAAGATGTTGTAGGTGGGCAGCAGTTGCTTGGCATAGCGCAGCCGCACTGCGCCGCCGTGCAGCACCAGCAGGCTGTTGTGCAGGCGCTTGCCGGGCCCCTGCGCGGGCGTGGGGGCGCCCACCACCCAGTGCAGGCCGGGCAGCTCGGCCGAGGCCTGCTGCAGCGCGGCCAGCCCTGCGGCCACACGCTGCTGGAAAGCGCCTTCGTCGAGCATGTCACCCGGGTAGTAGCCGCACAGTGCGAGTTCGCTGAAGACCACGAGGTCGGCCTGTTCGCTGGCGGCCTGCCGTGCGGCAGCCACCATGCGCGCGACATTGCCTTCGATGTCGCCGACGGTGAAGTTGAGTTGGGCAAGGGTGATGCGGAGCATGGGAAATCCTCGGGGTTGCCTACGCCTTCACGTTGAAGACCTGGCGGAGATAGGCCAGGAAGGTCTCATCGTCGCACAGCGTCTTGCCGGGCGTGTCCGAGAGCTTGGCCACGGGCTGGCCGTTGGCGCGCGTGAGCTTCATCACGATGTTCAGCGGCGTCTGCCCCATGTCGTTGGTCAGGTTGGTGCCGATGCCAAAGCCCAGCTGCGTGCGGTCGCCGAAGTGCTGGTACAGCGCCAGGGCGCGCGGCAGGGTGAGCCCGTCGGAGAACACCAGGCGCTTGGTGTGTGCATCGATGCGCAGCCGTGCATAGTGGGCCAGGGCCTTCTCGCCCCAGGCCACCGGGTCACCCGAGTCGTGGCGCAGGCCGTCGAACAGCTTGGCGAAGTAAAGGTCGAAGTCAGCCAGGAAGGCGTCCATGCCCACGGTGTCGGTCAGCGCGATGCCGAGGTCGCCGCGGTACTCCTGCACCCACTCTTCGAGGGCCGTGTTCTGGAAGTCGCGCAACCGCACGCCCAGGGCCTGGTAGGTCTGCAGGTATTCGTGCGCCATCGTGCCGATGGGCACCAGGCCCAGGTCGCGGGCCAGCAGCACGTTGGAGGTGCCCTTGAACCATTGCGGTGTTTCGCGCGCGAAAGTCTGCACCACCTCGCGCTGCCAGGCACCGCTGTAGCGCCGGCGCAGGCCGAAGTCGAACAGCTCGAAGGGGTGGCGCAGCGTGGCCTGCTGTGCCAGATCCTTGAGCGTCAGCACCTTGGCGGCCAGGCGGCGGCGCCCTTCGGCCAGCGCCGCGGCGGGGTCGAAGCGCCGGAAATACAGCTCGTTGACGATGGCCAGCACGAAGATCTCGAAGCCCATCACATGCACCTGCGGGCCGCGCGCCACGATGTGCAGTTGGCCGTCCACTGCCGACGCCTCGATGAAGCTGCGCTGGAACTGGAAGATGCGCAGGAAGTCGATGAAGTCGCTCTTGATGTAGCGCAAGCCGCCCACGTAGGCCAACTCGTCGGGGGCAAAGCGCAGCGTGCACAGGTGGTCGAGTTCGGCGTTCACCTCGTCCAGCAGTTCGGTGAGCGGGTAGGCGCTCTGGTTGCGGCAGACGAAACGGTACTCGCTCTGCGTCTGCGGGTGGCCGTGCAGCAGGGCCTGCCACATGGTGAACTTGTAGAGGTCGGTATCGAGCAGGCTGTGGATGACGTGGTCGGACATGGAAACTCCTCAGAAATCGTCGGTGCTGCTGGCCAGCTGCACGCCTTGGGCGCGCATGGCGTCGAGAAACGTGGTGTGCTGGGCCTCGAAGCCGCCCACCGGGCTCATGCAGTCGGTCAGCAGGGTGATGCGCTCAGGCGTCCAGCCCGGCTGCAACCGGGGCAGGTGATGCACGATGTGCTCGGTGGTGGCGCGCACGCAGTGGCTGCTGGCCTCGCCGGCGATGAACAGCCGGTCGGCGGCGCCCAGCGCTGCGAGCAGCCGGGTGTTGAGGGCCGTACCGGGGTCGTCCGCATCGGGCACCTCGGCCTCGATGGCACTGTAGTGCTCGGTGAAGGGGTTGGTGCCCTTGAAGACGTTGTGCACGGCGCGCTGGCGCTGCAGCTGCCATGCACTGCAGGCGGCCAGCACATCGGCGTGCACGCCATGGCCCCAGCTGCCGATCTCGCAGTGCACGGGCCACGCCATCAGCGTGTAGCGGCCTTGCTGCTCCAGGGCATCGAGGTACTGCAGGGTGCGTTGCAGCAGGGCGCCGTTGCGGGGCACGAAAGAGCCGGCGCGCACCTGCGCCGCAGTGATGGGGGTGAAGGCCGCCACGGCCCGCCCGTCGGCCTGCTGCCAGTAGCCGGGGTGGGCGATGTCGAACTGCTGGTGCGAGTCGAGGGTGGTGGTGATGCCGTCGAGCGCTGCGCCGTGGGCTTGAATGAAGGCCGCTGTTCGCTGCATGTCGGCATGGGCGCCCGCTACCGGCAGCGAGGGGGCGGTGCGCAGGCCCGTGACCGGGTCGATGGGCTGCCACGCGGCGGGCAGGTCGCAGAAGTCGTTTTGCGGGTCGATCACCAGAAGCTGGTTGCTGTGTGCCATGGCTCTTCTCCTTGTCTGTGGCCGCAGTGTAATTCGGTTAATTTAATTGTGCAACTAAGATGTCGATGCTCCATGGCGCTAGGTGGAGTGGGCGCATTTCGCACTGTGGCGGGCGCGCCGGGCGTATTTCATTGGACCGCGGGCCTGAAATCTGGCACAAACGAAAACTTTGTGTCCCCTTGCAACGGGCCTTTCGGGGCCAGGGTGGGCGGGACACAACCACGATGGGGTGCGCCGCGGGCTGCCAAGGTTTGCTTGCCATCCGCCATACATGCTGACTACAGTCGGCGACAAGGGATATTCATGTCATTGCGGCTCAAATTCAATCTGGTGCTGGCCTGCGTGCTGCTGGTGGCAGCGGCAGGCACAGGCCTGTACGTGCACCGCTTCCTGCAGAAGACGGCCATCGAGGAGGTGCAGCACAACTCGCAGCTCATGATGCACGCGGCCATGGCCATCCGCGACTACACGACCGAGCTGGTCAAGCCGCATCTTGACGTGACGCTGGCCGAGCAGTTCCTGCCGCAGACGGTGCCGGCCTTTGCCGCCACCGAAACGCTGCGCCGGTTGCAGAGCCGCTTCCCCGGCTATGAGTACAAGGAGGCGGTGCTCAACCCCACCAACCTGCGCGACCGTGCCAACGAGTGGGAAGAACGCATCGTCAAGGACTTCCGCGAAGGCCGGGCCGACCTCAAGAAGGAAGTGACGGGCGAGGTGGGCGAGGGCATGCACCGCACGCTCTACGTGGCCCGCCCCATCACCATCAAGCAGCCGCAATGCCTGGCCTGCCACAGCACGCCTGCCGCTGCGCCGCCCACGATGCTCAAGGTCTACGGCGACAAGAACGGCTTTGGCTGGCAGATGAACGAAACCATCGGCATCCAGGTGGTGCGGGTGCCCATGTTCTACCCGCTGGAGAAGGCGCGCACGACCTTCAACACGGTGATGACGGCGCTGGCCGGCAGCTTTCTGCTGCTGTTCGCGGTGCTGAACCTGTCGCTGTCGTCGCTGGTGATCGAGCCCATGGCGCGCCTGAACCGCAAGCTCGAAGACCTGGCCACCAAGGACTTCCTGACCGACCTGGTGAACCGCCGCAAGTTCTTCGAGCGGCTGGAAGCCGAGATGGCCGACACGCGCATCAGGAAGAGCAGCCTGTCGGTGGTGATGTTCGACATCGACTTCTTCAAGCGCATCAACGACACCTTCGGGCACGATTCGGGCGACGTGGTGCTCAAGGCCACGGCATTGCGGGTGCGCGAACTGCTGCGCTCCTCCGACTGCGCGGCGCGCTTCGGTGGCGAAGAGTTCATCCTGCTGCTCAAGGAAACGCCGGTGGACGCCGCCATGGCCATGGCCGAGGCCGTGCGCGCGCGCATTGCCACCGTGCCCTTCGACTCGGTAGGCCATGTGAGCGCCAGCTTCGGTGTGGCCACCTGGAACCAGGTGGAAGATGCGCATGCGCTGATCAAGCGTGCGGATACGGCTCTGTACGTGGCCAAGTCCAGCGGCCGTAACTGCGTGGTGCAGGCCAAGGACGCGGTCTGAAGCTGCGCAGCGGGGCGCTGCGGGCCCATCAGGCCGTGGCAGCCTTGGCCTCGTCGTAGTCGGTCAGGTAATCGCCGGCGAGGGACGTCTTCTGCTTTTCGGTCAGCAACTTGCCGGCCATCTGGAAGAAGCGGTGTTCCTCTTCTTGGAGGTGGTGCTCCACCTTCTCGGCCAGTTTTTTCGCCAGGGGCAGCCAGGCAGGGGTGGCCGGGTCGGCCTTCTCCAGTGATTCCACCAGCTCATCGATCTGGTGGTGCTCCGAAATCGCGTGGCGCGACAGGTCCATGCCAGCATCGAGCTGCATCAGCGGTGCATAGAAGTTGCGGTCTTCGGCCAGTTCGTGGGCTGCCAGCTCGGCCTTGAGCCGCGTGAACAATTCCTGCCGCTCGGGCGTATCGCCACTGGTCTCGGTCAGGCGGCGGTACATGTCGCGCTGCAGCTCATGGCTCTCGCGCAGGGCTTCGAAGATGTTTTGTTGGCTCATGGCGTTCCCTCTCATTTCTCTTTTGGGGCTGCAGGGGCACAGGCCCCTGCGGGGAAGCTGCGCCTGTTATTTGAGCGCCTTGCGGGCGGCACCCACGCCGACCGCGGCCAGCACCACGAAGAGCACGGCCAGCACCAGGAACAGCACGAACAGTACCTTGGCGATACCGGCAGTACCTGCGGCCACACCGGTGAAGCCCAGGGCACCGGCAACCAGCGAAATCAGGGCGAAGATGATGGCGTACTTGAGCATGGCGGTTCCTTGCAGTGGAAGCAGCGTGTGCTGCGAAAGGGTGAGATGGAACGATACCGGGGCGCACGTGCCGGGGCCGTCGGCAAGTGCGGGATAAGGGTGTAGGAGAGTGCCGATGCGCCGGCATTGCCAATGAAAAAAGCCGCAGCGCGGTGAGCGCTGCGGCTTTTGTTCGATGCGCGCCCTGGGGCGCACGCTCGCTGAGTTACAGCCCGGCTGCGGCGCGCAGCACCGCGGCTTTGTCGGTCTTCTCCCAAGTGAACTCAGGCTCTTCGCGGCCGAAGTGGCCGTAGGCGGCGGTCTTTTCGTAGATCGGACGCAGCAGGTCCAGCATCTGGATGATGCCCTTGGGGCGCAGGTCGAAATGCTCCTGCACCAGTGCGGCGATCTTGTCGTCGGGGATCACGCCCGTGCCTTCGGTGTAGACGGTCACGTTCATGGGGCGCGCCACGCCGATGGCATAGGCCACCTGGATCTGGCACTGGCGGGCCAGTCCGGCGGCGACGATGTTCTTGGCCACGTAGCGGGCGGCGTAGGCGGCCGAACGGTCCACCTTCGTTGGGTCCTTGCCGCTGAAGGCACCACCACCGTGGGGGCAGGCGCCGCCGTAGGTGTCGACGATGATCTTGCGGCCGGTCAGGCCGCAGTCGCCTTGCGGGCCGCCGATGACGAAGCGGCCGGTGGGGTTGATCAGGTACTTGGTGTCCTTGAGCCACTCGCTGGGCAGCACGGGCTTGATGATCTCTTCGATCACGGCCTCGATGAAGCTCTTCTTCATCGTCTTGGCGGTTTCGCTCTGGTCGGGGTGGTGCTGGGTGGAGAGCACCACGGTGTCGATGCTGTGGGGCTTGCCGTCCACGTAGCGCATGGTGACCTGGCTCTTGGCATCGGGGCGCAGGAAGGGCAGGCGGCCGTCCTTGCGCAACTGTGCCTGGCGTTCCACGAGGCGGTGCGCGTAGTAGATCGGCGCGGGCATCAGCTCGGGCGTTTCGTCGCAGGCGTAGCCGAACATCAGGCCCTGGTCACCGGCACCGGTGTTCAGGTGGTCGTCGCTGGCCTGGTCCACGCCCTGGGCGATGTCGTTCGATTGCTTGTCGTAGGCCACGAGCACGGCGCAGCCCTTGTAGTCGATGCCGTAGTCGGTGTTGTCGTAGCCGATGCGCTTGATGGTGTCGCGCGCCACCTGGATGTAGTCCACGTGGGCGTTGGTCGTGATTTCGCCAGCCAGCACCACGAGGCCGGTGTTGGTCAGCGTTTCGGCGGCAACGCGGCTGCGGGGGTCCTGCTTGAAGATGGCATCGAGGATCGCGTCCGAGATCTGGTCTGCCACCTTGTCGGGGTGGCCTTCGGAGACGGATTCCGAGGTAAAGAGAAAGTCGTTCGCCATTTGAATAAACTCCTGTGTTCCGGCATTTGGGGCGTTGCCCTCACCCCGAAGGAGCTTTGGCGAACGCTTTAGCAGATTTATTTACCGTCGCCCTGCAAGTTGCTCATTTAACTCAGCGACCCCGTCATTTTAATGCCATCTTTGTTTCGTCTCTTTTCCGTGTTCCCGCTGTGGCTGCTCCACGGCCTGGGCGCCGCCATGGGTTGGGTGGCTTTTCTGGCCTCTCCGGTCTACCGCGGGCGCTTTCGCGCCAATGCGGCGCGGGCCGGCTATCGCTTTGGCGAGGTGAGCGCTGCCGTAGGCCATGCGGGTCGCATGGTGGCCGAGCTGCCGCGTCTGTGGCTGGGGGCGCCGCTGCCGTTTCGCATCGAGGGCGGGGCCTGCGTGGAGGCCGCCTATGCCCAGGGCCGCGGCATCCTGTACCTCACGCCCCACCTGGGCTGTTTCGAGTTCTCGGCCCAGGCGGCTGCACAGCGCTGGAGTGCCGAGCATGGCCCCATCACCGTGCTCTACCGCCCCGCACGCCAGCCCTGGCTGGCCAAGGTGATGGAGACGGCCCGCAACCGGCCCGGCATGCAGGCGGTACCCACCAACCTCTCGGGCGTGCGCCAGATGATCAAGGCGCTGCGCCGTGGCGAGGCCGTGGGCCTGCTGCCCGACCAGGTGCCGCCACAGGGCCAGGGCCAGTGGAGCCCTTTCTTCGGCGAGGACGCCTACACCATGACGCTGGCCGTGCGCCTGGCCCACCAGACGGGTGCGGCGGTGGTCCTGGCGCGCTGCGAACGCCTGCCCCGGGGCCGTGGCTACGTGGTGCATTTCGAACCCCTGCCCGCCGCCCCGCTGGCGCAGGACACCGACGCAGCACTGCTGCAGATCAACCAGGCCATGGAACACCTGATACGACAATCCCCTGGCCAGTACCTGTGGGGCTACGGCCGCTACAAGCAGCCCCGCGTGGAGGCCGCTGCGCCCGCGCCCGCCGGAGGCGCCGCATGACCGGCCGCCTGGGGGTGTGGTTCATGCGCGTGCTGGCCTTGCTGCCGCTGGGGGTGCTGCGGGGCATGGGCTGGCTGATCGGCCAGGCGCTGTATCTGCTGGCGGCGCCGCGGCGCAGGGTGGCGCTGCGCAACCTGGCGCTGTGCTTTCCGGAGTTCACCGAAGCCCAGCGCCGCCAATGGGCGCGCGAGAGCTTCGTGGGCTTTTGCCAGACCTGGCTGGACCGCAGCTGGCTGTGGTTTGCACCGCGCGAGGTGGTGCTCGACCGCGTGAAGTTGACTGGCGCGCTGGACGAGCTGCTGGGCGACACGCCCACCATCATCTTCGCGCCGCATTTCTATGGCATGGACGCGGGGGGCTCGGCGCTGACCCTGCACACCGACCGTGCCTTCACCTCCATCTTCACGCCCCAGCCCGACCCGGCGGTGGACATGTGGATCCGCAACGGACGCCAGCGTTTTGGCAATGTGCGCATGCTCAACCGCGGCGATGGCGTCAAGCCCATCCTGAGCGGGCTGCGCAAGGGGGGCCTGCTGTACCTGCTGCCCGACATGGACTTCGGGCGCAACGATTCCCTGTTCGTGCCGTTCTACGGCGTGACGGCGGCCACGGTGCCATCGCTCTCGCGCTTTGCGCGGCTGGGCCGCGCCAAGGTGATCTCCATGGTCACGCGCATCACGCCCACGGGCTATGTCGCCGAGCTGTCGCCCGCCTGGCCGGGCTACCCGACGGACGACGCCGAGGCCGACACTGCGCTGATGAACCGCAACCTGCAGTCGTACATCGATGTGTCGCCCGGCCAGTACTACTGGGTGCACAAACGCTTCAAGACAAGGCCCGAAGGGGATCCCTCCATCTATTGACTGGGGGCCGGGGCCCCTCGAAGAAAGCGCCCGAGCGCAGTCATGACCCGCTCAGTTTGTTCGTGCACCACCCAGTGCGAGGCAGCCTCGATCCGGTCGATCTGCAGCTGCGGGATCCAGCCTTCCAGGCCGTCGAGCAGGCCGGGCAGCAGGGCCGGGTCCTGCATCGCCCAGACCACCAGGGTGGGGATGGAGACGGTCAGCATGCTGTCGGGCAGGCTGATGCCGGCGATGGTGTTGTCGTCGCCGCGTGGCGGGCGCAAAGGGCTGGCGCGGTAATAGTTGCAGGCCCCGGTGAGGCCCTGGCGCCACAGGGTGCGGTACTGGGCGCGCACCTCCTCGGTCAGCCAGGCGGGGGCGCGGCCTTCGGGGTCGTCGAAGAATGCGAACAGGCGCGCGAAATCGTTCTCGGCCAGCAGGGCCTCGGCATCGGGCCGGCACAGGAAGTGCATGTACTGGCTGTTGGCCTGCTGCGCCGGGTTGTGCTGCAGCTCGCGCAAAAAGGTGCCGGGGTGGGGCGAGTTGACGATGGCCAGCCGCCGCATGAGCTGCGGCTGCTGGTTCGCCAGGTTCCAGGCCACGGCGCCGCCCCAGTCGTGGGCCACCAGGCATTCAAGGGGTTGGTCAGGGCTCACTGCTGCGACCAGGGCCACGAGGTCCTGCACCAGATATTTGGCCCGGTAGGCCTCCACCTCCCCGGGGCTGCTGGACTCGCCGAATCCGCGCAGGTACGGCGCCACGCAGTGGTAGCCGCCATTTTCGGGCTGTGCGAAATGGGCCAGCATGGCGTCCCAGATGAAGGCGCCTTCGGGAAAGCCGTGCAGCAACAGCAGCACGGGCCGGCCGGCGGCGCCGCTTTCGCGGTACTGCAGTGTGGTGCCGTGGGGCAGGGTGAGGTTGCGGGTCTGGATCATGGCGCTGTTGCTATCGTTGGGGTAGCTGCCAGCGCTCATGGGACCAGCGTTGGCGCTCAATCTTCCTCGGGTTCCTGGTCGTCGGCTTCGGCAGCGCCAGGCACAGGGGCATCGCCAGGAGTCGGCTCGGCGCCGGGCAGGGGGTGGGCCCATTGCCACAGCAGCTGGGCCACCTCGTCCACGCCCTGTTTCTTCAGGGCAGAGAACATCTTGACCTCGCCGCCGCCGGCCTGCAGTCGCGTAATCGACAGCACCTTGGCTTGCTCGGCGCGCGTGAGCTTATCGGCCTTGGTGAGCACGATGAGGAATTTCAGGCCCTCTTCGACCCGGGGGCGCACCGCTTCGAGCAGGGCTTCGTCGAGTTCGGTGAGGCCCAGGCGGGGGTCGCACAGCAGCACGATGCCCGTGAGGCCCGGGCGGCTGACCAGGTAATTGACCATCACCTGCTGCCAGCGCACCTTGTCCGAGCGCGAGACGGCGGCATAGCCGTAGCCCGGCAGATCGGCCAGCACGGCGTCCATCACGCCCTGTTTTCCCAAGGAGAACAGGTTGATGTGCTGGGTGCGGCCGGGCTTCTTGGAGGCGAATGCGAGCTGCTTTTGCTGCGTCAGCGTGTTGATGCAGGTGGATTTGCCTGCATTGGAACGGCCCACGAATGCAATCTCGGGCACCGTGATGGGGGGCAGGTGGTGCAGTTGCGCCGCCGTGGTCAGGAACCTGGCCGTGTGCATCCAACCCATGGCGATCTTGGCGTCGGGTGCAGGCGGAAGAGAGCCAGCAACTGGCGCGATAGGGGTGGTCGTCATGAGAAGTTGAGATGCTAGTGGGGCCTCATTGTAGAATCGCGGAGATTTTGCGCACATAAACATACAGACCCTCGATATGAAGTTGCTCGCCTCTATGCTGATGGCTGCCGTGCTGGCAGCACCTGCTTTTCCGGCTTTTTCCGCGGGCGAGACACCCGCTGCGCCAACCAAGGCGGCTGCCAAGCCTGACTTGGTCAAGGGCGAGGCCAGCTTCACGGCGGTGTGCGCGGCCTGCCATGGCGCGGACGGCAACTCTGCCATCGCCGCCAACCCCAAGCTGTCGGCACAGCATCCCGAGTACCTGGTCAAGCAGTTGCAGGAGTTCAAGTCCGGCAAGCGCAACGATCCCGTGATGAAGGGCTTTGCCATGGCCCTGTCGGACGAGGACATGAAGAACATCGCCTACTGGGTGACGGCCAAGGCGGCCAAGCCCGGCTTCGCCAAGGACAAGGCCCTGGTCTCCCTGGGCGAGCGCATCTACCGCGGCGGCATTGCCGACCGCCAGATCGCGGCCTGCGCCGGCTGCCACAGCCCCAACGGTGCCGGCATCCCGGCCCAGTACCCACGCCTGTCCGGCCAGCATGCCGACTACACGGCCACACAGCTTGTCGCCTTCCGCGACGGCAAGCGCGGCAACAGCCTGCAGATGACGCAGGTGGCCGCCAAGCTGAACGACCGCGAGATCAAGGCTGTGGCGGACTACATCGCCGGCCTGCGTTGATTCGAACGATTGACTGATCTTCATCAAGTGCGGCCCACATAGCACGGGCTGCACGGAACCAACCGCCAATAACAAACCCAAAAAGGGCGGGTCCATCGAGCCGATGGCCCCGTCCTTTTTTCTTTGCCTGCCTCGCCGCCCCTTTGCTCTCCCCCATGTCTGACAACACCCAAGGCGTTCGCGTCCAGTACGGCTCCAAGGCCCTGCGCGCCGTGATCGAGATGCTGTCCTCGATGCGGTTCGCCATCTCGCTGCTGACGGTGATCTGCATTGCCTCGGTGATCGGCACCGTGCTCAAGCAGCACGAGCCGGCGGCGAACTATGTGAACCAGTTCGGCCCGTTCTGGGCCACACTGTTCGGTGCCATCCAGCTCAATGCGGTGTACAGCGCGTGGTGGTTCCTGCTGATCCTGGCGTTCCTGGTGCTCAGCACTTCGCTGTGCATTGCGCGCAACACCCCCAAGATCCTGGTGGACCTGCGCGTCTACAAGGAGAACATCCGCGAGCAGAGTCTCAAGGCCTTCCACCACAAGGCCGAGGCCGAGCTGCCCGAGGGCCCCGAGGCCGAGGCGAAACGCATCGGTACCCTGCTGGCCGGCGGCGGCTGGAAGGTGCGCCTGCAGCAGCGCGACACGCCGGCCGGTGTCGGCACCGGCTGGATGGTGGCCGCCAAGGCCGGCGCAGCCAACAAGATCGGCTACATCGCGGCGCACAGCGCCATCGTGCTGGTGTGCGTGGGGGGGCTGCTTGATGGCGACCTGATCGTGCGCGCGCAGATGCTGCTGGGTGGCAAGACGCCGTATGCCGGCGGCGGCCTGATCGCCGACGTGAAGCCCGAGCACCGGCTGTCCGAGCGCAACCCCACCTTCCGCGGCAACCTGCTGGTAGCCGAGGGCACGCAGTCGAGCATCGCATTGCTCAACCAGTCCGACGGCGTGCTGCTGCAGGAGCTGCCGTTTGCCATCGAGCTCAAGAAATTCATCGTGGAGCACTACTCCACGGGCATGCCCAAGCTGTTTGCCAGCGAAATCATCATCCACGACAAGGCCACGGGAGAGAAGACGCCGGCCCGCGTGGAGGTGAACCACCCGGCCAGCTACAAGGGTGTGGAGATCTACCAATCGAGTTTCGACGATGGAGGCTCGCACCTGAAGCTGCGTGCCGTGCCCATGGTGCCGGGCGCCAAGGCCTTCGATGTGGAGGGTGTGGTGGGGGACTCGACCCAGTTGACCAACAAGGGCGGCATGCCGGGCAGCGACACCATGACGCTGGAGTTCACAGCGCTGCGCACCATCAACGTCGAGAATTTCGGCGGTGCCGGACCCGGCGCGACGGGCGTGGATGTGCGCAAGGTGGACCTGCGCGAGGCCGTGGAGTCGCGCCTGGGCGCTGCCAACAAGACCGTGACCAAGAAGGAGTTGCGCAACGTGGGCCCGAGCGTGAGCTACAAGCTGCGCGATGCGGCGGGCCAGGCGCGCGAGTTCCACAACTACATGCTGCCCGTGGACACCGGCGACGGCGTGCCGGTGTACCTGCTGGGTGTGCGCGAAACGCCGGCAGATGCCTTCCGCTACCTGCGCATACCGACCGACGACCAGGGCGGTATGGACGGTTTCCTGCGCCTGCGCGCCGCACTGGCCGACCCGGCGGCACGCGAGCAGGCCGTGCGCAGCTATGTCGCGCAGGCCATCGACCCCTCGCGCCCCGACGTGGGTGAGCAGCTGGCGCAATCGGCCATGCGCGCGCTGGCCTTGTTTGCCGGCAATGGCACCGTCGATGGCAAGCCCACAGGCGGGCTGCAGGCGATCTCGGACTTCATGGAGTCCAACGTGCCGGAGGCCGAGCGCGGCCGGGCGGGCGAGGTGCTGATCCGCATCCTGAACGGCACCCTGTTCGAGCTGGCGCAACTCTCGCGCAAGAACGCCGGCCTGCAGCCCATGCTGCCGGACGACAAGACGCGCGGCTTCATGACGCAGGCCGTGCTGTCGCTCAGCGACGTGCAGATCTACCCGGCGGCCATTGCCTTCGAGCTCAAGGATTTCACGCAGGTGCAGGCCAGCGTGTTCCAGGTGGCCCGCGCGCCCGGCAGGAACATCGTCTACCTGGGCTGTGCCTTGCTCATTCTGGGGGTTTTTGCCATGCTCTACATTCGCGAACGCCGGATCTGGGTCTGGGTGGCGCCGCAGGGGGACAAGACGCATGCCATGATGGCACTCTCGACCAACCGCAAGACCATGGACGGAGACAACGAGTTCGTGGAACTCGCAGAAAAACTGATCGGGGCCAAGCCCCTGCAAGGCAACCCATGAACACGGCCACCCGCAACACCACGATCACCCTGAACGAGGGGTATTTCTCCCGCCGCAACTGGCTGGACTGGGCCTTTGCCGCCATCGTGGTGGCAGGCGGGCTGTTTGCTCTGCAGCGCTATGGCAGTTTCATGGATGGCTATGAGAAGGGCATCCTGCTGGGCACGATTCCTTCTGCCATTTGGCTGGGCTGGTTCTGGCGACCGCTGCGCACCTTGATGCTGGTGGTGTCCGCGGTGGCGCTGATGGCCATCGGCCTGTACCAGGTGGACGGGGCTGGCAGCCTGGCGCGCGCGGACACGGTGTTCTGGCTCAAGTACTTCCTGTCGAGCCAGTCGGCCATTCTGTGGATGAGCGTGCTGTTCTTCATGAGCACGGCGTTCTACTGGATCGGCATGTTCGCGCGCGGCGAGGGGCATGCGATGAACCTGATCGGCTCGCGCCTGGCATGGGTGGCCGTGGGCATGGCGCTGATCGGCACCCTGGTGCGCTGGTACGAGAGCTACCTGATCGGCCCGGACATTGGCCACATCCCGGTGAGCAACCTGTACGAGGTGTTCGTGCTGTTCTGCTGGATGACGGCGGCCTTCTACCTGTACTACGAAGCACAGTACAGGACGCGCGCGCTGGGCGGCTTCGTGATGCTGGTGGTGAGCGCAGCCGTGGGCTTTCTGCTGTGGTACACGGTGGTGCGCGAGGCGCACGAGATCCAGCCCCTGGTGCCGGCCCTCAAGAGCTGGTGGATGAAGCTGCATGTGCCGGCCAACTTCATCGGCTACGGCACCTTCGCTTTGTCGGCCATGGTGGCCTTTGCCTACCTGATCAAGCAGCAGGCGACCGAAACGCGCTGGTACAAGCTGGCGCCGCTGTGGCTGCTGGGCGTGGTGCTGTGCTTCGAGCCCATCGTGTTCCGCCAGGGCGCCACCGAGAATGGCGGCGGCTACTGGATGGTGTACTTCGGCATCTCGGCGCTGATCGTGGCCGGCATCCTGCTGGGGCGCAAGCGCATCGCCGAGCGCCTGCCCTCGTTTGAGATCCTGGACGACGTGATGTACAAGTCCATCGCCGTGGGTTTTGCCTTCTTCACCATTGCCACGGTGCTGGGGGCGCTGTGGGCGGCCGAGGCCTGGGGCGGCTACTGGAGCTGGGACCCGAAGGAAACCTGGGCGTTGATCGTCTGGCTCAACTACGCGGCCTGGCTGCACATGCGTCTCATGAAGGGCCTGCGCGGCACGGTGTCGGCCTGGTGGGCCCTGGTGGGCCTGGCGGTCACGACCTTTGCCTTCCTCGGGGTCAACATGTTCCTGAGCGGGCTGCACAGCTACGGCACCTTGTAGGACCTCTGCGCGACGTGGGACTGTGGGGCCGAGTTTCTGCAAATATCGCATCCACGGTGTAACCTGATCCGTATCTGGAACGAACTAGGGGTGGAATGGCTCTACCCGTAGCCGAAACCACCACTGCCTGACCGGAGCCCCCATGCCCTTCCATTCCCGCAACCCGGGTTTCAACCACCCGCATTCTTCCGAGATCACACCCCGTGCGGCTTACGAAGGGCGCCGCGACATGCTGCGCCTGATGGCCGGTGGCGCAGCGGGGGCTGCCATGGCCGCCTGGGCTGGGCGCGAGGCCCTGGCGCAGGCGGCTGCGCCCGGCCGGCCGGGCAAGCTGGCGGCGCTGGCGGGCGCCAAGTCGTCCGTGGCGGGGGCCGTGTCCATGGAAAAGCTGACCGACTACAAGGACGCCAGCACCTACAACAACTTCTACGAGTTCGGGACCGACAAGGCCGATCCGGCGCGCAATGCACACACGCTCAAGACATCTCCCTGGACGGTGGAGATCGAGGGCCTGGTGAAAAAGCCGGGCAAGTACGGCATCGAGGACCTGCTCAAGCTCAGCGCGCAGGAAGAGCGCATCTACCGCCTGCGCTGTGTGGAGGGCTGGTCGATGGTGATCCCGTGGGTGGGTTACTCGCTGGCTGAGCTCATCAAGCGCGTGGAGCCGCAGGGCAGTGCCAAGTACGTGGAGTTCGTGACGCTGGCGGACAAGGCCACCATGCCTTTCGTGGGCTCACGCGTTCTCGATTGGCCCTATGTTGAAGGCCTGCGCATGGACGAGGCCATGCACCCGCTGACCCTGCTGGCCTTTGGCATGTATGGCGAGGTGCTGCCCAACCAGAACGGCGCACCGGTGCGCCTGGTGGTGCCGTGGAAGTACGGCTTCAAGAGCGCCAAGAGCATCGTCAAGATCCGCTTCACCGACAAGGAGCCGGGCACGGCCTGGAACAAGGCGGCGCAGCAGGAGTACGGCTTCTATTCCAACGTGAATCCCAACGTGGACCATCCGCGCTGGAGCCAGGCGACCGAGCGGCGCATCGGCGAGGACGGCCTGTTCGCCAAAAAGCGCAAGACGCTGATGTTCAATGGCTACGAGGCCCAGGTCGGCCAGCTGTACGCAGGCATGGACCTCAAGAAGTTCTACTGACCGGCCGCGCACGGTGGTTCCTGTGGTCATTGCCATGCGAAAGCTGCTGCTTCATCCTCTGGCCAAGCCATTGGTATTCACGCTGTGCCTGCTGCCGCTGGCCTGGCTGGTCTATGCGGCCGTCTCCAACCAGCTTGGAGCCAACCCCGCCGAAGCCCTGATCCGCTCCACCGGGGACTGGACACTGCGTGCCCTGTGCCTGGTGCTGGCGGTGACGCCGCTGCGGGTGTTGACCTCCACCCCGCAGATGGCGCGCTTTCGGCGCATGTTGGGGCTCTTTGTCTTCTTTTACGCTCTACTGCACCTGCTGTGCTACAGCTGGTTCGACATGGGCTTCGAGGTGTCGGACATCGCCGTGGACATTGCCAAACGGCCGTTCATCCTCGTCGGGTTTGCCGCCTTCGTGCTGCTCGTGCTGATGGCGGCCACCTCGTTCAACCGTGCCATCCGGGCGCTGGGTGCCAAGCGCTGGCAGGCGCTGCACCGCACGGTGTATGCCGTGGCGGGTCTGGCGGTGTTGCACTTCTTCTGGATGCGTGCGGGCAAGAACGATTTTGGCGAGGTGGCGGTGTATGCGGCCATTCTCGCGATGCTGCTGGGCTGGCGCGTGTGGCAGGCCGCGCGCCGGCGGTCGGTGAAGGCCGGTACCGCTGCCGCGGCGTCCCGCTGAATTTGCGTGTCAGCCCACGGCCCGCAGGGCAGGGCGCATCTGGCGGGTGACGGGGTCGATGTGCGCAGTGGGGATCTGGTAGGCGCGGTCGTCGAAGAGGTCGATGCCGCACATGAGGTTCTCCACCCAGTCGAAGAAGTCGTTGATGGCCTGCTTGCCCAGGATGGGCGCGCCATGCTGCGGTACCAACATGGAAATGTCCAGTTGCCGCACCATGCGCACCCACAGGCGCAGGATCTTGTTGGACACCATGTAGCGGCGATGGAAGCCCTCCATGCGCGGAATGTGCGCGGCCAGGTCGGTGACGGGAACGCTGGCTTCCGCCCCCGATGTCATTGACACCGCCAGGTCGCCTGTGAACAGGATGCGGCTCACCGGGTCGTAGAAGTGGAAGTTGCCTTCCGAGTGCAGGAAGTGGGCCGGCAGCAGCACCAGTTCGTTGCGGCCCAGGGGCAGGTGGCCACCACTGTCGGGCACGCCGATCACGCGGTTCTCGGTCTTGCCGACCTTGGTGAAGTGGGGCGCAAAGCGCTCCCAGACGCGCGAGATCACGAGCGAGGCCTTGGTGCTGGTCATCCAGCGATCCAGCGAGGCAATGATGTCCGGGTCGGCGTGCGAGGCAATCAGGTAGGACAGCTTGTGCGGCGCAAAGTGCTTGGTCATGCCGATGAACAGCTCGTTGAACGCGAGGTTGCCGCCCGGATCGATGATGGCCCCGGTGCCGTCGTCGACGATCAGGAACTGGTTGGCCTGCACGGCCTGGCCATCCTCCTCGATGAGGTCGGTGAACATCAGGCAGGCGTGGTTCTTGTCTCGGTACAGTTCGATGGCCATGGCAATGCTGCAGTGCAGTGAAAAACCGACTGTAGGACGGGGCATGGCCAAGCGGCTTGATGGAAATCAAGCCATGGGCAATCAGGGGTCCAGGGACACCCGGTTCCCTGAGATGGGATCAGCGCGCGGTGGAAGCGGGTGCCTGGGGTGCTGACGTGGCCGTCGAGGGAGTGGCGCCCGGCGTGAGCGTTTCGGGCAGGGTGGCGCGTTGTGCAGCGGCGGGGCCGGAGGGCAGGTACAGCGGCCCGCGCTGGCCACAACCGGCGATGGCCGCCGCACTGGCAGCAAGGACAAGCGTCCTGACTAGAATTTGGGATGCTTTCAACATGCGCAAATTGTAATGACTGACCTTGAATTCCAGGACCACGCCGAGAAACTGCTGGCGGCTGTCGAGCGCAGTTGCGATGAACTCAATGACACGACCGACGCCGACATCGACAACCAGCGCTCGGGCGGCATGATCACGCTGAGCTTTGCGAACCGAAGCCAGATCGTCATCAACCTGCAAAAGCCGCTGCACGAGGTGTGGATGGCCGCCAAGTCCGGTGGCTACCACTACAAGTTCGATGGTGCGGTGTGGCAGGACACCAAGGGGAGCGGTGAGTTCTTTGCCCGGCTGACCGAGGACGCGCGCACGCAGTCGGGACTGCCGCTGGTCTTTTCCGCCTGACACGCCGGCAGCGCTGAAAGAACGGGCAGCGAAAAAGAACAAGGGCCGTACACGGCGGCCCTTGCTTCAGACCCTGGCTATCAGTTGCGGAACAGATCGAGGATTCGGTTGCGCTCTTCCGTGGGCGGCGGCGCATGCGGTGCCACATCGGGACCGCCGGTGGTGCGCTGCTGCTCCTCCAGCCCGACGCTGGCAATGCCTGCGTTGCGTGCATATTCCTCGTAGAACCATTCTCCGCCCACGTTGACCACGCCGGGAGGAACGACCTGCTCGGTCACGGGGACGCCCTTGAGCGCGCGCTCCATGAAGCTGATCCACACCGGCAGGCTGAGGCCGCCACCGGTTTCGCGGCTGCCCAGGTTGCGCGGCGTGTCGTAGCCGATCCAGGTCACCGCGGCGATGGTCGACTGGTAGCCTGCGAACCAGGCATCCACCGAATCATTGGTGGTGCCGGTCTTGCCGCCGATGTCCGAACGCTTCAGGGTGCCCTGGGCGCGTGCGGCGGTGCCGGAGCGGGTGACTTCCTGCAGCAGGCTGTTCATCACGAAGGCATTGCGCGCGTCGATGGCGCGCGGCAGCTCGGACACTGCGGGCGGCGTGACTTCGGAGATCACGCGGCCCTTGTGGTCGGTGACCTTGGCGATCAGCCAGGGGTTCACGCGGTATCCGCCATTGGCGAACACTGCGTAGGCCGAGGCCATCTGCAGCGGCGTGACCGAGCCCGCTCCCAGCGCCATGGTCAGGTAGGCGGGGTGTTTTTCCGCATCGAAGCCGAAGCGCGACACCCATTCCTGCGCAGTCTTGGGGCCGACGGCCTGCAAGATGCGGATGGAGATCATGTTCTTGGACTTCGCCAGGCCCGTGCGCAGCGTCATGGGGCCGTCGTACTTGCCGTCGTAGTTCTTGGGCTCCCAGGGTTGGCCGCCGGTGGTGCCGGCATCGAAGAACAGCGGAGCGTCGTTGACCACCGTAGCGGGCGTGAACCCCTTCTCCAGGGCCGCCGAATAAATGAACGGCTTGAAACTGGAGCCCGGCTGGCGCCAGGCCTGCGCCGCGTGGTTGAACTTGTTTTTGTCGAAGTCGAAACCACCGACCAGGGCGCGGATGGAGCCGCTGCGCGGGTCGAGGGCCACGAAGGCGCCTTCGACCTCGGGCAGCTGGGTGATCTCCCAGGCGCCCTTGGGGGTCTTGACCACGCGGATCACGGCGCCCCGGCGGATCTTGATGTTGGGCGGTGCCTTGTCGCTCAGGCCGGACTGCGCGGGCTTGAGGCCATCGCCCGATATCTCGAGGTTGTCGCCATTGGCACGGGCGGCAACGATCTTGCGGGGGCCGGCTTCAAGCACCACGGCCGCCATCACGTCGCCGTTGTCGGGGTGGTTGGCCAGAGCATCGTCGACGGCGTCTTCGACTTCCTGGGCGGCCGTGGGCAGCACCACGAACTTTTCGGGGCCTCGGTACTGCTGGCGGCGCTCATAGTCCATGATGCCGCGGCGCAGTGCGGTGTAGGCCGCCTCCTGCTCCCCTGCGTTCAGGGTGGTGTACACGTTCAGGCCGCGGGTGTAGGCCTCGTTGCCATACTGCGTGAAGATGAGCTGGCGCGCCATCTCGGCCACGTATTCGGCATGGATGCGCGTGTTGTCCGGGCCGCTGCGGATCTTGAGGTCTTCCTTCTTGGCGGCGGCGGCTTCCTGGGCAGTGATGAAGCCGTTCTCTTCCATGCGCTCGATGATGTAGAGCTGGCGCGAGCGGGCCCGCTTGGGGTTGCTGATGGGGTTGTAGGCAGAAGGCGCCTTGGGCAGGCCGGCGAGCATAGCCGCCTCGGCAATCGAAATGGATTTGAGGGGCTTGCCAAAGTAAGCCTCTGCAGCCGCAGAAAATCCGTAGGCACGGTTTCCCAGGTAAATCTGGTTCATGTAAATCTCAAGGATCTGGTCCTTGGTCAGCATATGCTCCAGTTTGAATGTCAGTAATATTTCGTAAATTTTGCGAGTAAATGTTTTCTCCGAGGAGAGATAAACATTGCGCGCCACCTGCATTGTGATAGTGGAAGCCCCCTGGCTTTTGACGCGGCCGAGATTGGCCAGGCCGGCGCGGACCACGCCCTTGTAGTCCACACCGCCATGCTGGAAGAAGCGCGAGTCCTCGATGGCCAGTACGGCGTCCTTCATGACCTTAGGGATCTCCTGGATCGGGGTGAGGTTGCGCCGCTCTTCACCGAATTCACCCAACAGTGCTCCCTCGGAGGAATAGACCCGCAGAGGCAGCTTGGGGCGGTAGTCCGCCAGATCCGAGATGTCCGGCAGGTTGGGATAGGCCACCGCCAGTGCCACGGCAATGGTCAGCAGCAGGCCAAGCGCACCCGCAACCGCAAGGCCCGTGGTCCAGAGTACGAAGCGAAGCAGCCAGCGAAGCCAGGTGGGGCGGGAAGGCGCGGAAGCGGTCGTCGAAGAGTCGGTTGGCTTTTGCTGTGGAGAAGAGGGCGGCGGCATATCGCTCCGATTGGTGGAGACGCCATTATAAAAATCTCGGGCCTCTTTCAGTGGAAACGGCCCCAAGGCTCCGACCAACGGTCTCGGCGGCCGCTTTACGGTCTTGCAATTGCGCCGAGCCTGCCCAACCGATCGTGTGGTTTTGGCAACGCTCTGAACGGTTCAGATGGGGAAAATTCTTTGCCGGTGAACTACCTTACTGATAGCATTCATGTGAAGTGTTAAGTTTTGTTGCGTCATTTTGACAAGTTACAGGGGACCAATCTTGATCTCAACGGGATCTTTGTTCAGTCGCCAGGCTGCGCCTCTGCTGGGTATCGACATCAGCTCATCCAGCGTCAAGTTGGTCGAGTTGGGGCGGGACAAGGCGGGAGGCCTGGTCCTTGAGCGCTGCGCCATCGAGCCGCTGGAACGCGGCTGGATCACCGATGGCAATATCGAAAAGTTCGACGAAGTGGCGGAAGCCCTGCGTCGCCTCGTCAAGAAAAGCGGCACCCGCACCAAAAATGTGGCGCTGGCTTTGCCGCCTTCCGCGGTGATCACCAAAAAGATCACCTTGCCCGGCGGCATGACCGAGCAGGAGCTCGAAGTCCAGGTCGAGTCTGAAGCAAATCAGTACATTCCTTTCTCTCTGGACGAGGTGAGTCTGGACTTTTGTGTCATAGGCCCCAGCAAGAGTTCCCCGGGTGATGTGGAAGTGTTGATTGCCGCATCCCGCAAGGAAAAGGTGCAGGACCGCCAGGGCCTCGCAGAAGCTGCCGGTCTGAAGCCGGTGGTGGTGGATATTGAGTCCAATGCCTCGCGCCTCGCCGCAGGCCGTTTGATCGAGGCATTGCCCAACAAGGGTGTAGATGCCCTGGTGGCATTGTTCGAGGTGGGCGCCGTGACCACCAGTATGCAGGTCATCCGCAATGAGGAAGTGGTCTATGACCGCGACCAGGCATTTGGTGGCGCGCAGCTGACCCAGCTGATTGTTCGGCAGTATGGTTTCTCGGTGGAAGAGGCCGAGAACAAGAAGCGCAGTGGCGATCTGCCCGAGGATTACCAGGCGGCGGTGCTGCGTCCTTTTGTGGACAACATGGCCCAGGAAATCGGACGGGCGCTGCAATTCTTCTTTACCAGCACGCCCCATAACCGCATCGATCACATCGTCCTGGCGGGCGGTTCGGCCCCGCTGCCAGGGTTGACGGAAGCAGTCACCCAGCAGACAGGCTTTGCCTGCAGCCTGGCCAATCCCTTTGACGGCATGGAAATTGGCAACTCGGTGCGGCTCAAGAAGATGGTGCGCGAAGCGCCTTCCTACCTGACATCGTGCGGCCTTGCCATGCGGAGGTTTCTGCAGTGATCTTGATTAACTTACTTCCCCACCGGGAAGCCGCCAGAAAACGCCGCCGCGAAGGATTTCAGGCGACGATGGTGGCCTCTGCCATTGTCGGCCTGCTGATTGCCGGCCTCATCTACTGGGTCTTGCAAACGCTGATCGCAGACCAGCAAGCCAGGAATGGGGTCCTCAAGGCTGAAATTCAAGTGCTTGAAGGTCAGATCAAGGAAATTGCGAATATCGAAGAGGAAATCGCTGCACTGCGCGCACGCCAGAAATCGGTAGAAGACCTGCAGGCGGACCGCAATCTGCCGGTTCACTTGTTGACGGAGTTGGTCAAGCAACTGCCTGACGGTGTGTACGTGACCAGTTTGAAGCAGACCAATCAGTCGATTGAAATCAAAGGGGTTGCGCAGTCCAATGAACGCATCTCGGAAATGCTGCGCAACCTGTCCAACAACACGCCTTGGTTGTCCAAGCCTGAACTGGTGGAGATCGTGGCCAGCAACGTGGCGCTGAGCCCGCGGGACAGTCGGCGCGTGGCGTCATTCAACCTTCGCTTCCAATTGGTGAAATCCAGCGAAGCCCGCAAGGCAATGGAAACAGCGGCAAGCTCTGCTAAAGGCTGACCCATGGCAACGAAAAAAGTTCAAAAAGTCGACGTGTCTGAGCAATTTGCGAACCTGCAGCGCCAGTTCACCAATCTGGATACCAAGGACCCATCCTTGTGGCCGCCCCTACCTCGGTACATTCTGTGTCTGTTCATTGTTGTGGCGGTGGTGGCTGCTTTGTGGTTTGTCAAACTGACGGATTATGAGGTGGAGCTGCAAACGGAAAAAACCACGGAGTTGACACTTCGTGAGGATTACAAGAAGAAGCTGCAAAAAGCAGTGAGTCTGGATGCCTTGAAAAAGCAGCGCGAGCAGATTCAACAATATGTTATTCAGTTGGAAAAGCAACTGCCTAGTAAAGCGGAAATGGCTGCGCTTCTCTCTGACATCAACCAATCTGGATTAGGACGCAGTCTGCAATTTGAGCTTTTCCGGCCGGGGCAAGTTGTTGTGCGCGAGTACTATGCAGAGTTGCCCATCTCGGTTCGGGTGACGGGGCGCTATCACGACATGGGGGCATTCGCTTCTGATATCGCGCATTTGTCGCGCATTGTTACGTTGAATGACGTGGCGATTGCTGCCCCTCAGGGAAAGGATAAGGAGCGCGATATTGCCAACGGAGTCCTCACCATGGATGCGACGGCACGAACCTTTCGCTATCTAGATACTGAGGAAATTCAAGCTCAGCGTAAAACAGCAGCGAAGGGAGCTGCAAAATGAGAATTCATAAATGCATTTTGGCGCTTTGCTGTGCAGTGTTGCTCGGCGGCTGTATGGGTTCTGGTGAGGATGAAGTGCGGCAGTGGATCGGCGAGGAGCGTGCCCAGGCACGGCCACGGGTTACGCCACTTACCGAGCCCAAGCAATTCAAGCCAGAGGCATACACTGCGGATGCGCAGTTGGAACCATTCAATCCGCTTAAATTAACGCAGGCCCTACGCCGAGATTCCGCGCAACTCGCGTCCAATGCCGCGCTGATCGCACCGGAAATGGCGCGCCGCAAAGAGCCTTTGGAAGCCTATCCATTGGATACCATCAAGATGGTCGGTAGCTTGCAGAGGAAGGGGCAACCCGCAGCTTTGGTCACGGCTGACAAACTGCTGTACCAAGTTACGGTGGGTCAGTATCTTGGGCAGAGCTATGGGCGCATCACGTCAATTAATGAAACAGCTATTCAACTGCGCGAAATTGTGCAGGATGCGACGGGAGACTGGATTGAACGGGTAACGTCGCTTGAGTTGCAAGAAGGGGTAAAAAAATGAAGCAGAAAAGTTTCGGGATGATGCGATTTCTCAATCGCGGTGTACTTCTTGCGACATCGGTTGCCGCAACTTCGCTGGCATGGGCGCAGGGTTCCATTGAAAATATCTCCGGTGCCATGCAAGGCGGCGTTGAGATTGTGCGGATTGATTTTTCCGAACCTGTGTCGGCACTACCGACCGGCTTCGTGACGCAGTCTCCTGCGCGAATTGCCTTGGATTTTCCTGACACGACCAGTGCCTTGGGAAAATCGGCCGTTCAGATTAATCAGGGAAACATCCGCTCAGCCAATTTGGTCCAGGCCCCCGGGCGATCGCGGGTGGTGCTGAACCTGAAGCAAGCGGCTTCTTATCGTACAGAGCTTCAGGGGAAGTCGGTTCTGGTGTATCTGGATACCACTGCGGCCCCTGTGATCGCGACCACCTCGCAGCCGGTGAGCTTTGCAGACAATGCGAATACGGAAGTGATGGCCATCAAGGACGTTGATTTCCGACGTGGGGCCGATGGGGCTGGCAGGGTGGTTGTGACCTTGCCAAATAATCAGGTGGGCGTAGACCTGCGACCCATTGGCAAAGGGTTGACGGTGGATTTTTTGAAATCCTCCCTGTCTGAGGGTTTGCGTCGCCGTCTGGATGTCACTGACTTTGGCACGCCTGTGCAGATCATATCGACGACCCAGCAAGGCGAGCGGGTGCGCATGGTGATTGAGCCTGTAGGCGAGTGGGAGCATAGCGCATACCAGAGCGACAATCAGTTCGTGGTGGAAGTGCGCCAAAAAAAGGTGGACTTGACGAAGTTGACGCAAGGTCCTGGTTACAGCGGTGAAAAGCTGTCGCTCAACTTTCAGAACATCGAGGTTCGCTCACTGCTGCAGGTGATCGCTGATTTCACCAACTTCAATATCGTGACATCTGACACTGTGACCGGCGCGTTGACGCTTCGTTTGAAGGATGTCCCCTGGGATCAGGCACTGCAAATCATCATGGATGCCAAGGGCCTCGGTATGCGGAAGAATGGCTCCGTTCTGTGGATCGCGCCCAAAGACGAAATCGATGACAGAACCAAGAAGGATTTTGAAGCTGCAATGGCTATCCAAAAGCTGGAGCCTTTGCGGACCCAAGCCTTTCAAATGAATTACGCCAAGGCCGTGGATATGGTGACGCAACTGTCAGCCAGTTCGGGGGGGAGTGGCGGTGGCACTACTAATCGGTTCTTGAGTGAGCGTGGGAGTGCCATTGCAGAGCCTCGCACCAATCAGTTGTTTGTTACTGATACCGCAAACAAACTGGAAGAAGTACGTCAGCTTCTCTCTACTTTGGACGTTGCAGTTCGGCAGGTGATGATTGAAGCGCGGATCGTGGAAGCTTCCGATACCTTCGGGCGTTCCCTTGGTGTGCGGCTGGGCGCGACCGACCTTCGTGCTTCGCGGGGGGGAGATGGTGGCTACTCATTAGGGACCAGTGGCAATCGGATTGGCTTTGGAACCAATTACAGCAATGCCGTGGCGTCAACGTCGGCTGGTGGGGCTGTGAATACAAATGGTAACTTTGTCAATCTGCCAGCGACTGCTATTGGAGGCTACGATCCGTCCAGTTTCGCAATTTCCATTTTCAACTCAGCAGCCAACCGGTTTTTGAATTTGGAGATCTCTGCTTTGGAGGCCGATGGGAAAGGTAAGATCGTCTCCAGCCCGAGGGTTGTGACGGCCGATCAAACGAAGGCATCTATTGAACAGGGTACAGAATTTCCTTATCCGGTGACTGCGCCTAATGGCGGTACGGTGATTGCCTTCAAGAAGGCTGTCTTGAAGTTGGAAGTACTTCCTCAGATCACTCCCGAAGGCAACATCATTCTTGACCTAGATGTCAACAAAGATAGCCCTGGCGAGGTGCTGAACAACGTTCGCGCGATTAATACAAAGCACATCAAGACCCAAGTGCTGGTTGAGAATGGCGGAACTGTGGTAATTGGTGGTATTTTTGAACTGTTTGAAGACAATTCGGAGACCAAAGTTCCACTTCTTGGCGATATACCAGGTGTTGGGAACTTATTTAAAACCCGTACAAAATCGGCCAACAAGCAGGAAATGCTGATTTTTATTACGCCTAAGGTTATTACAGATCGCTCGGCATTCCGTTAAGTTTTTTGAAATGGGAAAGAAAATGAAAAAATTATGGAAGAGTCTTCTCCTCGCTTCCGCCGCATTGCTGGCAGCATGTGGTGGGGGCGGTGGGAGTGGTGGTGAATCGGCGCTGCAATACCGTATTACGCTGAGCACCGCGAAGTCGCAGCTGCCAATCAACATAGCGAATCAACCGGCAAGCATAGGCGCTTTCGCCCCTTACACTACGACTTTGTATGTCGATGCGCGAGTCGGTTCTAACCCCATCCCGGGGGGGGAAGAGATTTTTGCCTGCAATATTGTTCAGGGCCTAGATTCCGGCGCTTTGTACTATATTGATGGTGATGAAGAGCATGAGAATGAAGATGGTACTCCGGCGGCATTCCGGTCCATCGTTCTCGGTGCGAACTCTGGTGGCGCATCCTTCCATTTTCATGCAGCCAACCAAGCGGGCACGGCACGCATCGTGTGCTCAGTTACCGATCCCCGTGATGGGAAGGTTTATAGCGCAAGTGTTGATATCCGGGTGGGCGCAGCGACTGGCAAAGTTGCCAGCGTAATCGGTAGGGCTGAAGCTCCGTTTGTCTTGGCTTCGAGAGATACCACTGCACGACCCCCTTACCGTAACAACATCGGTGTGCAAGCCTTTGTCATGGACGATGCAAATCAGCCTATTCCAGAACCATCTGCTCCCAATTTGCAGGTCAGTATCCGGTCGATTGGCACCGCGGCAGTGGGTGCACGTTTGCTGCAAGGGAACCAATCGGGCAGCGTGTTGCAAGTCCGTACAATTGGCGGCGTGGGGCTGTTCTCGCTGTCAAGTGGTCCCAATAACGGCTCCATCGTGCTGGAGTACGTCACTGACCGGTTTGACAATGATGTCACCAATGGCATTCAGGATCCGGTGACAGCTCTTCATGCGGTACCCGTTGTTGACAATGTTGCTGCAGCGCCGTTGAGCCTGTTGCCAGCTACAGCCAGTGCAACCGTTGGTTTGCCATATGCAGGGGTGTTCACTGTTCAGGGCGGGGTGGGTCCATACACATGGTCTGCTACTGCTCTGCCAGGTGGCCTGAGCATCAGCCCTGACGGTATCGTCAGTGGCGTGCCACAAGGTCCTGACGGGGCTTACAACGGGATTCTCACGGTGGTAGATGCCCTGGGTGCCAAGGTGAATGGCAACGTGATTTTCAACGTGACTGCGTCAACGGGACCCGTGGTGACCAATCCCCTCACGCTGAACGGGTGCGTCAGCAACGGCAGCGCCGCTTGCGCGCTGCCAGCAGGAAATGTGGGTGAGTCTTATCTCTACAGTCTGTCGGTGTCGGGCGGAAATACGACGCAACCTGTCGTTTGGACCTATGCGCCTACTCCTCTGCCTGCAGGTTTGAGAGGGGGCAGCACGGGTAACAGCGGCGTGATCAGCGGCACCCCCACTGCTTCGTGCAATGCCAGGTTCCTGGTGACAGCGACCCGCGGTACGGTTACCGTGACCCAGCAGGTGTCTGTGCAGATCGGTGCCAATACGGCGGCTTGCCCTTAATAGGGTCGGCGGTTGGTTCAGATCTCTTGGATCTGTCGGGCCCCCGCTGCTAGAGTAAAAACCCCGTGGGCCTGAGCCCACGGGGTTTTTCTTTTTTGGGGGGGCCTTGCAGGTTTTCTCGTCGGTGAGTGGTCTGCAGTCGCGGTGGCATTCTGCGTAAACTACGGGCCTATGCCTGAAACCGTCGATCTGATCCCCGCTTCTCGTCCCGTAGCCTCTGCAGGTATCGCCTCGCACAGAGTCGCCATCGATCTGGGCGATCGCAGCTACGGCATTGAAATCGGCGCCGGTCTTCTCGGTTGCCTGCAAGACGGCTTGGAGCTTCCCAATGGCTCGTCGGCCTTGGTCGTCACGAATGACACCGTGGGCCCGCTGTACGGGGCTGCTGTGATCGAAGCGCTGCGCAAGCGCTACCCGGTCGTGCACACGGTGACCTTGCCGGACGGCGAGGAGTTCAAAGGCTGGGAAACCCTGCAGCTGATCTTCGACGCCCTGCTGACAAATGGCTGCGACCGCAAGGCCGTGCTGTTCGCGCTGGGTGGTGGTGTGATCGGCGACATGACCGGCTTTGCCGCCGCGACCTACATGCGCGGCGTTCCCTTCGTGCAAATTCCCACGACCCTGCTGGCCCAGGTGGATTCCTCGGTGGGGGGCAAGACGGCCATCAACCACCCGCTGGGCAAGAACATGGTGGGCGCGTTCTACCAGCCCCGGCTGGTGGTTTGCGACCTGGCCACGCTCGACACCCTGAGCGCGCGCGAGATGAGCGCCGGGCTGGCGGAAGTGCTCAAGTACGGCCCCATTGCCGACATGGAGTTCATGCACTGGCTGGAATCCTCCGTCGACGCATTGCGTGCCCGTGACCGGAGGGCGCTGGCCCATGCTGTGCGGCGCAGCTGTGAGATCAAGGCCTGGGTGGTGAGCCAGGACGAGCGCGAAGGCGGTCTGCGGGCCATTTTGAATTTCGGCCATACCTTTGGCCATGCCATCGAAGCAGGCATGGGCTACGGCGTGTGGCTGCATGGCGAAGGCGTGGGGGCAGGGATGGTGATGGCCGCCGAGTTGTCGCGCCGTCTGGGCTTGGTGGACGATGCTTTCGTGCGGCGCCTGGTGTCCTTGATCGAATGCGCGGGGCTGCCCACAAAAGGGCCCGTCATCGATGCAGCCGACAATGCCGGCCGCTACCTGGAGCTCATGCGCATCGACAAGAAGTCCGAGGCGGGCGAGATCCGCTTCGTGCTGATCGACGGCCCTGGCAAGGCCATCGTCCGTGCGGCGCCCGATGCATTGGTGCGCGAAGTGATCGATGCCTGCTGCGCTTAGCGCATGCAGGGCGGGCGGGTTTGTGGGATGAGATGGGATGGCTGGCAGACAGGCTGTGCCTGTCGATCGTCTCAGCCTTGCCAGGCGCTGGTCACCGTTCGCGGCCACAATGAGGCCCTCCTGTTGACGAACGAGCACTGCGAGCCTGTTGTTGAACCCTAGATCCGACCTTGCCGTCTACGCCAGCCACCCTGCATCCAGCAGGGGGCGGCGCCACCCCGAAGTGCCGGCACCGACCCGCTCGGAATACCAGCGCGACCGTGATCGCATCGTGCACTCCACGGCGTTCCGCCGGCTGGTCTACAAGACCCAGGTCTTCCTCAACCACGAAGGCGACCTGTTCCGCACACGCCTGACCCATTCACTCGAAGTCGCGCAACTGGGGCGGTCGATCGCGCGCTCGCTGCACATCGATGAAGACCTGGTCGAAGCCATTTCGCTGGCCCATGACCTGGGCCACACGCCCTTTGGCCATGCGGGGCAGGACGCACTGCACGGCTGCATGGCCGACCATGGCGGTTTCGAGCACAACCTGCAGAGCCTGCGGGTCGTGGACCAGTTGGAGGAGCGCTACCCCCAATACGACGGGCTCAACCTGACTTTCGAGACCCGCGAAGGCATCCTCAAGCATTGCTCGCGCGCCCACGCGCAGCAGCTCGAACAGGCCGAGCCCGGCGGCGTGGGCGCGCGCTTCCTGCGCCGCGAGCAGCCCAGCCTGGAAGCCCAGTTGTGCAACCTGGCCGATGAGATCGCCTACAACGCCCACGACATTGATGACGGGGTGCGCTCCGGCCTCATAACCCTGGCGCAATTGGGCGAGGTGCCCCTGTTCGACCAGTACCGCCACGCTGCCCAGGCAATGCATCCCCACCTGGGCGAGTCTGCCATGCACCGCCGCCTGCTGTTCGAGGCAATCCGACTCATGCTCAGTGCCCAGGTGTACGACGTGATCGATGCCACCTCGGCGGCATTGGCGCGGGTGGCGCCCGGCAATGCCGATGCGGTGCGCCAGTCCCCGCCGCTGGTGATGTTCAGCGACAGCATGCGGGAGCAGTCCGTGGTGCTCAAGCGCTTTCTGTTCAAGAACCTGTACCGCCATCCGCAGGTCATGGAAACCACCGGGCGGGCGCAGCAGATCGTGCGGGATCTCTTCGCCGCCTACAGGCAGGCACCACAGGAGATGAAACCTGCCTTTGCCCAGCAAGCCAGCGCTGGGGACAGCACGCTCAAGGCGCGGGCGATTGCCGATTTCATCGCGGGCATGACCGACCGCTTCGCCGCGCGCGAGCACGAACGTCTGACGGGCCAGCGCCTGCTTGACTGAGGAACAACGGCGACCGCCGCTGGCTTTCGGCTGCAAGGCACCGCCAAAGACCGGGTTGGGGCCCGCCCGCTAAAATGGCAGGCCACCCCACGCGCCCAGCGCCTTTGCATGAACTCCCCCTCTTTCGCGGCCTCGCCATCGACCGAAGCCTCTTCGTCCCTTGCCTCGCAACCTGCCATCCGGGACACGGTCCAGTGGCTGGAACGCGCCGTCATCGGCCTGAACCTATGCCCTTTTGCGAAGGGGGTCCATGCCAAGGGGCAGATCCACTATGCCGTGAGCCAGGCGCAGGATGCGCAGCAACTGCTGGCCGATCTGCGTGGGGAGCTCCTGGCCCTGGCGGGTCTGGCGGCTGCCGTGCGCGACACCACCCTGCTGGTTGTGCCGACGCCGCTGCTGGCGGACTTCCTGGACTTCAACGACTTTCTGGGCGAGGCGGAGGACCTGCTCGAAGAACTCGAGCTGGACGGTGTGCTGCAGATCGCCAGCTTCCACCCGCAATTCCAGTTTGCCGGCACGCGCGCTGAAGACGTGACCAACTGCACCAACCGCTCCCCCTACCCCACACTGCACCTGCTGCGCGAAGAGAGCATCGACCGTGCCGTGGAAGTTTTCCCCGAGGCGGAAACCATTTACGAGCGCAACATCGAGGTGCTCGAGCAGCTCGGTCTGCCGGGGTGGGAGGCATTGCACGTCGGCCCCAGTTGTGCTGCCGCGACTGCTGCAGCAGCAGTGCCGGATGTGTCGACCACCGCGACCGGAAGTAAGGCATGAACGCGCCCCGCAACAAGCAGGGCGCCAAGCCCACGGGCAAGGGCGCTTCTGGCTCGCCAGTGGATCCTGTGCTGTCCGAGCTGCGCCCTGGCCAGTCGCTCGAGCTGCTGCAGGAGCTGCACATCCTCACGCGCGATGGCCGGCTCAACCAGGATTCGCGGCGCAAGCTCAAGCAGGTGTACCACCTGTTCAACTTCATCGAACCCCTGCTCGCCGAGCTGTCGGCCGACGGGCACAGCCCCAGTCTGGCCGACCATGGGGCAGGCAAGTCCTACCTGGGCTTCATCCTCTACGACCTGTATTTCAAGGCGCTCTCGCGTGGCCATATCTATGGCATCGAGACGCGCAGCGAGTTGGTGGACAAGTCGCGGGCACTGGCCCAGCGGCTTGGCTTCGGGCGCATGTCCTTCCTGAACCTGTCGGTGGCCGAATCCGCCGATGCCGCCGAACTGCCCGTGCAGATCGACCTCGTCACCGCGCTGCACGCCTGCGATACCGCCACTGACGACGCCATTGCCTTCGGCCTGCAAAAGCGGGCCCGGGCCATGGTCCTGGTGCCCTGCTGCCAGGCCGAGATGGCTGCCTGCCTGCGCCAGGGCAAGGCATTGCAACTGTCGCGCACGCCACTGGCCGAGTTGTGGCGCCACCCCCTGCACACACGCGAGCTGGGCAGCCAGGTCACCAACGTACTGCGCTGCCTGTACCTGGAAGCCAGCGGCTACCAGGTCACGGTGACCGAGCTTGTTGGCTGGGAGCACAGCATGAAGAACGAGCTCATCATCGCGCGCTACACAGGCCAGAAGAAGCGCAGCGCCGCCGAGCGCCTGCGGGCCATCCTGCGCGAGATGGGGTTGGAGCAGGCGATGGCGGCGCGCTTCGGCCTGCAGCCCGTGGCGGTACTCGGGGCAGAGGCCGACAGCAGCGCCGAAACTGCGGCGCCTTAGATCCCTCGGCGGGTGCCCGTGGGTGGCGGGCGGCGCATCGGATGAAAATGGGGACAGGTATATCATGCCCCTCCCACCCCATCTGATCACCTGCCTTCGCCATGGCCCGCCTGCCTCGACTCACACTGCCCGGCTTCCCCCACCATGTGATCCAGCGCGGCAACAACCGCCAGGCGATCTTCCTGGACCGGGCCGATTTCGAGGCCATGCTCGCACTGCTGGATGAAAACGCCCGCAAGTTCCAGGTGGCCCTGCATGCGTATGTGCTTATGGACAACCATTTTCATCTGCTGGCCACCCCGTCCACCGACGGCGGCCTGCCGCAGATGATGCAGTCCATAGGCCGCAGCTACGTGCGCTCCTTCAACCAGCGCCATGGCCGCACGGGCACCCTGTGGGAGGGGCGCTACCGCTCCACCGTGATCGATGCCGAGCGCTACCTGCTGGCCTGCATGGTCTACATCGACCTCAACCCCGTGCGCGCCGGCATCGCCCAGCGACCGGCCGACTACCCCTGGTCCAGCCATGGCCATTGGCTCGGTCTGCGCACCGACCGGCTCCTCACCACCCACGCGCTCTACTGGGCTCTGGGCAACACGCCCTTTGCACGCGAGGCCGCCTATGCTGCACTGGTGCAATCGGGCCTGGGCGAGAGACAGCTCCAGGCGCTTACACAATCCGCGCTGAGCGGCTGGGCCCTGGGTGAGCCCGATTTCGTGGCCGGGCTGCAGAAGCTCACATCCCGCAGGGTGACCAAGGCCAAGCCGGGCCGGCCCCCTGTGTCTGCTGCTTCCGAAGAAGAAGTCTGAGGAAGATCGGGGGCGACGGTAATGCGTACGCGCCATTTCGCCCATTTTGATATGTCCCCAATTAAATCCGACTTTTTCAGTTGGTTAATTTAAATGGAATCTGACCCCAATTAATATGCTTGCCTTGCATGTTGCAATGCACTAATCTTGCACTCCCTGCGAAAATTCATGAGGAGTGCGCCATGACCACGGCTGCCGAGATACAGCATCTCCAACAACACGGTTTGTATTCATCGTCCAACGAACACGACGCCTGCGGCCTCGGTTTCGTCGCCCACATCAAGGGCGTCAAGCGCCACGACATCGTGACGCAGGCCTTGAAGATCCTGGAGAACATCGACCACCGTGGTGCCGTGGGTGCCGACAAGCTCATGGGCGACGGTGCGGGCATCCTGATCCAGATCCCCGACGCGCTGTACCGCGAAGAAATGGCCAAGCTGGGCGTCACGCTGCCTGCCGCCGGTGAATACGGCGTGGGCATGATCTTCCTGCCCAAGGAGCACGCCTCCCGCCTGGCTTGCGAGCAGGAGATGGAGCGCGCCATCAAGGCCGAAGGCCAGGTGCTGCTCGGCTGGCGCGATGTGCCGGTGAACGTCGACATGCCCATGTCGCCCACCGTGCGCAAGAAGGAGCCCATCCTGCGCCAGGTCTTCATCGGTCGCGGCAACGACGTGATCGTGCAGGACGCGCTGGAACGCAAGCTCTACGTGATCCGCAAGACGGCCAGCGCCGCCATCCAGAACCTCAAGCTCAAGCACAGCAAGGAATACTACGTTCCCAGCATGTCCAGCCGCACCGTGGTCTACAAGGGCCTGCTGCTGGCCGACCAGGTGGGCACCTACTACATGGACCTGCAGGACGAGCGCTGCGTCTCGGCCATCGGCCTGGTGCACCAGCGTTTCTCGACCAACACCTTCCCCGAGTGGCCCTTGGCCCACCCCTACCGCTACGTGGCGCACAACGGTGAAATCAACACCGTCAAGGGCAACTACAACTGGATGAAGGCGCGCGAGGGCGTGATGGCTTCGCCCGTGCTTGCGGCCGACCTGCACAAGCTCTATCCCATCAGCTTCGCCGACCAGTCCGACACCGCCACGTTCGACAACTGCCTCGAGCTGCTGACCATGGCCGGGTACCCCATCAGCCAGGCCGTGATGATGATGATCCCCGAGCCCTGGGAGCAGCACACCACCATGGACGAGCGCCGCCGCGCGTTCTATGAATACCATGCCGCGATGATGGAGCCGTGGGACGGCCCGGCCTCCATCGTCTTCACCGATGGCCGCCAGATCGGCGCCACGCTGGACCGCAACGGCCTGCGCCCTTCGCGCTACTGCATCACCGACGATGATCTGGTCGTCATGGCCTCGGAATCGGGCGTGCTGCCGATCCCCGAGAACAAGATCGTGCGCAAGTGGCGCCTGCAGCCCGGCAAGATGTTCCTCATCGACCTGGAGCAGGGCCGCATGATCGACGACGAGGAGCTCAAGGCCAACGTCGTCAACACCAAGCCCTACAAGCAGTGGATCGAGAACCTGCGCATCAAGCTCGACAGCATCGACGCTGCCGCGGACGCGCCCGTGGCCCAGGCTGCCACACTGCCATTGCTCGACCGCCAGCAGGCCTTCGGCTACACGCAGGAAGACATCAAGTTCCTGATGGCCCCCATGGCCAAGAACGGCGAGGAGGGCATCGGCTCCATGGGCAACGACAGCCCGCTGGCCGTGCTCTCGGGCAAGAACAAGCCGCTGTTCAACTACTTCAAGCAGCTGTTCGCCCAGGTGACCAACCCGCCGATCGACCCGATCCGCGAGGCCATCGTGATGTCGCTCAACAGCTTCATCGGCCCCAAGCCGAACCTGCTGGACATCAACCAGGTCAACCCGCCGATGCGGCTCGAAGTGAGCCAGCCCGTGCTCGACTTCGCCGACATGGCCAAGCTGCGCGACATCGAGAAGTACACGCAAGGCAAGTTCAAGAGCGCCACCATCGACATCACCTACCCGCTGGACTGGGGCCGTGAGGGCGTGGAAGCCAAGCTGGCCTCGCTGTGCGCACAGGCGGTCGACGCCATCAAGGGCGGCGCCAACATCCTGATCGTCAGCGACCGTGCTGTGAGCGCCACGCAGGTGGCCATCCCCGCATTGCTGGCCCTGTCGGCCATCCACCAGCACCTGGTTGGCGCGGGCCTGCGCACCACGGCCGGCCTGGTGGTCGAGACCGGCACCGCGCGCGAAGTGCACCACTTCGCCGTGCTGGGCGGCTACGGCGCCGAAGCCGTGCACCCCTACCTCGCGATGGAAACCCTGACCGAGATGCACAAGGACATGCCCGGCGACCTGTCGCCGGACAAGGCCATCTACAACTACGTCAAGGCCATCGGCAAGGGCCTGTCGAAGATCATGTCCAAGATGGGCGTGAGCACCTACATGAGCTACTGCGGTGCACAGCTGTTCGAGGCCATCGGCCTGAACACCGACACCGTGGGCAAGTACTTCACCGGCACCGCCAGCCGCGTGGAAGGCATCGGCGTGTTCGAGATCGCCGAGGAAGCCATCCGCATGCACAAGGCCGCCTTCGGCGATGACCCCGTGCTCGAAACCATGCTCGACGCCGGCGGCGAATACGCCTGGCGCGCCCGTGGCGAAGAGCACATGTGGAGCCCCGACGCGATCGCCAAGCTGCAGCATTCCACGCGTGCCAACAACTGGAACACGTACAAGGAATACGCGCAGATCATCAACGACCAGAGCAAGCGCCACATGACGCTGCGCGGCCTGTTCGAGTTCAAGATCGATCCTGCCAAGGCCATCCCCGTGGACGAGGTCGAGCCCGCCAAGGAGATCGTCAAGCGCTTCGCCACCGGCGCCATGTCGCTGGGCTCCATCTCCACCGAAGCCCATGCCACGCTGGCCGTGGCCATGAACCGCATCGGCGGCAAGAGCAACACCGGCGAGGGCGGCGAGGACGCTGCGCGCTACCGCAACGAACTCAAGGGCATCCCGATCAAGCAGGGCGATTCGCTCAAGAGCGTGATCGGCGCCGAGAACGTCGAGGTCGACCTGCCCCTGCAGGACGGTGACTCCCTGCGCAGCCGCATCAAGCAGGTGGCCTCGGGCCGCTTCGGCGTCACGGCCGAGTACCTGTCCTCGGCCGACCAGATCCAGATCAAGATGGCGCAGGGCGCCAAGCCCGGCGAAGGCGGTCAGCTGCCTGGTGGCAAGGTCTCCAACTACATCGGCAAGCTGCGCCACAGCGTGCCCGGCGTGGGCCTGATCTCGCCCCCGCCGCACCATGACATCTACTCCATCGAAGACCTGGCCCAGCTGATCCACGACCTGAAGAACGTGGCGCCGCATGCCAGCATCAGCACCAAGCTGGTGTCCGAAGTCGGCGTGGGCACCATTGCCGCGGGCGTCACCAAGTGCAAGAGCGATCACATCGTGATCGCCGGCCATGACGGCGGTACGGGCGCATCGCCCTGGTCGTCGATCAAGCACGCGGGCGGTCCCTGGGAGATCGGCCTGGCCGAAACCCAGCAGACCCTGGTGCTCAACCGCCTGCGCGGCCGCGTGCGCGTGCAGGCCGACGGCCAGATGAAGACCGGCCGCGACGTCGCCATCGGCGCGCTGCTGGGTGCCGACGAATTCGGCTTCGCCACGGCGCCGCTGGTCGTCGAAGGCTGCATCATGATGCGCAAGTGCCACCTGAACACCTGCCCGGTGGGCGTGGCCACGCAGGACCCGGCGCTGCGCGCCAAGTTCTCGGGCAAGCCCGAGCACGTGGTCAACTACTTCTTCTTCATCGCCGAAGAAGTGCGCCAGATCATGGCCCAGCTGGGCATCCGCAAGTTCGACGACCTGATCGGCCGCTCCGACCTGCTCGACACGCGTTCCGGCATCGCCCACTGGAAGGCTCGCGGCCTCGATTTCGGCCGCCTGTTCGCCCAGCCCAACGTGCCTGCCGACGTACCACGCTTCCATGTGGACGTGCAGGACCACAACATCGAGCACACGCTGGACCGCAAGCTCATCGAGCGCAGCCGCCCTGCCATCGACAAGGGCGAGCGCGTGCAGTTCATCGAGGTGGCGCGCAACGTCAACCGCTCCGTGGGCGCCATGCTCTCGGGTGCCGTGACGCGGGCCCATCCCGAAGGCCTGCCGGATGACACCATCCGCATCCAGCTCGAAGGCACGGGCGGCCAGTCGTTCGGCGCCTTCCTCACGCGTGGCATCACGCTGTACCTGATCGGCGACGCCAACGACTACACCGGCAAGGGCCTGTCGGGCGGGCGCGTCATCGTGCGCCCCAGTATCGACTTCCGTGGCGACTCGGTGCGCAACACCATCGTCGGCAACACGGTGATGTACGGCGCCACCACGGGCGAAGCCTTCTTCAGTGGCGTGGCCGGCGAACGCTTCGCCGTGCGCCTGTCGGGTGCCACGGCCGTCGTCGAAGGCACGGGCGACCATGGCTGCGAATACATGACCGGCGGCACCGTGATGGTGCTGGGCAAGACCGGCCGCAACTTCGCTGCCGGCATGAGCGGCGGCGTGGCCTACGTCTACGACGAGGACGGGCAGTTCGACACGCGCTGCAACATGTCCATGGTCACGCTCGAGCGCATCCTTCCGTCGTCCGAGCAGGAAGCCACGGTGCCACGCGCCATCTGGCATGGCGGCCAGACCGACGAAGCCCAGCTCAAGAAGCTGCTGGAAGACCACAACCGCTGGACGGGCAGCAAGCGCGCGCGCGAACTGCTCGACAACTGGGCGGCATCGCGCAGCAAGTTCGTCAAGGTCTTCCCGACCGAGTACAAGCGCGCGCTGGCCGAGATTTATGAACGCAAGGTGCTCGAGGAGCCTGCCACCCCCGCGGTGGCACCGGCCTCCAAGAACGTGGCCGTGCCCGCCAAGTAAGGCGCGGCCCCACCGAACACCCGCACAGCATTCATAGACAAGGACACGCAATCATGGGAAAGACCACCGGCTTCATGGAGTACGAGCGCATCGAAGAGGGCTACAAGCCCGTCGGCGAGCGCCTGAAGCACTACAAGGAATTCGTCATCGGGCTCGATGAGTCCCAAGCCAAGCTACAGGGCGCGCGCTGCATGGACTGCGGCACGCCGTTCTGCAACAGCGGTTGCCCGGTGAACAACATCATTCCGGACTTCAACGACCTGGTCTACCAGGCCGACTGGAAGAGCGCCATTGCCGTGCTGCACAGCACGAACAACTTCCCCGAATTCACCGGCCGCATCTGCCCCGCGCCCTGCGAGGCGGCCTGCGTGCTCAACGTGAACGATGACGCCGTGGGCATCAAGTCCATCGAGCACGCGATCATCGACCGCGCCTGGGAAGAGGGCTGGGTCAAGCCCCTGCCGTCCAAGCACAAGACCGGCAAGAAGGTCGCCGTGATCGGTGCCGGCCCGGCCGGCATGGCTGCGGCCCAGCAGCTGGCGCGCGTCGGCCACGAGGTGACCCTGTTCGAGAAGAACGACCGCATCGGTGGCCTGTTGCGCTACGGCATCCCCGACTTCAAGATGGAGAAGTCGCACATCGACCGCCGTGCCGAGCAGCTCAAGGCCGAAGGCGTCACCATCCGCACCAGCGTTTTCGTCGGCGCGGCCAAGGACGGCCTGGGCAAGGGCTCCAAGGTCACCAACTGGGCCAAGGAGACCATCACCCCCGAGCAGTTGCAGGCCGAGTTCGACGCCGTGCTGCTCACCGGCGGTGCCGAGCAGAGCCGCGACCTGCCGGTGCCCGGCCGCGACCTCGATGGCATCCACTTCGCCATGGAGTTCCTGCCCCAGCAGAACAAGGTCAACGCCGGCGACAAGCTCAAGAACCAGCTGCGCGCCGACGGCAAGCACGTCATCGTCATCGGTGGCGGCGACACCGGCAGCGACTGCGTGGGCACCAGCAACCGCCACGGCGCGGTCAGCGTCACCCAGTTCGAGCTGATGCCCCAGCCTCCCGAAGTCGAAAACCGCCCCATGACCTGGCCCTACTGGCCGATCAAGCTGCGCACCAGCTCCAGCCACGAAGAGGGCTGCGAGCGCGAGTTCGCCATCTCCACCAAGGAGTTCATTGGCGAGAAGGGCAAGGTCACCGGCCTCAAGACCGTGCGCGTGGAGTGGAAGGACGGCAAGATGGTCGAAGTCCCGGGCTCCGAGAAGATCCTCAAGGCCGACCTGGTGCTGCTGGCCATGGGCTTCGTGAGCCCCGTCGCCGCCGTGCTCGAAGCCTTCGGCGTCGAGAAGGATGCCCGCGGCAACGCCCGTGCCACCACCGAGTTCGATGGCGGCTATGCCACCAGCGCCCCCAAGGTGTTTGCCGCCGGCGACATCCGCCGTGGCCAGTCCCTGGTGGTCTGGGCGATCCGCGAAGGCCGCCAGGCTGCGCGCTCGGTCGACGAGTTCCTCATGGGCTACTCGGACCTGCCGCGCTGATTGCTGGCAGGCCAATGGCTGAGAGCGGCGCCCGAGCGGCGCCGTTTTTCATGGCGCGTGCAGGAGGAGACACCGGGAAAAAACCGTTGCGCACGCGCGACGCCGGATGTAGGCACAATTGGAAGCAATGTCCCTCCGGGAATACCAGACACTGGCATACCGGACACCGCCTGCAACGCCGTATGGGAAAAATGCAAACATACATGTATGTATGTTTGTTGATTCGGCTACCATCGCTGCTGTCTTGCGCGCATGGCTTGCCTTGCGTGTGGACCGCCGTTTTCTGATACCTGCCCCTCTGTTCCTCATTGATGCCCGAGCCTTCGCCCTTTGCCGAACTGCGCAACGTCACCTTCTCCTATGGTGACCGCGCCATCCTGCGCGACGTGTCGCTGACCGTGCCGCGCGGCAAGGTCACGGCGCTCATGGGGGCCTCGGGCGGGGGCAAGACCACGGTGCTGCGCCTCATCGGCGGGCAGCAGCAGGCCCAGCAGGGTGAGGTGCTGTTCGACGGCCAGAACGTCGGGCGCATGGATGCGACCGCCCTGTACACGGCGCGCCGGCGCATGGGCATGCTGTTCCAGTTCGGCGCCCTGTTCACCGACCTCGACGTGTTCGAGAACGTGGCCTTCCCGCTGCGCGAGCATACGCAGCTGCCCGAAGAGCTGGTCCGTGACGTGGTGCTCATGAAGCTCAATGCCGTGGGCTTGCGGGGTGCGCGCGACCTCATGCCCAGCCAGATCTCGGGCGGCATGGCGCGGCGCGTGGCGCTGGCCCGGGCCATTGCGCTCGACCCCGAACTGGTCATGTACGACGAGCCTTTCGCCGGGCTCGACCCGATTTCCCTGGGCACGGCCGCCCAGCTCATCCGCCAGCTCAACGACGCCATGGGGCTCACCAGCATCGTGGTCTCGCACGATCTGGAGGAAACTTTCCGCCTGGCCGACCACGTGATCATCCTGGGCGAGGGCGTGGTCGCCGCGCAGGGCACTCCCGACGAGGTGCGTGCCAGCACCGACCCGCTGGTGCACCAGTTCGTGCACGCGCTGCCCACGGGCCCTGTGCCCTTCCATTACCCGGGCCCCACGGCCGAGCAGGACTTCGGCCCTGCCGGGGGGATAGGCCTGTGAGCTGGTACAAGCCTTCCGACGTGGGCCTGGCCGTGCGCAGCCAGCTCGCGGACATCGGGGCCGCGGCCCACCTGTTCGTGCGCCTGGTGCGCCTGTTCGGGGCCACTTTTCTGCGGCCTTCGCTGGTGCGCGACCAGGTGCACTTCCTGGGCAACTATTCGCTGGCCATCATCGCCGTCTCGGGCCTGTTCGTGGGCTTCGTGCTCGGCCTGCAGGGCTACTACACGCTGCAGCGCTACGGCTCGTCCGAGGCGCTGGGCATGCTGGTGGCGCTGTCGCTGGTGCGCGAGCTCGGGCCCGTGGTCACGGCGCTGCTGTTCGCCGGCCGGGCGGGCACCTCGCTCACGGCCGAGATCGGGCTCATGCGCGCGGGCGAGCAGCTCAGCGCCATGGAGATGATGGCGGTGGACCCCGTGCGCCGCATCCTGGCGCCGCGCTTCTGGGCCGGCGTGATCACCATGCCGCTGCTGGCCGCGGTGTTCAGTGCGGTCGGCGTGATCGGCGGCTGGGTGGTCGGCGTGGTGCTGATCGGCATCGACCCCGGCGCCTTCTGGAGCCAGATGCAGGGCGGGGTGGATGTCTGGAAGGACGTCGGCAACGGTGTTGCCAAGAGCGTTGTCTTTGGCATCACCGTCACCTTCGTGGCGTTGCTGCAGGGCTATTCCGCCAAGCCCACGCCCGAAGGGGTGTCCCGCGCGACCACGCGCACCGTGGTGATGGCCTCGCTGGCAGTGCTGGCGCTGGACTTCCTCCTCACCGCCATGATGTTCAGCATCTGATGCCGGGCTGCCGGCAGACGAAGAAAAGAGACCTTAACGATGCAACGCTCCAAGAATGATGTCTGGGTAGGCCTGTTCGTGATGCTGGGCATCGCGGCACTGGTGTTCCTGGCCCTGCAGTCGGCCAACCTGCTGAGCCTCAATTTCCAGCGTGGCTACCAGCTCACCGCGCGCTTCGACAACATCGGCGGCCTGAAGCCCCAGGCTGCGGTGCGCAGCGCCGGCGTGGTCGTGGGCCGGGTCGAGTCGATCAGCTTCGACGACAAGACCTACCAGGCGCGCGTCACCCTGGCCATGCAGGACCGCTATGCGTTCCCCAAGGACAGTTCGCTCAAGATCCTCACCAGCGGCCTGCTGGGTGAGCAATACATTGGCATCGAGGCCGGTGGCGACGAGAAGAACCTTGCAGCGGGAGACACGATCACCGCCACGCAGTCCGCCGTGGTGCTCGAAAACCTGATTGGACAATTTCTTTACAGCAAAGCCGAAGACGGCAGTAAGCCCGCAGGGGCAGGTGGCAAAAAATGATGAACAGGATGCAAGCGGGCCCTGCCCGCGACGATGACAACCACGGCGCGGATGGCGCTGCAACGCTGCGCCGCGCCGGCCGCGCGCTGGTGGCCGTACTGGGCCTGGCCCTGCTGGCGGGCTGTGCGAGCGGCCCGCGCAACGATCCGCGCGACCCGCTGGAGCCTTACAACCGCGGCGTCACCAAGTTCAACGAACAGGTCGATGCCATCGTGCTCAAGCCCGTGGCCACGGCCTACAAGGAAGTCACGCCCGCTCCCGTGCGCACCGGGGTGAGCAACTTCTTTGCCAATCTGACCGACGTCTGGTCCTTCGTGAACAACGTGCTGCAGTTCCGGCTCGAAGGTGCTGCCTCCAGCTTCATGCGCGTCAACGTGAACACCTTCCTCGGTCTGGGCGGCGTGCTTGACGTGGCCAGCGAGATCGGCATCGACCGCTACCGCCAGGACTTCGGCCTGACGCTGGGCCGCTGGGGCGTGGATACCGGCCCCTACCTGGTCCTGCCCATCCTGGGGCCGTCCACCGTGCGCGATACCTTCGCGCTGCCGGTGGACATGGTGGGCAACCCCGTGCGCTATGTGGACCCGACCTCGGCCCGCAATTCGCTCTACGCCCTGCGCGCGGTGGACGCGCGTGCCAACCTGCTGCGCGCCGGTTCGGTGCTCGACAGCGCGGCGCTCGACAAATACAGCTTCACGCGCGATGTGTTCCTGCAGGTGCGAAGCCAGGCCGGGGCGGCCCCATACGACAAGGACGACAGCGACCGCGACGCCAATGACGGCGTGCTGCCCGAGGAGCCCCCACCGGCAAATACCAAAACCCGCTGAACCGGCGGAGGATTCAAGCTCGGCGGGGTGTTGCACTTGCTTGCAATCCGCTACCGGGCAGAAGCACATGGCAGGCATTGAGCGCCCACAATGAAATCAAGGGTGCCTTGCCCGCCCCCATGAAAGAAGACGAGATGATGACGACGATGATGATAAACCGACGACTCATGGGCCACATGGCCCTGACCCTGGTGGCTGTGACCTCCCTGGGCCTGCCGTTGTCCGCTGCTGCTGCCGACGAAGCCCCCGACGCCCTGATCAAGCGCCTGTCTACCGACGTGCTCAACACGGTCAAGGCCGACAAGTCCATCCAGGGTGGCGACATCTCCAAGGTGATCGCGCTGGTGGACAAGACGGTCATGCCGAACGTGAACTTCCGCCGCATGACCGCCGCCGCCGTGGGGCCGGGCTGGCGGCAGGCCACGCCCGAGCAGCAAAAGCGCCTGCAGGACGAATTCAAGATACTGCTGGTGCGCACCTATGCGGGTGCGCTGGCCCAGGTCAACGACCAGACTATCCTGGTCAAGCCCTTGCGTGCCGATCCGGCCGACAAGGACGTGCTGGTGCGCACCGAGATCGTGGGCCGGGGCGACCCGATCCAGCTCGATTACCGCCTGGAAAAGACCCCGGGCGACGGCGCAGGCTGGAAGATCTACAACCTCAACGTGCTCGGCGTGTGGCTGGTGGAAACGTACAAGGGCCAGTTCGCGCAGGAAATCAACGCCAAGGGCGTGGATGGCCTGATCGCCTCGCTCGAGGCGCGCAACAAGTCCAATGCCGGTACCAAGGGCTGACGCGGGGCCTGCCTCCATGCCCGTGCTGGTCCTTCCGCAGGAGCTGACCCACCGCCAGGCACCGGCCTGCCTGCGCATGCTCCTGCAGGGCCTCAAGGTGCACAAGGAGCCGAGCGTGGTCGTGGACGCCCAGGCGCTGGCGGTGTTCGACACCTCTGCGCTGGCGGTGCTGCTCGAGTGCCGGCGCGAAGCGCTCTCGGACCGCAAGACCTTCGCCGTGCAGGGCCTGCCCGCAGCCTTGAACAGCATGGCTGGCCTGTACGGCGTGGCCGACCTGCTGCCTGCGGCCTGATCCCTTCGGCAGGGGTTCCCGGGGCCGGCACAGCAGGTTTGTGCACCAGGCCTTAAAATCAGCGGCTCATGCCCGCAGTCTCATTCCAAGCCGTTTCCAAGACCTTTGACACCCCCAAAGGCCCATTCCAGGCACTCAACCAGGTCAGCCTGGACATCGAGGAAGGGGAGTTCTTCGGACTGCTCGGCCCCAATGGCGCCGGCAAGACCACCCTCATCAGCATCCTCGCCGGCCTGGCGCGTCCCAGCCATGGCCGCGTGCTGGTGCAGGGCAGCGACGTGCAGGCGGATTTCGCGCAGGCGCGCCGCAAGCTCGGCGTGGTGCCGCAGGAGCTGGTCTTCGACCCCTTCTTCAACGTGCGCGAGGCGCTGCGCATCCAGTCCGGTTATTTCGGCGTCAAGAACAACGACGCCTGGATCGACGAACTGCTGCACCACCTGGGCCTCACCGACAAGGCCAACGCCAACATGCGCCAGCTGTCGGGCGGCATGAAGCGCCGCGTGCTCGTCGCCCAGGCGCTGGTGCACAAGCCGCCCATCATCGTGCTCGACGAGCCCACCGCGGGGGTGGACGTGGAGTTGCGCCAGACGCTGTGGCAATTCATCGCCCGCCTGAACAAGGAAGGGCACACCGTGCTGCTCACCACGCACTACCTCGAAGAGGCCGAGGCCCTGTGCAACCGCATCGCCATGCTCAAGACCGGGCAGGTGGTGGCCCTGGCCGATACCAGCGACCTGCTCAAGGCTGCCTCGGGCAACGTGCTGCAGTTCAAGGCCGACGTGGACCTGCCGCCTGCGCTCGCGCGCCTGGCGCGCGTCACCGGGCGCATCGTGCAGATGCCGGCCCATGACGCGCGCGAGATCGAGGAGCACCTGGCCGCCCTGCGCCTGGCCGGCGTCGAGGTGCACGACATGGAGATCCGCCGCCCCGACCTGGAGGACGTGTTCCTGCAGGTCATGGCCGGCACCTCCTCGTCCCATCCCCCGCCTGCGCCCACCGCGGCCCCCGTGGAGGTGCGCGCATGACCGGCTGGCAGACCCTGTTCTACAAGGAGGTGCTGCGTTTCTGGAAGGTCAGCTTCCAGACCGTGGCCGCCCCGGTGCTCACCGCCGTGCTGTACCTGCTGATCTTCGGCCACGTGCTCGAAGACCATGTGAAGGTCTACGACCGCATCAGCTACACCGCCTTCCTGGTGCCCGGCCTGGTCATGATGAGCGTGCTGCAGAACGCCTTTGCCAACAGCTCGTCGAGCCTGATCCAGAGCAAGATCATGGGCAGCCTGGTGTTCGTGCTGCTCACGCCCCTGTCGCACTGGGCCTGGTTCGTGGCCTATGTGGGCTCGTCCATCGTGCGCGGGCTGGCCGTGGGGTTGGGGGTGTTCCTCGTCACCATCGCCTTCGCGCGGCCCGAGTTCGCCGCGCCGCTGTGGATCCTGGCCTTCGCCTTCCTGGGGGCCGCGCTGCTGGCCACGCTGGGGCTCATCGCCGGCCTGTGGGCCGACAAGTTCGACCAGATGGCGGCGTTCCAGAACTTCGTGATCGTGCCGATGACCTTCCTGTCCGGCGTGTTCTACTCCATCCAGTCCCTGCCGCCGTTCTGGCAGACCGTGAGCCACCTGAACCCGTTCTTCTACATGATCGATGGCTTTCGCTACGGCTTCTTCGGCCAGAGCGACACCTCGCCCTGGCTCAGCCTGTCCATCGTCGGCGTGGCCTGGCTCGCGGTCAGCTGGCTGGCCGTGCACCTGCTGCGCACGGGCTACAAGATCCGCCATTGACCGATACTGAACCGCCCGGGGGCGGTTCGCGGTACCCTTGCCGCCCGCCCCGGATGACGCAGACCACCACGCCCCACCCATGACCGCCGACCAACTCAAAGACCTCATCGCCGCCGGCCTGGCCTGCGAGCACCTCGACCTGCAGGGCGATGGCCGCCACTGGTACGCCACCATCGTCTCGGCCGAGTTCGAGGGCAAGCGCCCCATCCAGCGCCACCAGCGCGTGTACGCCACGCTGGGCACGCGCATGCAGACGGACGAGGTGCATGCCCTGTCCATGAAGACCTTCACGCCCGCCGAATGGGCGGCGCAGCCGCGCTGAGCGGCGACTGCGCCCACGGCACCTCCCACTACTTTTTCACGGGTTTCGCGATGGACAAACTCCTTATCCGTGGCGGCCGCACTCTGCAGGGCGAGGTGCTGGTCTCCGGCGCCAAGAACGCCGCGCTGCCCGAACTGTGCGCCGCGCTGCTCACGGCCGAGCCGGTGACCCTGCTCAACGTGCCCCAGCTGCAGGACGTGAGCACCATGCTCACCCTGATCCGCAACATGGGCGTGGCGGCCGAGCGTGCCCCTGACGGCACCGTGCGCATCGACGCGAGCGGCCTGAACACGCCCGAGGCGCCTTACGAGCTGGTCAAGACCATGCGCGCCTCGGTGCTGGCCCTGGGGCCGCTGCTGGCACGCTTTGGCGAGGCCACCGTGTCCCTGCCCGGCGGCTGCGCCATCGGCTCGCGCCCGGTGGACCAGCACATCAAGGGCCTGGCCACCATGGGCGCCGAGATCGTCGTCGAGCACGGCTACATGATCGCCAGGCTGCCCGCGGGCGCCACGCGCCTGAAAGGCGCGCGCATCACCACCGACATGGTCACCGTGACCGGCACCGAGAACTTCCTCATGGCCGCCGCGCTGGCCGAGGGCGAGACCGTGCTCGAGAACGCCGCGCAGGAGCCCGAGATCATCGACCTGGCCGAGATGCTGATCGCCATGGGCGCGAAGATCGAGGGCCACGGCACCAGCCGCATCCGCATCCAGGGCGTGGAGCGCCTGTCCGGCTGCACCCACCGCGTGGTGGCCGACCGCATCGAGGCCGGCACCTTCCTGTGCGCCGTGGCCGCCACGGGCGGCGACGTGGTGCTGCGCCATGGCCGCGCCGACCACCTCGACGCGGTGATCGACAAGCTGCGCGAGGCCGGCGTGCAGGTGCAGGCCGTCGAGGCCGGCATCCGCGTGCAGAGCCCCGGCGCCGGCAAGCTGCGCGCCCAGGGCTTTCGCACCACCGAATACCCGGGCTTTCCCACCGACATGCAGGCCCAGTTCATGGCCCTCAACTGCGTGGCGCAGGGCACTTCCACGGTGACCGAGACCATCTTCGAGAACCGCTTCATGCACGTGGATGAGCTGGTGCGCCTGGGCGCCCGCATCCAGACCGACGGCAAGGTGGCCGTGATCGAGGGCCTGGGCAACGCCGAGGCCGTGGACCCGCCCCTGTCGGGTGCGACCGTCATGGCCACCGACCTGCGTGCCTCGGCCAGCCTGGTCATCGCCGGCCTGGTGGCCGATGGCGAGACCGTGGTGGACCGCATCTACCACCTGGACCGTGGCTATGACTGCATGGAAGCCAAGCTGCGCGGCATCGGCGCCGACATCGAGCGCATGTCCTAAGAGAGAAACCCCATGACCATGATCACCCTCGCCCTGTCCAAGGGCCGCATCTTCGACGAGACCCTGCCGCTCCTGGCTGCCGCCGGCATCGAAGTGCTCGAAGACCCCGAAAAATCGCGCAAGCTCATCCTGCCCACCAACCAGCCCGACGTGCGCGTGGTGCTGGTGCGGGCCACCGACGTGCCCACCTACGTGGAGTACGGCGGTGCCGACATCGGCGTGACCGGCAAGGACACCCTGATCGAGCACGGCGGCCAGGGCCTGTACCAGCCGCTGGACCTGCAGATCGCCAAGTGCCGCGTGAGCGTGGCCGTGCGCAACGACTTCGACTACGAGCGTGCCGTCAAGCAGGGCTCGCGCCTGAAGGTGGCCACCAAGTACACCTCCATCGCGCGCGACTTCTTCGCCACCAAGGGCGTGCACGTGGACATGGTCAAGCTCTACGGCAGCATGGAGCTGGCGCCGCTGATCGGCCTGTCCGACGCCATCGTCGACCTGGTGTCCACCGGCAACACCCTCAAGGCCAACCACCTGGTGGAAGTTGAGCGCATCATGGACATCAGCTCCTACCTGGTCGTCAACCAGGCCGCACTCAAGCTCAAGCAGGCCCCGCTGCGGCGCATCATCGATGCGTTTGCCGCGGCCACCGCGGCGCGCGCCTGAACGAACCACCGATTTCCCACTGCGATAGAGACCCGAAAGCCATGCAAGCCAAGCCCGTTCGCCTCCGTACCGACAGCGCCGATTTCGAAGCCGCCTTCCGCGATCGCCTGCATTGGTCCGCCGACACGGATGCGGCCATCGAGCAGCGCGTGGCCGACATCCTGGCCGACGTGCAGGTGCGCGGCGATGCCGCCGTGCTCGACTACACGGCCCGCTTCGATGGCCTGGCCGCCGAGTCCATGGCGGCCCTGGAACTCACGCAGGCTGACTTCAAGGCCGCCTTCGACGCCATCCCCGCGGCCCAGCGCGATGCCCTGCAGGCCGCTGCCCGGCGCGTGCGCAGCTACCACGAGGCGCAGAAGAAAGCCTCGGGCGAGAGCTGGAGCTACCGCGACGAAGACGGCACCCTGCTGGGCCAGAAGGTCACGCCGCTCGACCGCGTGGGCATCTACGTGCCCGGCGGCAAGGCGGCCTACCCGTCGAGCCTGCTCATGAACGCCATCCCCGCCCACGTGGCCGGCGTGCAGGAGATCATCATGGTGGTGCCCACGCCCGTGCGCGGCAGCGTGGCCACCGGGGGCTCGGGCGCGCAACTGGCGTCCACCCAAGGCGAGCGCAATGAACTGGTGCTGGCCGCGGCCTACGTGGCCGGCGTCACGCGCGCCTTCACCATCGGCGGCGCCCAGGCCGTGGCGGCCCTGGCCTATGGCACGGCCACCGTGCCCAAGGTCGACAAGATCACCGGCCCGGGCAACGCCTATGTGGCCAGCGCCAAGAAGCGCGTGTTCGGCACCGTGGGCATCGACATGATCGCCGGCCCCAGCGAAATCCTGGTGCTGGCCGATGGCAGCACCCCGGCCGACTGGGTGGCCATGGACCTGTTCTCGCAGGCCGAGCACGACGAGCTGGCGCAGAGCATCCTGCTGTGCCCTGACGCGGCCTACCTCGACGCCGTGCAGGAGGCCATCGACCGCCTGCTGCCCAGCATGCCGCGCGCCGAGATCATCGCCAAGAGCCTGAATGGCCGCGGCGCGCTGATCCACACGCGCAGCATGGAAGAGGCCTGCGCCATCAGCAACCGCATCGCCCCCGAGCACCTGGAGGTGAGCAGCAACGAGCCGCACCGCTGGGAGCCGCTGCTGCGCCACGCTGGGGCCATCTTCCTCGGGGCCTACACCAGCGAGAGCCTGGGTGACTACTGCGCCGGCCCCAACCACGTGCTGCCCACCAGCGGCACGGCACGCTTCAGCTCGCCGCTGGGGGTGTACGACTTCCAAAAACGCAGCAGCCTCATCGAGGTGAGCGAGGCCGGGGCCCAGGCCCTGGGCACCATCGCGGCCGAACTGGCCTATGGCGAGGGCCTGCAGGCCCACGCACGCGCCGCCGAGCTGCGGCTCGTGCCCGTGCCCCCGGCGCGGGGCTGACAGGGCTCGTCAGGCCGCGCGCATGCGCAGGCCCGCGGCAGGCAGCGCACCGGCCTGCGGGGTGGCGGCGCGGCCGGCCGCATCGCTGGCGCGCAGGCACGCCCAGTTCAGGCGCGCAGGGCGCTGGCCCTCGGCGCTCACGCGCAGCCGCACCGGCCCGGTGAAGCTCAGGCGTTGCCCCGCTTCCAGGAAATAGTCTTCGAGCAGGCCGTCGCAGGTCACCCAGACGCGGCCTTGCTCCACCTCCAGCAGGGCGGTTTCGCCTGCGCGGAATTCGAGCGTCTGCACGGCCTGCGGGGGCGGCAGGGGTTGGCGGTTCCAGCGCAGCGCCAGGGCCTGGGGCCGCAGCGGCTGCACCGTGGTGGTCGGAGGGGGGCAGGGGGAGGGCAGGGTGGTGGTGTTCATGCCTTGCACTGTGCTGCGCGGCGGCATCCGTCGCCAGCCACAGCGCGCACCGAGCTGGTACAGCACAGATGCGCGCGCACAGGCCTCTGTGCTGTACTGTTTCGGGGCCATCTGTATTGGCCATGATTGCCTTGGGCAGTACAGAATGGACCCATGGACGCCCAAGAGACCACGCCCCTGTACCTGCAGATCGCGGCCCAGCTGGCCGAACTGGTGCGCAACGGCACCCTGTCGCGCGGCGAGAAGATGCCCTCGGTGCGCGAACTCGCCCGCCAGCGCGGCGTGGCGCAGAGCACGGTGGTGCAGGCCTACCACTGGCTCGAGGATGCGCGCCTGATCACCGCGCGGCCGCGCTCGGGCTTCTTCGTGGCGGCGCGCCCGGTCAACCTGCCAGAGCCGACCACCCCGCGCCCGCTGCGCCGCCCGCGCGAGGTCTCGGTGGACTGGCTGGGCCAGCGCATCATGGGCCGCGCCCAGCCGGTGGACATGCTCTCCTTCAGCAGCGGCACGCCGGGTCCCGACATGCTCAACCCCGACCGCGTGCGCCGCGCCGTGGTGCGCGCCGTGCAGCGCAACCGCCAGTTGCTGTGCACCTACCCGTCGTCGGCAGGGCAGGAAGAGGCGCGGCGCGCCCTGGCGCGCTATGCCGTGGGCCTGGGCTGCAGCCTGGACCCCGAGAACATCGTGATCACCGGCGGCTGCATGGACAGCATCGCCCTGTGCCTGCGCGCCGTCACCCAGCCGGGCGACGTGGTGGCACTGGAGTCGCCCACGCATTTCTCCTTCCTCGAGGTGCTGCAGGGCCTGCACCTCAAGGCGCTGGAGATCCCCACCCACCCGCGCCACGGCATCTCGCTCGACGCGCTGCAGCTCGCCCTCGATACCCAGCCCGTGAAGGCCTTGATGGTGGTGCCCACGCTGAGCAACCCGCTGGGCAGCTGCATGCCGCAACCCGAGCGCCGACGCCTGGCGCAGATGGCCGCGCGCCATGGCATGGCGGTCATCGAGGATGCGATCTACACCGACCTGGCCGAGCCCGACGAGATGCGCCGCACCGTCAAGTCCTACGACACCACGGGCCACGTGATGCTCTGCGACTCGTTCTCCAAGACCCTGGCCCCGGGCCTGCGCCTGGGCTGGGTCGAGGCCGGGCGCTGGACCGAACAGCTGCGCAGCATCAAGGACATGCAGGCCGGTGGCCAATCCGCCGTGCTGGAGCTGGCGCTGGCCGACCTGATCAACCAGAGCGGGCACGCGGCCGCCATGCGCCAGCTGCGTGCTGCCGCGGCGGCGCGGCTCGACGAGGTGCGCCACATCATCGGCGCACACTTTCCGCCGGGCACGCGGGTCAGCGATCCGCCCGGCGGCATGCTGCTGTGGGTGGAACTGCCGCGTGCGCTCGACTCGGTGCAGTTGCACGAGGCCTGCCTGGGCGAGCACATCCTGATCGCGCCCGGCACCGTGTTCAGTGCCAGTGGGCGCTTTCGCAACTGCCTGCGCATCGGCGTCGGCGGCGACTGGACCCCTGCGCACCTGGTGGCCCTGCGCAAGGTGGGCGACATGGCCTGCCGCGTGCTGCTGGCCAGTGGGCGGAAAGCGGCCTGAATTTTTTACACGAAGTTCGTGGAGCACGAACTTCGTGTAATATTGACTGCATGAAGAACGTCACCATCACCATGGACGACACAGTTGCCGAATGGGTGCGCGTCGAGGCGGCGCGGCGCGGCAGCAGCGTCTCGCGCTTGCTGGGCGAATGGCTGGCCGAGAAGATGCGCCAGGAAGACGCCTACGCCCAGGCCATGCGCGAGGCCCTGGGCTTCGAGAGCTGGGGCGCTTCCAGCGGGCCCTATGTGCCGCGCGAAACCCTGTTCCAGCGATGAGCAGCGGCACGACCCCCCTCTTCGTCGACACCGAAGTGCTGCTGGCCAGCGTGGACGAGCGCGACCCGTCCCGCCAGGTCCGTGCACGGGAGTGGCTCGGCTTCTGTTGGCAGACGCGCAGTGGGCGCATCAGCTCCCAGGTGCTCAACGAGCTGTACAACCAGGCCATCCAGCGCTTCGAGGGTCCGCGCACCGTGCAACTGGTGCGTGCCCAGGTGCGCCGGCTGCGCGTGTGGCTGCCGCCCCACCTCGATGCCTACACCGTGGACGGTGCCTGGGACCTGCAGGACCGCTACCGCCTGGGCTACTGGGACGCGCTCATCGTCTCCTCCGCGCACCAGCAGGGCTGCCGCTACCTGCTCACCGAAGCCCTGCCGCACGACCAGGTGCTGGACGCCGTGCGCTGCATCAACCCTTTCCTTGTGGCCCCCAACGAACTGGACACCGCCGAATGACCACTCCCGCAAGCCTTCCCGCCGCCCTGAACCGCATCCGTGCCGACGTGCGTGCCATGCACGCCTATGGCGTGCAGCCCTCCACCGGCATGCTCAAGATGGATGCCATGGAGAACCCGTTTCGCCTCCCGGCCCATCTGCAGGCGGCGCTGGGCCAGCGCCTGGGTGGGCTGGCGCTCAACCGCTACCCGGGCGAGCGCCTGAACGACCTCAAGGCCGCGCTGGCGAAGTACGCCGGCCTGCCCGAGGGCCATGGCATCGTGCTGGGCAATGGCTCGGATGAGCTCATCACCCTGCTGGCCCTGGCCTGCGCCCAGCCCGGCGAGCGTGCCACCATGCTGGCGCCCATGCCGGGCTTCGTGATGTACCCGCTCTCCGCGCAGCTGCAGGGCCTGGACTTCGTCGGCGTGCCGCTCACGCCCGATTTCGAGCTCGACGAACCCGCCATGCTGGCCGCCATTGCGCAGCACCGCCCGGCCATCACCTACATCGCCTACCCCAACAACCCCACGGCCACGCTGTGGGACGAGGGCGCCGTGCAGCGCATCGTCGACGCGGTGGGTGCCCAGGGCGGCTTCGTGGTGATGGACGAGGCCTACCAGCCCTTCGCCAGCCGCAGCTTCATCGACCGCATGCGTGCCGAGCCCGACCGCAATGCCCATGTGCTGCTCATGCGCACACTCAGCAAGTTCGGCCTGGCCGGCGTGCGCCTGGGCTACCTCATCGGTCCGGCCGCCGCGGTGGCCGAGATCGACAAGGTGCGCCCGCCCTACAACGTGAGCGTGCTCAACTGCGAGGCCGCGCTGTTCGCGCTGGAGCATGCCGACGTGTTCGCCGGCCAGGCGGCCGAGCTGCGTGCCCAGCGCACGGTCCTGGTGCAGGCGCTCAAGGCCATGCCGGGCATCGAAAAATGCTGGGACAGCGAGGCCAACATGGTGCTGGTGCGTGTGGCCGATTCCGCCACAACCTACGAGGGCATGAAAAAGCGCAAGGTCCTGGTCAAGAACGTTTCTACAATGCACCCATTGCTGGCCAACTGCCTGCGCCTCACGGTGGGCAACGCCGACGACAACGCGCAGATGCTCGCTGCGCTCCAAGCCTCCCTATGACTTCTTCTGCTCTCGTACCTTCCGCATCGGCCGATCCCCAGGCCGATCGCACCGCCGAGGTCAGCCGCAACACCGCCGAGACGCACATCACCGTGCGCATCAACCTCGACGGCACCGGCCAGGCCAAGCTGCACACCGGCATCGGCTTCTTCGACCACATGCTCGAGCAGATCGCCCGCCACGGGTTGATCGACCTGGAGATCGACTGCGACGGCGACCTGCACATCGACGGCCACCACACGGTGGAAGACGTGGGCATCACCCTGGGCCAGGCCTTCGCGCGCGCCGTGGGCGACAAGAAGGGCATCACCCGCTACGGCCACGCCTATGTGCCGCTGGACGAGGCGCTGAGCCGCGTGGTGGTCGATTTCTCGGGCCGCCCCGGGCTGCACCTGCACATCCCCTTCACGGCGGGCAGCATCGGTGGCTTCGACACCCAGCTCACCTACGAATTCTTCCAGGGCTTCGTGAACCATGCGGGCGTGACCTTGCACATCGACAACCTTAAGGGCATCAACGCGCACCACCAGTGCGAAACGGTGTTCAAGGCCTTCGCCCGCGCATTGCGCGCAGCCCTCACGCGCGACCCGCGCGCCGCCGGCACCATTCCGTCCACCAAGGGCAGTCTCTGATCCCCCTTCGCCAAGAAAAAGGCCGCTACCGCTTTTTCACCAAGCGCCGATAGCTATGAATATGGAAGCAAAAACCGTCGCCGTGGTTGATTACGGCATGGGCAACCTGCGCTCGGTATCGCAGGCCGTGCAGGCCGCGGCCGAGGGCTCGGGCTGGACCGTGGTCGTCACCTCGCGCCCCGAAGATGTGCGTGCCGCGCAGCGCATCGTGCTGCCGGGGCAGGGTGCCATGCCCGACTGCATGCGCGAGCTGCGTGACTCCGGCTTGCAGGAGTCGGTGCTTGAAGCAGCGGCGCAAAAGCCGATGTTCGGCGTCTGCGTGGGCATGCAGATGCTGCTCGACCACAGCGCCGAGGGCGATACGCCTGGCCTGTCGCTGGTCCCCGGCGAAGTGCGCAAGTTCGACCTGGTCGGCCGCAACCAGCCCGATGGCAGCCGTTTCAAGGTGCCGCAGATGGGCTGGAACCAGGTGCGCCAGGTGCCCCACGGGGCTGCTGGCGTGCACCCGGTCTGGGCCGGCGTGCCCGATGGCAGCTACTTCTACTTCGTGCACAGCTTCTACGCCCGTCCCAAGGACGCAGCCCACTGCGCGGGCGAGACGGACTACGGCGGTGTGTTCGCCGCGGCGATTGCACGCGATAATATTTTTGCCACCCAGTTCCACCCCGAGAAAAGTGCGGAGCACGGCTTGGCGCTGTACCGCAACTTCCTCCACTGGAATCCCTGAGAACGTCCCCACGTTCCCAACCCTTCACAACCCTGTTCGGGCCGAGCCCGGCCTCGCCCCTTTCCACCCGAACCCACCATGCTGCTCATTCCCGCCATCGACCTCAAGGACGGCCACTGCGTACGCCTCAAGCAAGGCGATATGGACCAATCCACCACCTTCGGTGAAGACCCTGCCGCCATGGCGCGCAAGTGGCTGGAGGCCGGCGCGCGCCGCCTGCACCTGGTGGACCTGAATGGTGCCTTCGCCGGCGTGCCCAAGAACTTCACGGCGATCAAGTCCATCCTCAAGGAAGTGGGCGAGGACATCCCGGTGCAGCTCGGCGGCGGCATCCGCGACCTGGACACCATCGAAAAATACATCGACGGCGGCCTGCGCTACGTGATCATCGGCACGGCGGCCGTGAAGAACCCCGGCTTCCTCAAGGACGCCTGCAGTGCCTTCGGCGGCCACATCATCGTCGGCCTGGATGCCAAGGATGGCAAGGTCGCCACCGACGGCTGGAGCAAGCTCACCGGCCACGAGGTCGTGGACCTGGCCAAGAAGTTCGAGGACTGGGGCGTCGAGTCCATCATCTACACCGACATCGGCCGCGACGGCATGCTCTCGGGCATCAACATCGATGCCACCGTCAAGCTCGCGCAGTCGCTGAGCATCCCGGTGATCGCCTCGGGCGGCCTGTCCAACATGGCCGACATCGAGCAGCTGTGCGCCGTCGAGGGCGAAGGCGTGGAAGGCGTGATCTGCGGCCGTGCCATCTACAGCGGCGACCTCGATTTCACGGCCGCGCAGGCGCGCGCCGACGAACTCAATGGATAACCCCCGGGGTGGCAGCGCCGCCCCATTGGACCTCTGACATGCTTGCCAAACGCATCATCCCCTGCCTGGACGTGACCGGAGGCCGCGTGGTCAAGGGCGTCAATTTCGTCGAGCTGCGCGATGCGGGCGACCCCGTCGAGATCGCCGCGCGCTACAACGCCCAGGGCGCCGACGAACTGACCTTCCTCGACATCACCGCCACCAGCGACGGGCGCGACCTGATCCTGCCCATCATCGAAGCGGTGGCAAGCCAGGTGTTCATTCCGCTCACCGTGGGTGGCGGCGTGCGCACGGTCGAGGACGTGCGCCGCCTGCTCAATGCAGGCGCCGACAAGACCAGCTTCAACTCGGCCGCGATCGCCAACCCCGAGGTGATCGATGCGGTGTCGGCCAAGTACGGCGCGCAGTGCATCGTGGTGGCCATCGACGCCAAGCGCCGCTCCGACGCGGACGCGCAGCGCACCGGTGCCGACGGCCGGCCCGTGGGCGCTGGCTGGGACGTCTACAGCCATGGCGGGCGCAAGAACACGGGCCTGGATGCCGTGGCCTGGGCCACCGAGATGACGCGCCGCGGCGCGGGCGAGATCCTGCTGACCAGCATGGACCGCGACGGCACCAAGGCCGGCTTCGACCTGGCGCTCACGCGCGCTGTGAGCGATGCAGTCAGCGTGCCCGTGATCGCCTCGGGCGGTGTGGGCAACCTGGACCACCTGGCCGACGGCATCCAGATCGGCGGTGCCGATGCGGTGCTGGCCGCCAGCATCTTCCACTACGGCGAATACACCGTGGGCCAGTCCAAGCGGCACATGGCGGGGCGCGGCATCCCGGTGCGGCTGTGAGGGCGCTGGCCGCTGCCGCCATGGCCTTGTGCCTGGGCTCGATGGCCGTGCCTGCCGCTGCGCAGCAGGTGCCTGCGCCATCCTATGCACGCGGCTACTTTGACCGCCTGCCCTGCGTGGACCGCATCGGCCGCTGCTTTGATGCGACCATCGGTGGCAAGGCTGTCGAGGTGATCGCCGACAAGGCCGAGTTCGAGAAGCTCAAGGCCTTGCTGGCCGAACTCAACGAGAACGTGCGCGAGGTCTACTGGATCGTGCGCGAGCCGGTGGATGGCAAGGTGGCCCTGGACGTGCTCACGCGTCCCAGCGCCATGGGCCTGCCCCACGTGGGCGAAGAAAAGGAAGAGCCCGATGTCACGGTCTATGCCCTCGATGGCCAGGACCTGGACAGCGAACCCGAGCTGGTGGCGCGCCAGGATGTGCGCGTCAATGGCCAGCCCGTGGTCACGCAGCAGGACACTCTGACGCAAGACTTCCTGCCCCCAGGGCGCTACGCCATGGCCATCAAGTACCTGGGGCGCAAGAACTGGGACCGCAAGCGGGTCTTCCTGACTGTAGCCAAGCCCTGAGGCCCCGAACGGTCAGGGCGCAGGCCAGTGCGAATGCCTGAACCCGTCCAACGCAGGGGGTGGGCCCTGCAGCGGTAGCCACAGCTGCACCACCGTACCGCCCCCGGCCCCCAGCACGATCCGCGCATGGCCGCCCAGTTGCCGTGCGCGCTCCTCGATGTGGCCCAGCCCGCGGCCCTGGTGCCCATCCGGCCGGGCCTGCAGCCCGCGCCCGTCGTCCTCGATCTGCACGCACACCCCCGGCCCCGCATCCAGCGTGGCCGACAGCGTGACGTTGGCCGCCCCGGAGTGCTTGACCACGTTGGCCAGCGCCTCCTGCACGATGCGCAGCACGTGCAGCGCGGCGGGGGCGTCCAGCCAGGGCAGCGGCGGCAGGTCGTCCATGTGCCAGTGCAGGGCGATGCCGCCCTGCGCCAGGCGGTGGCCCACGCGCTGGCGCAAAGTGGCCAGCAGGGTGGTCAGGTCCTGGTCGATGGGCTCCATCGAATCGATGGTCAGGCGCAGGTCTTCCAGGCATTCGCGCAGCACCTGGGCCATCTCGCCCTGCGACAGTCGGCCCTGCTCGATCTGGCCCAGCGATGACACCAGCATCGCGCCCAGGCCATCGTGCATGTCGCGCGTGAGCCGCTGGCGCTCCGTCAGGCGCACGCGCTCGTTCTCCACCTCGGCCAGCAGGGCGAAATTGGCCTCCAGCGCGCGCTGCTGTTCGGCCAGCCGGTCCTGCAGTACCTGGGCCGCGCCCTCGGCATGCTCCAGCGCACCGATGTAGCGGCGGTTCACGGCGTACAGAAAGGCGCCCAGCACCAGCACCATGGCGTAGGGCATCAGGTACAGGCTTTCGGGCGGGATGCGCAGCTGCAGCAGCGCCAGGTCGTGCACGCCCAGGCCCAGGCAGATGCACAGCGCCAGTGCCAGCACGCGCAGTTCGCGGCTACCGCGCCAGGCCGACCAGGCGATGAGCAGGGTCACGCCCATCGCCACCAGCGTATTGGCGGCATGCAGCAGCAGCGGCGTGTCCAGCGCCCAGGGCAGCACCGGCATCGACACGGCCGAGACCAGGAGTGCAAAGCCCAGCAGCAGGCGCTCCACAAAGGGGAAGCTGCGCGTCGCAAAGCGCAGCGAGAACAGGTAGACCAGCAGCATGACCCAGGTCATCGAGGCATCGGTGGCCCACCAGAACCAGCGCAGGGCGTCGAGGTTCTGCGGCAGCTCGATGCCGTAGTGCAGGTTGCGGAACCACCAGGCCAGCGACGCGAGCCCGAAGTACAGATAGGCGGTGTCCTGTCGTCGGCGCCACCAGAAGGCCAGCGAGAACAGCCCCAGCATGACCAGCGTGGTGCTGGCCGCCAGGGGCACGGTGACGACCCAGCGCTGGCGTGCCGACCACAGGCCCTGGACCTCGGGCTCCGGCCCCATCCACAGGCGGCTCAGGGCATAGCTGCCGTCGGCGCGCGGCGGCAGCGCGAGGAACAGCCGGCAACTGCCGCCCGGCTGGGAGGCGGCGCTGGGCAGGCGCAGCAGGATGGGCTGGTTCCACTGCGAGGGCCAGGCCGGGCTGTTGTCCAGCAGCTGCCGCGTGCCTTGCCCGGTGCGCAGCCAGACCTGCAGGGGGCCGCCGTTGACACGCGGCAGGTACAGGGCCAGGGTTTCCTGCGCGACGGGTGCCGGGCATGCGGTGCGGTACCAGACGGTGGGCAGGGGCAGGTTGACGGCGGCCCGCGTGGTCGGGTCGCGGCGCACCGCCTGCGGCAGCTCGACCGGCTGCCAGGCGCCTTGCGCGGCATCCGCCGGCGGGCCGATGGAGGGCTCGGTCCCCGGTGCCGGGGTCCAGCGCTCCACGCGTGTGACCACCAGGGAGTCGGTGGTCTCGGGGACGCCGGTTGCGGCCGTGCGGGCCGGTGCCAGCATCGCCGCCAGGACCAGGCTGGCGGCCACCAACCAGGGCAGGCCGGGGTGTGCCGGTCTGGTGCGGGGGGCGCGCGCCACGGGCATCACAGTGCCAGGGCCTTCAGTCGCCCATCAGCCCGCGCTTGCGGGCTTCGTAGACCGCTTCCGACCGGGAGTGCACCTGCAGCTTGCGGTAGCTGCGCTTGACGTAGGTGAGCACGGTCTGCTGGGTCACGCCCATCATCTGTGCGATCTCGCGGTAGCTGTAGCCCTTGGCGGCCATGCCGAGCATCTCGCATTCGCGCTCGCTGAGCAGGCCCGCATCGGCTTCGCTCACCGCGGTGTCCGGCGGGCCGGCCTGCGCACGCTGGCGCGAGGGGCCCGCGGGGGCCAGCCGGGTCAGCAGGCGGCGCGCGATGACGGGGCTGATGGGGCTGCCGCCCGCGTGCACGGCACGCACCATCTCGGCCAGGTCCAGGGCCGGTGTGTCCTTGAGAACATAGCCCGTGGCGCCGGCCGCCAGCGCCTGCATGACATGGGCCTCGTCGCCGAACACGGTGACCACCACCACCTCGCAATGGGGCGCGACGTCCGCGCTGCGCGCGATCACCTCGATGCCGTTGAGGTCGGGCAGGCCCAGGTCCAGCAGCAGCACCTGGGGCTGGTGCCGGGCCAGCAGGGCCAGGCCCGAGGCGGCGTCACCGGCGGCGCCCACCAGGCGCAGGTCGGGCGCGGCGGCAATGCTGTCGCACAGGCGCTGCCTGAAGAGCGGGTCGTCCTCGATCACGAGCACGGAGAGCAAAGCGGACATGGGTGGACAGGCCTTGGAAGCTCGGCGGTGCGTTTCATGATACGCGGGGCCTGCTGTCACAGCTGCTTGCACATGAACCGTTTTGTCCCGTGTTCGAGGGACAGACGGATACGGCAGGTGGCGGAAGAATCCATGCACCTTCACTGCTCGCAGGAGTTGCTCCATGTCTGATTCCTTGAACCGGTTCTTGCGCCGGGCCCTCGTGCTGGCCGGTGCCCTGGCCGGGCTGGCCTGCCCGGCGATGGCGGCCATTCCGCATGTCGTCATCGGCGACTACCACATGCTGCTGCTCAATGCGGACGGCAGCGTCACCTCCTGGGGACGCGGCGACTCGGGACAACTGGGCCGTGGCCAGGCCGACCGCAGCAACCCTGCGCCCGCCAAGATCGCATCGCTGGGCAACGAGGTGGTCGCCTTGACCGCCGGGGGGCAACTGTCCGCGGCCGTGAAGCGCGATGGCAGCGTGTGGGTCTGGGGCAATGTCTCGGACGGGCTGATCGGCGCCAATACCTCGGGCGGCCAGTTCCGCTACGAGCCCGTCCAGGTACCGGGTCTCTCGGGCATCGTATCGGTGCTGGCCGCGACCAACGGTTACTCGCTCTACGCCACGGACAGCAATGGCCAGATCTGGGCCTGGGGCTATGACAGCGGCTATGGCAACCTGGGACTGGGCCCGGGAGGCCCGCAGCAGCGGGGCCAGCCGCTGCCCGTGGCCGGTGCCACCGGCATCGTGCAGCTGGCCGTGACGGGAACGCAGATGATTGGCCGCCGCCAGGACGGCAGCCTGATCGGCTGGGGCAGCAACAGCAGCCGTGACAACCCGCTGCAGGCCGTCACCGCCGCCACCGATCCGCTGGGGGTGACGGCCCTCAAGCCCGTCGGGCTGTCGTTCATCGACGCGACCGCCACGGGCAATGCCGCCGGCCTGTACTACGGCATCAAGAATGGCCAGGCGCTGGCCTGGGGCGACACCAACAGCGGCATGCTGACCTGCGGCCAGGAGAGCGCGCAGACGGCGGCCCAGCCCTACACCATCAAGAACCTGTCCAACCTGCGCCAGATCGCCGCGGGCGGTGGTGCTGCGCTGTTCGTGGACGGCGCCGGCGCCGTGTTCGCCTGCGGCCAGGGGGAGCGAGGCCTGCTGGGGGACGGCACCACGGTGTCCACCAAGTGGGATTCGGTGCCGGCCAACGCCAAGGCGGGCCCGGTGCGGGTGCAGGGCCTGCCGGGCCCGGTGTCGTATGTCTTCACGGGTGCGTTTGCCGCCGCAGCGCTCATGCCCGATGGCACGGTCTACACCTGGGGTCGTACCGACGGCGGCGTGCTGGGCAACGGGGTGACCACTGCCAACGGGATCGTGAGCACGCCCACGCGCATTGCGCTCAACGCCGGCGTGGACAACAGCGCAAACCCGGGCAACGTCGGCAATCCGGGCGGCACGAACCCGGGCACCGGCACGCCGGCACCCGGCACCGAGCCGGCCTTCAGCACGGCCCAGAGCGGTCCGCTGAACAATCTCACGGCCAAGGCCGGTGTCACCCTGCCTGCCTCCCATGCGGGCCAGCCTGGCGCCATCTTCGTGGCCCTGCTGCTGTCCGATGGCCGCCTGCTCATGCTCGATGGCGCAACGGTCAGTTTCGTGCCCGCCATGGCTGCCTTGTACACGGGGGCCCTGCCGGTGTCGGCCCCGGTCCTGGACATCAACGGCATGGACCTGAGCTCCCTGGCGGGCAGCCAACTCTACCTGGGGTATGGCCTGGGGGTGAATTCCCTGGCCGCGCTCTATGAGATGCTGCGCGCGGGGCGCTACTCCAATGTCCTGAACCTGCGCTGAAGGGTGTTGTGCCGCCCGGCCCGGGCCCCGCCTGTCCCGTGCAGGCGGGGCCCGGGCCTTTTGCCTTTTGGGGCGCTGGCAATGCCATGCCCGGGGTCGGTCATTCAAATCGCCGACAATCCGGGCCATGAACTGGCTCAACGAAGTGAAATGGGATGCGCAGGGCCTGGTGCCCGTGATCGCGCAGGAGCAGGGCACGGGCGACGTGCTGATGTTTGCGTGGATGAACCGCGAGGCGCTGGAAAAGACCGCCGAACTCGGCCGCGCCGTGTATTTCAGCCGCTCGCGCGGCAAGCTGTGGTTCAAGGGCGAGGAGTCCGGCCACGTGCAGACGGTGCACGAGATCCGCCTGGACTGCGACAACGACGTGGTGCTGCTCAAGGTGACCCAGCTGGGCCATGAGCCCGGCATCGCCTGCCACACGGGCCGCCACAGCTGTTTCTTCAGCGTGCTCAGGGACGGCGCATGGAAAGCCGTCGATCCGGTCTTGAAAGACCCCGAATCCATCTACAAGTAAGACCATGAGTTCCAACGATTCCCTGGCACGCCTGGCGGCCGTCATCGAAAGCCGCAAGCCCGCCAACGGCGGCGACCCCGAGAAAAGCTATGTCTCGCGCCTGCTGCACAAGGGGCCCGATGCCTTCCTCAAGAAGATCGGCGAGGAGGCCACCGAGGTGGTGATGGCCGCCAAGGACGTGGACCATGGCGCGGACGCCAGCAAGCTGGTCTACGAGGTGGCCGACCTGTGGTTCCATTCCATGATCGCGCTGGCCCACTATGGCCTGTCGCCGGCCGACGTGGTCAACGAGCTCGAGCGCCGCGAAGGCACCAGCGGCATCGAGGAGAAAGCCCTGCGCAAGGCCGTTGCGCGTGCAGCCCACGAGGAAGGATCCCCATGAGCGACATCATCGACGTGCGAACCAATGACCAGAAGGCCGAAAGCCTCAAGAACATCGGCTGGGTCAGCTATGCGCTGCACCTGATCGTGGCGCTGGGCGCCGTGCTGCCGGGCACGCAGGCCAGCGCGCTGCTGCTGGTCATCGCCCTGGTGCTCGACCTGGTCAAGCGCGGTGACGCCCAGGGCACCTGGCAGGAGAACCATTTCTCCTGGCGCATCCGTTCGGTGATCTGGGCGGGCGTGCTGTACGCGGTGACCGCGCCGCTGTGGCTGCTGTTCTTCATCCCCGGCTGGATCGCCTGGGGCATCATCTCGCTGTGGTTCCTGTACCGCATCGTGCGCGGCATGCTGGCGATGAGCAAGAACCAGGCGGTGGATGCCTGAACCCCACGCGCCGCGGCGCCTGAACCTGGCGCTGCAGGGCGGGGGCTCGCATGGTGCGCTGACCTGGGGCGTGCTCGACGCCTTGCTCGAAGACGGGCGATGGCAGTTCGAGGGCATCAGCGGCACCAGCGCGGGGGCCATGAATGCCGTGGCCCTGGCGCACGGCTTTGCCCGCGCCGTCGAAACCCACAAGGACCCGCTCGAGGCCCACGCCGCGGGCTGCGCCCTGGCGCGCGAGTCGCTCACGCGGCTGTGGGAGGGCGTGGGTTCCCTGGGCAGCCTGACCTGGGGCACGCCGCTGTCGGCGGCCAATCCGCTGATGGGCATGATGGCGCAGTGGTTCTCGCCCTACCAGACCAACCCCCTGGGCTTCAATCCGCTGCGCCAGTTGCTCGAGCGCGAGGTCGATTTCGGCCTGCTGTGTTCAGCGCGCGCCAGCATCGAAAGCGTGGTGCCCCAGGTATTCGTGTGTGCGACCAATGTGCGCACCGGGCGCGGCGAGATCTTTGCGGGTCCGCGCCTGAGCGCCGACGCCGTGATGGCTTCGGCCTGCCTGCCCATGGTGTTCAAGGCCGTGGAGATCGATGGCGAGCACTACTGGGACGGTGGTTACTCGGGCAACCCGGCGCTGCACCCGCTGATCTACCAGACCGAGGCGTCGGACATCCTGCTGGTGCAGATCAACCCCATCGAGCACCTCTCCGTGCCCGACAACGCGCACGAGATCATGGAGCGCATGAACGAGGTGACCTTCAACGCCAGCCTGCTGGCCGAGTTGCGCGCCATCGAGTTCGTGCGCCGGCTGCTGGCCGAGGGCAAGCTCGATGCGCGCCGCTACAAGAACGTGCTGATGCACCGCATTGACGGGGGGGCGGTGCTGGCCCCTTTTGGCGCCGACAGCAAGGTGCGTGCGGACACGGCCTTCGTGCGCCAGCTGTTCGAGCTCGGGCGCCGGGCGGGCAAGGACTGGATGAAGGCGCACCGCCGGGACGTGGGAGTGCGGCCGAGCATCAAGATCGCAGACAATGCGTGAACCTGCCTTCGTGCAGCCAGATTTCGTCCTCCCTTTTCCACCATGCACGATCCGAACTGCCTTTTCTGCAAAATCATCGCGGGCCAGATTCCTTCGAAGAAGGTCCATGAAGACGATGACATGTTCGTCTTCCATGACATCCATCCCTGGGCACCGGTGCACTTCCTGATGGTCCCCAAGGCACATATCCCTTCGATGGCCCAGGTCACCGAAGAGCATGCCGGTGTGCTGGGGCGCATGATGGCGCTGGCACCCAAGCTGGCCCTGGAGCAGGGCTGCAACCCCTACCCGGATGGCGGTTTTCGCATCGTGGTAAACACGGGGCTTGAAGGCGGGCAGGAAATCCACCATCTGCATATCCACGTGATGGGTGGCCCCCGCCCGTGGCTCAAAGGCTGACCCCAGCTGATGTTTCGACCCGATAGACCCCTGTTTCGCAACAGGGGGCCTGAACTCCGGTCACTGCCGGGGTCTAAAATGATTGCAATACGTTAGGAGATATTCCATGGGCTCTTTTTCCATCTGGCACTGGCTGATCGTGCTGCTGATCGTCGTCATGGTGTTCGGCACCAAGAAGCTCAAGAACATGGGCTCCGACCTCGGGGGCGCCGTCAAGGGCTTCAAGGACGGCATGAAGGACGGTTCCACGGCCGAGAGCGGTGCGGTCAATCCTCCCGCTGGCCAGGTCACTGCCAGCCAGGCGACCGACAAGACCACCATCGACGTCGAAGCCAAGCAAAAGAGCTGACCGCTGAGCGGACACCTGCTTCATGATTGATATTGGCCTGTCCAAGATGGCGCTGATCGGCGCCGTGGCGTTGATCGTCATCGGCCCCGAGAAGCTGCCGCGCGTGGCGCGTACGGTGGGCACCTTGCTGGGCAAGGCGCAGCGCTACGTGGCCGACGTCAAGTCCGAGGTCAACCGGTCCATGGAGCTCGACGAGCTGCGCAAGATGAAGGACACGGTGGAAGGTGCCGCACGCGACGTGCAGCAGTCCATCCAGACCGGCGCCAGCGAGTTCGAGAAGGACTGGGCCGCGGCGACGGACATGACGGCTGCCGAGCCCTTCGAGACTTCGGTGGTGGTGCCGGCCTACAAGCACCCGGGCAAGAACTGGCGTCTCAAGCGCGGAGCCACGCCCCAGTGGTACAAGTCGCGCAGCGGCGTGCGCACCAAGGCACAGTCCGGCGCGGCACGCGTTGCCCGCTACCGGCCCCAGAAATTCCATTGACGATGCCGCGCAGCACCCGGTGCGCGCTGCATGGGCGGCCCCCACGCCCCTGAAAATCCAACATGTCCGAAACTCCCCCCAAAGAAGACGAACTGGCCGGCACCGAGCAGCCGTTCGTGCAGCACCTGATGGAGCTGCGCGACCGGCTGGTCAAGGCCATCATCGCCATCGCCATTGCGGCGGCGATCCTGTTCTTCTTTCCCGGTCCTGGCGCGCTCTATGACTTCCTGGCGGCCCCGCTGGTGGCCCACCTGCCCAAGGGCGCCACGCTGATCGCCACCTCGGTGATCTCGCCGTTCATGGTGCCGCTCAAGATCCTGCTGATGTCGGCCTTCCTGCTGGCGCTGCCCGTCGTGCTGTGGCAGGTCTGGGCCTTCGTGGCGCCGGGCCTGTATTCGCATGAGAAGAAACTGGTGTTGCCGCTGGTGGTTTCCAGCACGCTGCTGTTCTTCATCGGCGTGGCGTTTTGCTATTACTTCGTGTTCGGGCAGGTGTTTGCGTTCATCCAGAGCTTCGCGCCCAAGAGCATCACGGCTGCGCCAGACATCGAGGCCTACCTGAGCTTCGTGCTCTCGATGTTCCTGGCCTTCGGCATGGCTTTCGAGGTTCCTATTGCCGTGGTGGTGCTGGCACGCATGAACATCGTCAGCGTGGAAAAGCTCAAGAGCTTTCGCGGCTACTTCGTCGTCGGTGCTTTCGTCGTCGCGGCCATCGTGACGCCGCCGGACGTGGTCTCCCAGCTCGCGCTGGCCGTGCCCATGTGCATCCTCTACGAGGTGGGCATCTGGGCCGCGCAGATCTTCATCAAGCACACCAAGGCGCCGGAAGACGCCGAGAGCACGGCCTCGTCGTCCTCTTCCTCCTGACCTGACCGAGGGGCGCCCGTCCCGCGACGGGGCGGAGCAAAAAAAGCAACTGCCGCCAGGAGCGCCAGTTGCTTTTTTCATGGGTGCCCGCAGGCTGGATGTGGTGCTTCGCTTACCTTGGAAGGATGGCTCGAAGCGCTCCGGGAGGGCTCACCTCTTGACATTGCGCTGCGGTCGGGGGCGCAGGCCTGGGGTGATGTTCAACTCCACCAGGGCGTCGGCGCGCCTGACGTTGAACGGGGCCGCCGTGCCGGGCTTCAGGGCCGCCACGGCCGTGAGCAGTTCGGAGACATTGCCCACGTTCTTGCCGTCCACCTTCACGATCACGTCGCCCGGGCGCATGCCGGCCTGGGCCGCGGGGCCGTCCTGCAGCACGCCGGTGATGATGACGCCTTCGGAGGCCTTCACGCCGAAGGTCTCGGCCAGTTCGGGCGAGAGCTCGTTGGGCTCCACGCCGATCCAGCCGCGCGTGACCTGGCCGTCCTTGACGATGCCGTCGAGCACCAGGCGTGCCGTGGATACCGGGATGGCAAAGCCGATGCCCATGCTGCCGCCCGAGCGCGAGTAGATGGCGGTGTTGATGCCCAGCAGGTTGCCGTTGACGTCCACGAGGGCGCCGCCGGAGTTGCCGGGGTTGATGGCTGCGTCCGTCTGGATGAAGTTCTCGAAGGTGTTGATCCCGAGCTGGGTACGGCCCAGGGCGCTGACGATGCCGCTGGTCACCGTCTGGCCCACGCCGAAAGGGTTGCCGATGGCCAGCACCTGGTCGCCCACGTCCAGGGTGTCCGAGTTGCCCAGCACGATCACGGGCAGCTTGTCGAGCTCGATCTTGAGGATGGCCAGGTCGGTCTCGGGGTCGGTGCCGATCACGCGCGCCCGGGCGCGCCGGCTGTCGGTGAGCGTGACCTCGATCTCGTCGGCGCCTTCCACCACGTGGTTGTTGGTGAGGATGTAGCCTTCGGGGCTGATGATGACGCCACTGCCCAGGCCCGCCTGCTGTTGCTGCTGCTGGTTGTTGCCCTGGTCGCCGAAGAAGAACTGGAACCACGGGTCGTTGCTGCGCGGGTGGCGCACGGCCTTGCTGGTGTTGATGCTCACCACGGCCGGCGCGGCCTTGCGCGCAGCGGCGCTGAAGCTGCCGGCGGCCGGTGGCTGGCCTGCGGCGGAGGTGTTGGCGGGTGCCTCGATCAGCGCGATGCCGGCGCCCGAGCGCACCGTGCCGCGCCCCAGCCAGCCGGGCTGCAGGGTGGCCACGACGAAATAGGCCGCGACGAGCACCGTCACGGTTTGGGAAAACAGCAGCCAGAGTCGCTTCATGGGTTGGACGGGGAAAACATCGGGAGGACGGGCGCGCGCGGCGCGGGAATGACCGCATTGTCCTCCATGCATGCCGCTGGGGGGCGAGGGGGTGGTGCCGCACCCGCGCGACAATAGGCGCATGAGCATTTCCCGGCACCAACTTCTGCAGGCGTTCGATGCGCTGCTGCAACCCGCGCGTTTCAAGGACTACGGCCCGAACGGCCTGCAGGTCGAGGGCAAGGAGACCATCACCCGCATCGTGAGCGGCGTGACGGCCAGCCGAGCGCTGATCGAGGCAGCGATTGCCCAGCGGGCCGACGCGATCTTCGTGCACCACGGCCTGTTCTGGCGCGGGCAGGACGGCCGCGTGGTGGGCTGGATGAAGCAGCGCCTGCAACTGCTGCTGGCGCATGACATCAACCTGTTTGCCTACCACCTGCCGCTCGATGCCCACCCCGAGCTGGGCAACAACGCGCAGCTCGGTCGTGTGTTGGGCCTGGCGGCCGATGCGCGTTTTGGCGAGCAGGACCTGGCTTGTGCCGCGGACGCGGATTTTGCCGATGGCCAGGCGCTGGCCGACCATGTCACCGCAGCACTGGGGCGAACGGTGACGCTGGTGCAGCCCGAGGCGGCCCTGCGCCGACCGATTCGCCGCGTGGCCTGGTGCACGGGCGGGGCACAGGGCTACTTCGAGCCGGCCATTGCCGCCGGGGCCGATGCCTTCATCACCGGGGAAATCTCCGAACCCCAGGCCCACCTGGCGCGCGAGACGGGTGTGTGCTTCATCGCGGCCGGCCACCACGCAACGGAGCGCTATGGCGCCCCGGCGGTGGCTGCGCATGTGGCGCAGCAGGCGGGTGTGGAGCATGTCTTCATCGAGGTGGACAACCCCGCATGAGCACTGCCATTGCCATTACCCAGGGGGATCCGGCCGGCATAGGCCCCGAAATCATTGCCAAGGCCTTCCGCGATGCGCCCGACGATCTGCGCGGCTGCTTTGTGGTGGGCGACGTGGCCACACTGCGCCGGGCGGCGCAGTGCATCGAGCGCCCCGGCATGCCTTCGCTGCCGGTGGCGCTGATCGAGGCGCCGGCACAGGCCCTGCAGGTGCCCCTGCGCTGCGTGCCAGTGCTGCCATTGCCGGGGCTCCCCGGGCCGCAGCCCTGGGGCCGCATCGGTGCCGAGGCCGGCCGCGCAGCGGCCGAATGCGTGGTCTGGGCGGCGCGGGCCGCGCTGCGCGGCGAGGTGGCGGCGCTGGTCACGGCACCGCTGCACAAGGAGGCGCTGTCGGCCGCTGGCGTGGCCTTTCCAGGCCATACCGAGCTGCTGCAGGCCGAGGCGGCGAAGCACCAGGGCGTGCCCTTGGCCGCCATGCCGGTGCGCATGATGCTGGCCAGCGACGAGCTGCGCACGGTGCTCGTCAGCATCCACATATCGCTGCGCGACGCCATCGAGGCCGTGACACCCGCCAACCTGGCGCAGACGTTGCAGATCACCCATGCCGCCCTGCTGCGCACCCTGGGCCGCGCGCCGCGCATCGCCGTGGCGGGGCTTAACCCGCACGCGGGGGAGGGCGGCCTGTTCGGCCAGGAGGAGGTGGAGACCATCGCCCCGGCCATCGCGGCAGCCAGGGCGCAGGGCATGGACGTGCAGGGACCGTTCGCGCCCGACACGGTGTTCATGCGCGCACGCCACGCGCCCGGCCACCCCGGCGAGTTCGACGTGGTGGTGGCCATGTACCACGACCAGGGCCTGATCCCCGTGAAGTACCTCGGCGTGGACAAGGGCGTGAACGTGACGCTGGGCCTGCCGCTCGTGCGCACCAGCCCGGACCACGGCACGGCCTTCGACATTGCGGGGCAGGGCATCGCAGACGCCTCCAGTCTGGTGGAGGCCGTGCGCATGGCCCGCAAGTTGTCGGCTTAGCGCAGCCTCCTGGAAACTGGCGCGCCCCAAGCCAGTGCCCCCGTGCAAGGGCCGCCCCGCCGCACTGGGGGCGTCCCCCTCCCGACTCGCGCAG
>NZ_AKJX01000123.1 GCF_000276605.1 Acidovorax sp. CF316 | reverse complement strand
GGGCCCGTTGGCCGATGTGGCGGCCGCCGCGCAGTACGCCAGCCAGTCGCACATGGGCACGGCGTTCCGCAAGGCATTCGGCACCACGCCCGCAGACTACCGCAGCCGCACCAGCCGCTGACCGGCATGGCGCCTGCGCCGTGGGCGCGCGAGCCATAACTCCCCGTCATGGCGGAGTTGCCCCCGGGCCACTGCCGCGATGAAAAGGCCGTACCTAGACTGCGTGGACCGCTTCGGCGGCCCCACTCCCCACCCGAGGTACACCGATGAAATCACGCTTTCGCCCCCTTGCCGCGCTGCTGCTGGCCAGCCTGATGGGCACCGCTCTGTCCGTGTTCGCGCAGCCAGCGCCCACCCCTGCAGACCGTTACCCCAGCCGCCCCGTGCGCATCGTCATCGGCCAGGCCCCGGGGGGTGCGGTGGACACCATTGCCCGCCTGGCGGCAGAGCGGCTGGCCACCCGCCTGGGCCAGCCGGTGGTGGTGGACAATCGGCCCGGCGCCGGCGGCATGCTGGCGGCCGAGACCGTTGCACGCGCCGCGCCGGACGGCTACAGCATCGGCCTGCTCGACGTCGGCGCGCTGGCCGTGAACCCGGTGCTGCAGCCCAAGGTGTCCTACGACGTGGCCAAGGACTTCCGCTACATCGGCACGGTGGCCAGGATCCCGCTGGTGATGGTGGCCCAGCCCGGCATGGCGGCCGCACCCCGGCCGGCCGAACTGATCGCCTACGCCAAGGCCCACCCGGCCAAGCTGACCTATGGCTCGGCGGGCGTGGGCAGCCCGCCGCACCTGGCCTTCGAGACCTTCAAGGCACGCTCGGGCGTGTTCGTCACGCACATCCCCTACCGCGGCGGTGCGCCGGCGCTGGCCGACGTGGTGGCCGGCCATGTGGACCTGACCTTCATCGACACCAACCTGGCCAGCCAGTACCAGAAGACGGGCAAGGTGAAGGCGATTGCCGTGGCCACGCTGGAGCGCAGCCCGCTGATGCCGGACGTGCCCACCTTCCACGAATCGGGCCTCAAGGGCTTCGACTTCGCGCCCTGGGTGGGCGTGGTGGGACCGGCGGCGATGCCGGCGGAGGCCTCTGCACGCCTGGCCGCCGCGCTGGAATCCGTCGTCACCAGCGCCGAATTCGCCACGCGCATGCAGGCCCTGGGCTTTGCGCCCTTTGCCAGCACCCCTGCGGACTTCAGCGCGCTGATGCGCACGGAGCTGCAATCCAACCGCGCGCTCATCCAGGAGCGCGGCATCAAGCTGGAGAACTGAGCCATGCACGAAAAAACCCTGCACCTGGACCCTGTCGCAGGCAGCGGCACGCGCGACGCCCGCCCTCGCAACACCTTCGTGGATGCCTGCCACATCCTGGCCCACCAGGGCCATGCCTGCGGCCTGGCCGGCCAGGTGACCATGCGCGATGGCGATTCGTCGCGCATGTTCACGCTGGCCCTGGGCACCGGGCTGGAAGAGGCCGGCGAGGCCTCCACCCTGCTCATCGACGAGCACCTGGCCACGCTGGAGGGCCGCGGCAAGGCCAACCCCGGCGTGCGCTTTCACAGCTGGATCTACCGGCACCACCCCGGTGTGCGCGCCATCGTGCACACGCACCCGCCCGCCCTGTCGGCCCTGTCGATGCTGGGCATACCCATGCCCGTGGCACACATGGATGCTGCCGTGTTCCACGAGGACTGCGGCTACCTGGCGCACTGGCCGGGCGTGCCCACGGGCGACGACGAGGGCGCGCTGATCTCCGGCGCGCTGGCGGGCCGGCGCTCGGCCCTGCTGGTCAATCACGGCATCGTCTGCACCGGGGCCACGCTGCAGGAGGCCGTTTACCTCAACGTGTTTGCCGAGCGCAACGCGCGCATGTGCCTGGATGCCCTGGCCATCGGCCCGCTGCAGCCCGTGGAGCCCGCGGCCGCGCAGGAGGCGCACGACTTCCTGCTCCAGAGCGCCATCGTCAACGGCACCTTCGACTACTGGGCGCGCCAGGCGGCACGCGCCGCGAACTGACCGATCACCTGCAGCGCGGCCGCCAGCGCCTGCGGCGGCTGGGGGCCGGCGCGGTGGATCACCACCACCTGCCGGCCCAGGTCGGCATCGGCAATGGCAAAGCGGGCCAGGCCGCGCGGGGCCACGGCCAGTTCGGGCAGCGCGCCGGGCAGGATGACCATGCCCACGCCAGCCGCCGCCAGGTCCAGCGAGGCGCTGACCGAGCTGCACTCGGCGGCGATGGCCAGGGGGCCGGGCAGCTCGCGTTCGATGACACGCCTGAGGGCATAAGGCCGGGGCGGCACGATCAGCGGGCGCTGCGCCAGCGCAGCCACCGTCAGCGGCACGGCCTGCGCCCCCGGCGGCAGCAGGCCATAGGCACACATCTCCTCGTGGTACAGGCGCTGCACCTGCACCGCATCGGTGTTCACCGCCAGGTCGTAGACCATGCCCAGGTCCGCGTGGCCGCGCACCACCTGGTCCACCACATCGGGAGAGCTGGCCGTGTCCAGCCGCACGACCAGCGCCGGATGGGCCTGCCGCAGGGCCGCCACCACGGGCGGCAGCAGGTAGGCGGCCAGGGTGTTGACGCTGGCGATGCGCACGTAGCGCACGGCGTCGGCAGCAGAACGTACCGTGTCCAGCGCGGCATCGAGCAGCGCGAACTGCTCGGCCACGCTTTGCGCCAGGCGCTGGCCCGGCGGGGTGAGCGCCATGCCGCGCCCGTGGCGCGTGAACAGGGCGCATTCGAGAAAGGACTCGAGTGCGCTGATCTGCTTGCTCACCGCGGGCTGGGTGAGGCCGAGCTTGTCCGCAGCCTTCTGCAGCGAGCCGCCCTGGGCTGCCAGCAAAAATGTGCGCAGCAGGCGGTCCTTGTCGTGCATCGCAGCCATTCTATGCAGCCATCGGCGAATCTGCAGGCCCCTAGAATGATCCAGCCCCGCCCCTGCCTCACCACCCACCATCGCCATGCGCCATGCATTCGCTACACAGCAGCCCGCCCGCCCCACCCGACACCGTGCGCGGCGCCTTCTTGCGCACCTCGTGCTGGCCATGGGCCTGGGGGCCGGCATGATGGCCCACGGCGCAGGCACGCCGCCCGAACGCCCGCCCGCCGGCACCGAGGTGGACGAGACCCGCAGCGTGGCCCAGCGTCCGCGGGCACCGGCGTCCTGCCTGTCGGTGCAGTTGAACGGCATCACCGTGCTGCTGGACCGCGAGGCCCTGGCACGCCAGGCAGCGGCCAAGCCCACGCAATGGAAGACCGAGGCCGAGCGCATGGCGCTGATCGAAGGGCGCCGCGCAGCCGCCCTGCTGGAAGCGGCCGGCAGCGCCCGGGACGGCCACGGCTGCAGCCAGGTCACGCAGGCGCTGGACGGTGAAGACCAATGGGTACTGCTGGCCCACCTGGAGCGCGGGCAGGCCGCGGTGCTGCCCCCGGGCGCCAAGGAGCCTGTGCCCGCCGTGTCCATCCGCTACCTGGGCACGCGCTGCGGCCCCACCTGTGGGCGCGGGCACATCATGGTGTCCGTGCCGGGGCAGGCACGGCCCTTTCTGGTAGCGGATTGGTGGGTGGCCTGAAGCGCAGCGTCCCTCCCCGGGCCGCGCTGGTTGTGGCCGCCGCAGCAGCACTGGCCGGGGCCATGGCATGGTGGCTGCTGCACCAGCCGCACACGCCCGCCAGCGCCATCGCCGAGGCCCAGGCCTTCGTGCGCAATGTGGAGCAAGGCCGCTTTGCCGCCGCCCATGCGCGCACGGCACGCAACGGGGCTACCGGGACCACGCTGGAGCAGTTCCAGGCCCATGCGGCCCGCAACCTGTGCCCACCCGCACAGGTGGGCTACACCCTGCCCCTCCAGTCCCATGGCAACCGCCTGCGCCGCTGGCTCGCAGGGCGCGAGGTGGACGAGCCCCAGGTCACCGTGGAATTCCAGGGCAGCCCCTGCCTCTTCGGCATCGTCCTGCGGCGCACGGGGCCAAACCAGTGGCGCATCGTGCGCTTTGCCAGCCACGCGGGTTGACGCAAAAGCCCCTTTGCCAGGCCGTGGGATCAGACAGGGCCGCTATGCTTGCCATCCCAGTCCACCGCCGACCCAGAGGCCCGCGTGCTCCTCCCATCCCGCCTTTGCGCCCCGATGCTGTGCTGCTTCGCCCTGCTGCTGTGCAGCACCGGAGTACAAGCGCAGGGCACCACCCGCGCCGCCGCCGGCCCGGCCGTTCCCTGCAGCAAGCACATGACACCTTCCACCTGGCAACTCCTGCCCCGCCAAGGCATCTCCTGCGGCGCCTTGAAGATCGACTTCGGCCAGCCGCGTGCGGCCCTGCGTGCGGCCATGGCCTCCGCCGGCTTCGTGCCGCCCAAGCCCGACCGCTACCAGGACGAGGACGATTTCCAGAGCGCCGACAAGGCCACCTTCATCCGCGTGCGCTACGACGCCGGCGACAAGGTGCAGGACATCGAGTTCCTGGGCGGCACGCTGGCCTACCAGGGCGCACCGCTGCACGGCGGCACCACCTTTGCCGAAGTGAAAAAGCGCTTCAAGGCAGCCAAACTGCAGCTGCGCGATACGCAGTGGCTGGGTGATGGCCAGGACTGCCCGGAACTGGGTATCAACATCGCCACGCGCGAGGACGTGGGCGGCGACGGTGACGGCATCGAGTGGGTGATCCTGAGCAGCACCTTCAAGTAAAAAAAGCGCCACCCGCCCGACCGCCAAGGCCCCGCCCCACGGCCCTGCGCGGCGCCCTGGTCCTGCCGCTCATCTGGGCCACATCGCCGCAGCCGGCCGCCGCCCAGGGCTGCCTGCGCCTCGTCTGCGAGCAGGGCTCGCACCACGCGCGCATCACCACCGTCCACGGCTTCACCCGCTGCACCTGGGGCGGCCTCTGACCATCGATCGCCCCAAGGCCCCGGCCCCTGAAAATATCCCCATGCCCGCCACCGCACCCGACACCCTGCGCTGCACCGCCACCCTGGCCCGCAAGGACCCGCGCCTGCCCGTGTACGTGTTGCTGCCCCATGCCGTGGTCGCGCCCTGGGGGCTGCAGGCCACCACGCTTGTGGAAGGCACGGCCAACGGCCATGCACTGGGGCGGCGCACGCTCAAGCGCTGGGACACTTCCCCGCACTCGGCCTGGTTCCTGCAGTTCACCGCACCCCTGGTGCAAGGCAGCCGGCGTGGCCGCCGGCGATGCACTGCAGGTGGAACTGACCCGCGCGAGCACCGACGTGCCGGCCGAGCTGCAGGCCCTGCTCACGCAGTCACCCGGGCGAGCCGCCGCATGGCAGGGCCTCAGTGGTGCCATGCAGCGCGTGGCGATGGAGCATATCCGCGCGGGCAAGAGCCCCGCGACCCGCGAGCGCCGTGCAGCGCTGCTGGTGCAGCAGTGGGGTGGCGGGGACCCGCAATAGCTAGCTCCCTGCGCCGGGCTCCGCGCAGCCGCCGACACCGTCCAGCGGGTGGTGCTCCATCTCCAGTGCCACCCAGTCGCGTGTGCCCGCGCCATAGCGCCGGCCGATGTCGCACAGGGCGGCGTCCAGCACCTGCGCGGGCCTGGCATCCGCGTACAAGGGCAGTGCAGGCCATGGCGTGCCCTCGGGGCGCGGCGGCAGCAGCACGCGCAGCCCGCTGGCCAGGCGCAGGGGCGGCTCCACAGGGCGGCCCGCAACGGCCTGCACCGTGAGCCCGGCGAGGCGGTGCGTGCGGCTCCACGCATCCATGGCCAGCGCGAGCCCGATGTCATCGGCACCGTCCCCGATGCCCACGGCCATGCGCCCGCCCGCCCATCCCCGGGCCTGGTTGGCCAGGTACACGGCCACGCGCCGTGCCGAGAGGCCAAAGGCTTCGCTCGGATGCTCCGGCCCGAAGGACGCTGCCCCCACCTGCTGCGCCAGCGCCTGCGCGGCGGCAGTACCGCCCAGGGCCTCGACCAGCGCGAGCGACACGGGGACGGACGCGGACACCCCGGTGGTGGTCACCACGCCCCGGTCGGCCAGGTAGCGCTGGCCGGGGACGTGGCGGGCCGTGGGGTGGCGGGCTTGCAGCGTGCGCCGGTCGGCCCAGTGCCCTGTAAAGCCGCGCCCGTCGAGCAACCCTGCCCGGCCCAGCACGCGCGCGCCCGAGCAGACGCCGACGATGGCGGCCCCCTGGGCAGACTGTCGGCGTACCCAGTCCAGCAGGGCCGGGTCGTCGTCCACCTGCATGGCGGGCACCACCACGCAGTCGGCCCCTTGCGGGTGCTGCCGGTCGAAATCGTCCAGCCCGCAAGGCACCTCCACCCGCAGCGCGGGCAACAGGGCCACCGGCCCCCGGCGCAGTGCCACCGCCTGCACCCGCGCCACGCCCGAGCGGGCCAGCACCGCGTGCGGCACGAGGAAGTCCGTGATCTCCGTGCCCGCGTTGTGCGCGAGCACGGCGACCACGGGCCGACGGGAGCCGCCCGCAGCACGCAGGGAGCGCCGCAGCTCGTCGGCAAAGACCTGGCGCGACTGGCGGGGCACGGCACCCGGGGCCGGGCGCTCGGCGGTGGCGGCACAGCCGCAGGCAGCCGTGCCGGCCAGTGCCAGGCAGCAGGCCAAGGCCTGGCGGCGATTGAGGGAGGAAGCAGAAAACACCATGGGCAAGCAGAAGGAACGGGGCGCGAACGCGGTGCGGTGACGATAGGCGGCCCCACCGCCTGCGGTCGGACAAAACACCTGCGCTTTCCGCCAACCCTTCGCCGCGGCCGGCAACCCCGGCGCGCGATAGCATGCCCCACCCTTGCCACACGCCCCCAGCCCATGCCCCCCAGCAACGCATCCGACCCGCAACCCGCTTGTACCGAGGTGGTCTTCATCGCCTTCGACGGTGTGCAGATGCTCGACGTGGCCGGGCCCATGGAGGTGTTCGCGGTGGCCAACGAGCACCTGCCGGCGGGCGCCGCGCCCTACCGGCTGACCCTGTGCTCACCCACCGGCCAGCCCCTGGCCACGCACGCCGGCCTGCAGCTGGGCCCGGTGGTCGCGCTACAGGACGCGCCCCCCGGCATCGACACCCTGGTGGTCACCGGCGGCAGCGAGCAGGCCCTGCTGGCCGCCGCAAGCCACCCCGCCTTGCGGGACTGGATGCAGGCCCGGGCACCGGCCGCGCGCCGCGTGGTGGGCGTGTGCACGGGCGCCCTGGTGCTGGCCGCCGCAGGCCTGCTCGACGGGCGCCGGGCCACCACGCACTGGAACCGCTGCGAGCTGCTGGGCTCGCTGGGCACGGCCATCGAGGTGGAGCCGGACGCCATCTTCGTGGCCAGCCACCCGGTCTACACCTCGGCGGGCGTGACGGCGGGCATCGACCTGTGCCTGGCGCTGGTGGAGGCGGACTGCGGCGCGGCCACGGCGCTGGCCGTGGCGCGCGAGCTGGTGCTGTTTTTGCGACGGCCCGGCGGGCAGTCGCAATTCAGCACCGGCCTGGCGGTGCAGGCCACGGCCACGCCGCCGATCCGCAGCCTGGCCACCGCCCTCATCGCCGACCCCACCGGCCCGTGCAGCAACGCGGCCCTGGCCGAGCGTGCCGGCATGACCGAGCGCACCTTTGCCCGCACCTTCCGCCGCGAGACGGGATTCACCCCGGCGCAGTTCGTGGAGGCCGCGCGCGTGGACCGCGCCAAGTCGCTGCTGGAAACGTCCGCCTGGCCGCTGGCCCGCGTGGCACAGCGCGCGGGCTTCACCAGCGTGGACGCGCTGCAGCGCGCCTTCATGAAGCGCGTGCGCACCACACCGGGCCAGTACCGGGAGCGCTTCGGGCCCGCGCGGTAAGACAACGGGCGCAAGCAGATGGGGCGGAATGAATGGGAGCGAAGGGACGGCAGAAAACAAAAAAGGATCCCGAAGGATCCTTTTTACTTGCCTGCAGTGCTTGTGAAAGACACCGCTTGCGAAATATGGAGCGGGAAAAGAGTCTCGAACTCTCGACCTCAACCTTGGCAAGGTTGCGCTCTACCAACTGAGCTATTCCCGCATTTTACCGAAGCCTTACATTGTACATCGTTTAGTACGTTGTGTGCTGCGATGGAATGAATTGTAGCGCATTTTTTGGGGGTCTCTGGAAAACCCCAGAAAAATTTGCAATCAATTCATTCCATCGACTTTTTCACCAGGGCTGTACCCGCACCCTCTCAGTGCTTGAGGCCGTCGGCCGCCGGTGCGCTGGCCTTCTCGGCCGAAGGCGCGGCCGCCACGGCCACTTCCTCATCGGTCAGCGGCACGGGCCGGCTGGCCAGTGCCACTTCCAGCACCTTGTCGATCCAGCGCACGGGCACGATCTCCAGGCCGCTCTTCACGTTGTCCGGAATCTCGGCCAGGTCCTTGACGTTCTCTTCCGGGATCAGCACCGTCTTGATGCCGCCCCGCAGGGCCGCCAGCAGCTTTTCCTTGAGGCCGCCGATGGCGGTGACTTCACCGCGCAGCGTGATCTCGCCGGTCATGGCCACATCGGCGCGCACGGGGATGCCCGTGAGCGCGGAGACAAAGGCCGTGGTCATGGCAGCACCCGCGCTCGGGCCGTCCTTGGGCGTGGCGCCGTCGGGCACGTGGATGTGGATGTCGCGCTTCTCGAACGCTTCGTCCTTGATCCCCAGGATGCGCGAGCGGCTGCGCACCACCGTGCGGGCAGCCTCGACCGACTCCTTCATCACATCGCCCAGCGAGCCGGTGCGCGTGATCACGCCCTTGCCGGGCATGGCGGCGGCTTCGATGGTCAGCAGGTCGCCGCCCACCTCGGTCCAGGCCAGGCCGACCACCTGGCCCACCTGGTTCTGCGCCTCGGCACGGCCGTAGGTGTACTTGCGCACGCCCAGGAAGTCGGGCAGGTTGTCGGCCGTGACGATGACCTTGGGCTCGAGCTTCTTGAGCTGCAGGCCCTTGACCACCTTGCGGCAGATCTTGGACAGCTCGCGCTCGAGCGAACGCACGCCGGCTTCCCGCGTGTAGTAGCGCACCATGTCGCGCACGGCGGGCTCGGTGATCTCGAGCTCCTCGTCCTTCACGCCATTGTTCTTGAGCTGCTTGGGCAGCAGGTACTTCATGGCAATGCTGGTCTTCTCGTCCTCGGTGTAACCCGACAGGCGGATCACTTCCATGCGGTCGAGCAGGGCCGGCGGGATGTTCATCGAGTTCGACGTGGCGACGAACATCACATCGGACAGGTCGAAGTCCACCTCGACGTAGTGGTCGCCGAAGGTGTGGTTCTGCTCGGGGTCCAGCACCTCCAGCAGCGCGCTCGACGGGTCGCCACGGAAGTCGGTGCCGAGCTTGTCGATCTCGTCCAGCAGGAACAGCGGATTGCGCGTGCCCACCTTGGACAGGCTCTGCAGCACCTTGCCCGGCAGTGCGCCGATGTAGGTGCGGCGGTGCCCACGGATCTCGGCCTCGTCGCGCATGCCGCCCAGGGCCATGCGCACGTACTTGCGGCCGGTGGCCTTGGCGATCGACTGGCCCAGCGAGGTCTTGCCCACGCCAGGAGGGCCCACCAGGCACAGGATGGGTGCCTTGACCTTGTCCACGCGCTGCTGCACTGCAAGATACTCGAGGATGCGGTCCTTGACCTTGTCCAGGCCGAAGTGGTCTTCGTTGAGCACGCCCTCGGCATTCACCAGGTCGTGCTTGATCTTGGTCTTCTTGCTCCACGGCAGGGCCGTGAGCACGTCGATGTAGTTGCGCACCACGGTGGCCTCGGCCGACATGGGCGACATGAGCTTGAGCTTCTTGAACTCGGCATCGGCCTTTTTGCGCGCCTCGGCGGGCATCTTGGCGAGCTTGATCTTTTTCTCGATCTCTTCCATGTCCGCGCCGTCTTCGCCTTCGCCCAGTTCCTTCTGGATGGCCTTGACCTGCTCGTTGAGGTAGAAGTCGCGCTGGTTCTTCTCCATCTGGCGCTTCACGCGGCCGCGGATCTTCTTGTCGACGTTGAGGATGTCCACCTCGCGGTCGAGCTGCTCGAACAGGTTTTCCAGGCGCGCCTTCACGTCCGACAGGTCGAGCACGATCTGCTTGTTCTCGAGCTTGAGCGGCAGGTGCGCGGCAATCGTGTCGGCCAGGCGACCCGGATCGTCGATGCTGGAGATGGAGGTGAGGATCTCGGGGGGGATCTTCTTGTTGAGCTTGACGTACTGGTCGAACTGCTGCATCACCGCGCGGCGCAGGGCCTCGATCTCGCTGGGCTTTGCGGCCTCGGCAGCGGGCTCCACGGGCGTCACGGTGGCGGTGAAGTGCGTCTCGCCGTCCTCGATGGACGCGACCAGCGCGCGCTGCTGGCCCTCGACCAGCACCTTCACGGTGCCGTCGGGCAGCTTGAGCATCTGCAGGATGGTGGAGACGCAGCCGACGTCGAACATGTCGGCCACCGAGGGCTCGTCCTTGGCGGCGGCCTTCTGGGCCACCAGCATGATGCGGCGGTCGGCCTCCATGGCCAGCTCCAGCGCCTTGATGCTCTTGGGGCGGCCCACGAAGAGCGGTATCACCATGTGGGGGAACACCACCACGTCACGCAAGGGCAACAGCGGCAGGTCGATGGGGGTGGCTGGCAGGGGGGTATGTCCGGACATGGAAATCCTCAGTTAACTCTGTGGCAGATGGTCCACATGTGGGGATTTTCAACCCCCTCCCCCAGCCGCGCTGGAAGAAGGGTTGAAGGGCAGCACCGAGGGCTGCCCGGCGCGGCGCATGCAGTCAGTTGCAGGCACCGCCGGGACATCTTGGAACGCTCAGAACGCGTGGGCTTGCGCTCTCAGGGCCCTAGGCCTTCTTGGCAGCCTCTCGGTACACGAGAAGCGGCGGCTTGCTTTCTTCGATGGTGGACTCGTCCACCACGACTTTCTCGACGTTGCTCTGGTTGGGCAGGTCGAACATGGTACCGATCAGCGACTGCTCCAGGATGGAGCGAAGGCCGCGCGCGCCGGTCTTGCGGGCCAGTGCCTTGCGGGCAATGGCCTTGAGCGCGGCGGGGCGGATCTCCAGGTCCACGCCTTCCATGGCCAGGAGCTTGCTGTACTGCTTGACCAGCGCGTTCTTGGGCTCGGTCAGGATCTGCACCAGCGCATCCTCGCTCAGCTCGGCCAGCGCCGTCACCACGGGCATGCGGCCCACCAGCTCGGGGATGATGCCGAACTTGATCAGGTCCTCGGGCTCGATCTCGGTGAACACCTCGGTCAGCGAACGCTGCTTCTTGCTCTTGACCGATGCACCAAAGCCGATGCCCGACGCCTCGGTGCGGTTCTCGATGACCTTTTCCAGGCCCGCGAAAGCGCCACCGCAGATGAACAGGATGTTGGTCGTGTCGATCTGCAGGAAGTCCTGGTTCGGGTGCTTGCGCCCGCCCTGGGGCGGCACGCTGGCCATGGTGCCTTCGATCAGCTTGAGCAGCGCCTGCTGCACGCCCTCGCCCGACACGTCGCGGGTGATGGAGGGGTTGTCCGACTTGCGCGAGATCTTGTCGATCTCGTCGATGTACACAATGCCGCGCTGGGCGCGTTCGACCTCGTAGTTGCAGCTTTGCAGCAGCTTCTGGACGATGTTCTCCACGTCCTCGCCCACGTAGCCGGCTTCCGTCAGCGTGGTGGCGTCGGCCATCACGAAGGGTACGTCCAGCATGCGCGCCAGCGTCTGGGCCAGGAGCGTCTTGCCCGAGCCCGTGGGCCCGATCAAGAGGATGTTGCTCTTGGACAGTTCGATGTCGTCCTTGTGCGCCTTGTCCTTGTGGCGCAGGCGCTTGTAGTGGTTGTACACCGCGACGGCCAGCGTGCGCTTGGCCTGGTCCTGGCCGATGACGTAGTTGTCCAGGTTGGTCTTGATCTCCAGCGGCGTGGGCAGGTCGCTCTTGGCGTCCTTGGCCAGCTCGCCCGAGGGCAGCTCGTCACGGATGATTTCGTTGCACAGGTCAATGCACTCGTCGCAGATAAAGACGGACGGTCCGGCGATCAGCTTCTTCACTTCGTGCTGGCTTTTGCCGCAAAAAGAGCAGTAGAGGGTTTTCTCGCTGGAGGAGCCTTTTTTCTCGGCCATGGGGGCAATGCCTTGTTACGGAAAGTTGTCGGGATGATAACCAAATAAAAAGCGGCGCTCTTTCCCGGGGAAACCGCCCTTGCGACCGGGGGTGAATGCACTGCATCCATCCCGGACCGCGGGCAGTTTTCATAACTTAACCCCGGCGCAACGCCAAGGCAAGCCAGGGAAACGAGCGCCGCCGCGCGATCGCACGGCCCCGATCAGGGGCGCTGGGCGATCACCTGGTCCACCAGGCCGTATTCCTTGGCCTCGTCGGCCGTGAGGAAGTAGTCGCGTTCGGTGTCGTTCTTGACCTTTTCCAGGGGCTGGCCCGTGCGCTCGGCCAGGATGCGGTTCATCTGGTCCTTGGTGCGCAGGATGTCGCGGGCGTGGATCTCGATATCGGTCGCCTGACCGCGCGCGCCGCCCAGCACCTGGTGGATCATGATCTTCGAGTTGGGCAGCGAGAAACGCTTGCCCTTGGCGCCGGCCGCCAGCAGGAAGGCGCCCATGGAGGCCGCGAAGCCCACGCACATGGTCGACACATCGGGCTTGATGAACTGCATGGTGTCGTAGATGGCCATGCCGGCCGTCACACTGCCGCCAGGCGAGTTGATGTAGAACGAAATGTCCTTGTCGGGGTTCTCGCTCTCCAGAAAGAGCAGCTGCGCCACCACCAGGTTGGCGGTCTGGTCGTTGACCTCGCCCACCAGGAAGATGATGCGCTCCTTGAGCAGGCGCGAGTAGATGTCGTAGGAGCGCTCACCGCGTCCGGACTGCTCGATGACCATGGGGACCATGCCCAGGGCTTGTGTATCCAGTGAACTCATTATTTCTCCAGTCAGGCACGTACTGTACCCAGAAATGAATTGGGGCTTGTGCACCAAAGCACAAGCCCCTGTATCAGACCGATGCCGAGCCGTCAGCAAAGGACGACCCGTATGCGCATCTTAGTTATCCCCAACGCTGCACACCACCTGCGTGGCATGAAACTGGCGCAACCCAGGCCAGCGCCCCCGTGCAAGGGCCGCCCCGCCGCACCGGGGGCGTCCCCCTCCCAGATTGCGAAGCAATA
>NZ_AKJX01000122.1 GCF_000276605.1 Acidovorax sp. CF316 | reverse complement strand
CCCGGCCACTGGCTGCCTGCCATGCTGCCCGACTGGCGGCCGATGGCGACCGTGGCCTCGCCCATCACCACCAGCTCGAACGTGCCCCAGCCCACGAGCTGCACGATGTTGAGAATGATGGGCAGGCTGGCAAAGGTGCGGCCATAGACCGCATGCATCAGACCCGCGCTCGCCAGCCCGCTGTCGCAGCCCAGCTTGGCCACCCAGCCGAGCAGGCCCGCACCCACGATGGAGCCGGCGACGATGGCGATCAGCGCCTCCTTGGTGCCCAGCGCCGGCATGAGGTAGCTGCCCACCTGCATGACCAAGAGGCCCACGCCCAGGCTGAACCAGAGCGAGGCATGGTCATGCCACTGGAAGACGCGGCGGTCGGGGCTGACCGGCGCCAGCGCCTCGTTGGCGGGCGCGGCGGTGCTTGCGGGAAGATGGGCTGACATGGCGGTTGGGCTCTCCGTTCAATCAATGGACGACAGAGCAGGGTCGGCAGCGTACTGGCTGGACCCCAACGCACCAGCCCCGGTGCACAGGGAGCGGAGCGCCAGGTTATGGCGTATGCGGACTGCTTCCCTGCGCGAGGATGATCTCAATCAGGTTCAAAGGGACTCTCTCAGTCGGAGCTGCTTGCGCAGGCCGACACCCCTAGCGAAGGCGGATTCTATCTCCGGGTTGCAACCGGGCGTAAAAAGGCCCGCGCGAGGCGGGCCTGGATGCGAGGTAGAAGGCGGTCAACCATGTCGGCCGTGCTGCGCCACCGTCAGGTCTGCGGAGCATCCAGAACGGCACGGCTCAAACCGATGTCTTCCTCAATCTGGGCGATTCGGGCATCGATTTCCGCCAAGGGCTGTTGGATGTCGACGCGGGTGGGCGCCTTGATCGAATAATAGACGGCCAGGGGCGTGCCCAGACTGACCATGGCCCAGACGAACAAGGATTCACCCTCCCTGATGTGCCTGCCGAAAAGGCCAACGACCATGGGAAACAGCAATGCTGCAGCCAGGAACGCGATCGAAGCAATGCTGCTGCGGTGGGCGTTGGCTTTTGCAAACTGCGCGTTCGCCGTGTGGATCAACGCAGCCCTGCCCGCCTGGGCTTCGCCGAGTTCACGGTCCAGCCGCACCAGGGCGAGCTCTGCCGCTGTTCGGTCGGTGCCCCGTTGCACGGCCTTGATTGCGGTCTCCACCTTTCGCAACCAGACGATGCCTCCGGAGCGCTCCACGATCTGCTCGGTCCCACAGTAGCTGCAGGCAAAGCGTTCCAGGTCCTCTCCGATTTGCAGGGGGGCAGAGCAGTTGGCGCACGAAAGTTTCAACAGCGGCACAAGGTGTCCTTGGAAATAGCCAGAAAATTTACCATCAGTTGCGTGCCTTGCGGCATCCGGGTGCCTGCATCTCGCGCCACGGGCCGGTCTCCGTTCTGTCACATGCGCTCCCTAGACTCCCCCGCTTTACTCACGAGGGGAAAACCACAATGACAGCCATTCTTCGCAGCATCTGGACCATGGGCGCCGTGTGCGCCGCCACCGCACTGCTCGCCGCATGTGGCGGCAGCGATGACAACAATGGCGAGCGCTCGGTCGGCTCGCTGCGCCTCATCGGCCAGCAGGTATTGCCACGCCGCATGGAGTACCAGGGTACGGTGGTGGGCGGCATCTCGGGCATCAACTACGACGAGAAGAGCAACCAGTTCATCCTGCTGTCGGACGACCGCACCACGACCGACTCGGCCAATGCGCCGCGCATGTACACCGTGCGCCTGAACTACGACACCAGCAGCTTCAGCGGTGTGCAGTTCCTGTCGACCTTCAGCATGAAGCAGCCCAATGGTGCGGTGTACCCCAAGGTGCCCGATCCGCTGGTGGCCGACCCCGAATCGGTGCGCATCGACCGCGCCACGGGCAACTATGTCTGGGTCAGCGAGGGCGACCGTACGCTGGCCTCGGGCACGACCGCCGCGCGCATCATCGACCCCTTCATCCGCGAGATCCGCCCGGACGGCACCCATGTGCGCGAGTACCAGATCCCCGCGATGTTCCGCATGTCGGCCGACAACACCGGCCCGCGCGGCAACCTGGCCTTCGAAGGCATCGCCTTCACGCCCGACAACAGCCGCGCCGCCGTGCTGATGGAAGGCGCACTGCTGCAGGATGGCCCGGCATCGACCACCACCGCCGGCAGCGTCTCGCGCATCACGATGTTCGACCGCAGCACCGGTGCCGCCGTGGCGCAGTACGCCTACCCCGTGGACAAGGTGCAGGCCGTGCCGGTGCCTGCGGACCAGTTCACGGTCAGCGGCGCCACCGAAATCCTGGCCCTGAGTGCCACGCGCTTCCTGGTGCTGGAGCGCAGCTTCTCGGTGGGCGTGGTGGGCAACCAGGCGCGCCTGTACGAGATCACCACCGCCAATGCCACCAATGTGCTGGCCACGTCTGCCCTGGCCGGCGCCAGCTACACGCCCGTCACCAAGCGCCTTGTGCTCGACTTCGAGACCTTGAAGGCCCAGCTCGGCGGCATTGCCAACCTGGAGGGCATCACCTTCGGCCCCAAACTGGCCAACGGCCGCGACTCGCTGGTGGTGGTGGCCGACGACAACTTCCCGACAGCCGACTCGACCACCGACCGCAATCAGTACCTGGTGTTCGAAGTGCTTCCTTGATCTCGGTCATTGCCGATGGCAATGTGAATCCATGGCGGGCCCGGGAGGCCCGCCGTGCTGCCTATAATTGGCCACCATGTTCCGGAGCCTTGTCGCCGTCTTCCTTCTGCACTTTCTGCTGTGCGTGGGGATTTCCGTCGTCGGCTCCAGCAAACCCCTCCCATCGTTCGAGCCGCAACAGGACCTGGCGGTGCTGAGCCAGACCGCACCGGGGCACGAAGTCCCTGGCGCCAATTCCGATGCGGACGACCATGCCCTGCTCGATGACCGGCAGGACTTTCCGGACCTGCTGCAGCCCATGGCGCTGGCCGGTACCGGCGCCGCAGCGGCCAGGGGCCTGATCCCGCTCGCCCAGGTGCGCACGCCCTCCGTGGCACTTGCGCCGCCGCACAAACCACCAAAGGCCCCAGGCATCCTCGCCTGAGCAGCCGGCCAGCGGCCGGCTCCCCCTCGCTTCGCTTGCGAAGCGGTTCTCCCTCGTTGGCTGCTGACCTTCCTGGCAGCCTTCAGCCGCGCGCACATGGCCGCTGCGCGAGCCTCCCATTGCATTGATTGAACCGCCGCCGGTCCCCATGCGCTGCCAGTATCGGAGCGCTGGCCTGGCCCCTGAGATTCACCATGGAAATCGACCATCCTCCCTCCCCGGGGTCTGTCCATCCACCTGGGATGCACTCGTGACCGAAGCCTCCTGGCTGACATACAGGCCGCTCGCCGTCTGGCAGCGCTGGCGCTTCGCGTTTGCGGCGGCGGCCATCGCCTTGGGCGCCGCCTGCATCGACGGCTACCCCCAGCAGGATGCGCCGCTGTCGGACCCCTTCGGCATGACCCAGGCCCAGCGCCTGGCGCACATGAACACGCTGGGGGCCGAGGCCCATCCCGAGCGCCGCTGGAGCTACGGGCTGCTGCCCGGGTGTGTGCTGCGCATCGATGCCGATGGTCCGGACGGACCCCGGCCGCCGCTCGCGATCCCGCTGCTGGGCGCCGCCGTCCGGGTGGCGGCCGACAAGGCCGACGGCACGTTCGACGTGGACCTGGCCCGCGGACAGGCGCCTGCAGCCTCCGTGCTGGAGGCGCTGGACTGGGGCCATGCCGGCTGGATGCAACTGCTGCTGAGGGTGGTGCAAAAGGGCTGCGCCGATGCCTGAAAGAAGAACCACCATGAACAAGAACAACCACCGGGTGCTCGCGGAGCACCCCCAACCCCATTTCCGGAGCCGCCCATGCGCCTGACCACCCGTAGCAAATTTGCCGTCGTCGCCATTGTGGATCTGGCGTCCCGCTCCGTGGGCAGCCCGGTGGCGCTGTCTGCCCTGAGCGAGCGGTACGAGATTTCCGTGTCCTACCTGGAGGTGCTTTTCAGTGGGTTGCGCCAGGCGGGGCTGGTGATCAGCACGCGGGGCCCGGGCGGCGGCTACACCCTGGCCCGGGGCGCGCGCGATATCTCGGTGGCCGACATCGTGCTGGCCTCGGAGGTCGGCAAGCCGGGTGGTGCCGGCAGGCTGGGCGATGCCATGAGCAGCTCGCAGGGCGCAATGACGGCGGACCTCTGGGCCGCCTTCAACCACTCGGTGATGGAGTACCTGGCATCGGTGTCCGTGGCCGAGCTGGTGAGCCAGCAGGCGCCCATCGAGCGCGTGCACATTGCCGCAGAGAAAAACAGCTCCGCCAAGCGCGTGAAGCCTCGCCCGCAGTTGCCCAGGGAAGGGGTTCCCAACTCCGTGTTTGCGCTGGGCGCCTCAAGGGCGCTGGAGTAGCCGCATGGCGGGCCCGCTGTAGCGGGCCTATGGGGTTACTTGGCTGCGGTACGTGCTGCCTCGGCCTTGGCCTTGGCTTCATCGGCTTTGCGCTGCAGTTCGTTGGCTTCCTTGTCGGCGGCTTCGGCTTCCTTGAGCTTGGCTTCCTTGTTCTTGGCGTCCTTGTCCGCGCTGGGGCTGGCGATGGCACTGCCGACCATGGCACCGGCCACCCCCCCGATGGCAGCAGCACCCAGGGTGGAACCGATGCCGGGACGCGCTGCGGGTGCCGCTGCTGCAGCGGGGGCTGCCGCCGCCGCTGGGGCCGCAGCGGCTGGTGTGGCTGCCGGGGTGGCTGGCGTTGCCGGCGCCTTCGGCGCGGCGGTTGCGGCCGCTGGTGCAGGTGCTGGGCGGGCAGCAGCAGGCTTGCTGCTGCCACCCATGCGCTTGGCCTGCACGAGCGTAGGAACGGTCAGGGCGGCCATGGCCAGGGCGATGACGGCCGAGGTGGTGCGAAGCGAAGCATTCATGGGTAGGTCGAGTCCTTGTACAGGTGAGTGGACATGCTACTGAACCGGTCTTTGGCCCTTCTGCACCAAAGGCATTGGCCGCGCATGGATACCCGCATGCACGGGGACAGGCGTATCAGTTGTCCATTGCGCTGTGCGCCGCCCGCGACGCTTGAAACTGGCGTGTTCGAGGCCAGTGCCCCCGCGCAAGGGCCGCCCCGCTGCGAAGGCAGCGTATCCAGCGCTTGCGCTGGGGGCGTCCCCCTCCCGACTCGCACAGCGAGGCGAGAGAGGGGTGAAGGCGCGAAGCGACTCAGGGGGTGTTTCACTTCAGCCGAGCTTGTGGACCATTTCCTCGATTTCCTGGCGGTCCAGCTCCCGGCGCTGCTCCAGGTGGTCGATGACCTGGGCCAGCAACCGCGCCGTGCGCTCTGCGGTGGTCGAGTCCTGCTCGGTGAGGCGGTCGAAGACCAGCTGGTAGGTGTCCTTGGGTGGAATCGCGCTCATGGAAGTCTCCCGGTGTCGTGGGCATATTCTGGGCGCATGCCGGCCGACCGGCTGTAGGTCGAGGGGTGGCCTGGCTGTAGTGCGGACGCGGTGGCGGTGCGCTCCCGCGGGGCTCGAAAAAAAGGGTGCCCCGGCCAGCCGGAAGCACCCAAGGGAGGGAATGCAGGAAAGGGGGGGCGGGGATCAGCCGCTCACGCCGACGCGCAGCTTGGCCACGTAGCCGCTGGTGTTGTCACCCGTCACCGTGGCGGTCTGCAGCGAGACGCCGTCGCTGAACACGTTGTCCGTGGCAAAGCTGATCTGCGAGAGGTTGCGCACGCTCGCGCTGTAGCCGTCGGTGGTGTAGACCTGCTGGCACACCGCCGTGGGGAAGGCCATCTGCGAGGTGCGGATGGCGTTGGAGCCGCGCGTGGCACTGGCCAGGTTGCGGTACACCTCGAAATGGATGTGCGGCATGCGGCCCGAATAGCAGCCCGGGAAGATGGACTGGAAGGTCGCAATGCCCGAGGCGCTGGTCTCCTGCACGCCGCGCAGGTAGTTTTCGGCGGTGACGCCGTTCGAGTACATGGAGTACAGGCCGTCGCGTGTGCAGTGCCACAGGTAGATGGCGTAGCCCGACAGGCTGGTGCAGCTCGACGCGATGTTGACCAGCTCCAGCTCCACGCGCAAGGGGATCCCGGCCGCAATGCCGGTGGCGCCGCCGATGCTGGCGCGGATGTCGCTGCGCACGATGCCCGAGAGCGTGAGCGCATTGGCCACGCCCGACTGGTTGCTGTTGGTTCCATCACCGGGGTAGGGGCCGGCCGTCTCCTGCGGGATGATGCTGCAGGTCTGGCTGGTGGCCCCGCCCGCGGCCAGGCTCACCCAGTGCGAGAGCGGGCCGAGGTTCAGGAAGGCATAGCCGGTCTCGCGGCCATAGGCGTACAGGTTCGCGTCCTGCAGGCTCACGCCCAGGTAGTTGTCGGTGGTGGGGTAGAAGCGGAAGATGAAGTTGGCGTTGCTCTGCGCCACGGCCGAGCTGGCGGGGAACCACTGCGGGTAGGTGGCCTGTGCCCAGTTGAGCACGGTGCTGGTGTCGCTGGCCGTGTCGGCCATGCTGTTGCCCGAGAGCAGGGACAGCGGCGCCATGCTGCCCACGGCCAGCCAGCGCAGTGCATTGCGGCGCGTGGCGGCCTGGCGCGTCAGGGTCTTGAGGTCGTGCTGGAGCCCATGGTGGTGGGCAGTGTCGTCGTCGTGGTACAGGGCGTTGTTCATGGGCTTGGAGGTTCTGGTTGAAAAAGAAAACCACTCACCCGAACCGCGTTGCATTGGAGTGGCGGGCTGTCTGGGTGACCGTGTGCACAGTGTCTCGCCATCCTGTAACACCTGTTTATGCAGTTTGTGTCTGGGCTGAAATGATGGGTGCTGTTGGGCTGCCATTTGAAATGGTTGGGGTGGTGGCTTCTGATGTGTGGTTGAGGGCGGAGGCCGGGATGTGCGCCCGGCGGCGCACCTTCTTTCTTTTGCGTCGCCAAAAGAAAGAAGGGGCGGTCTCAAGCATCAAGTGCAACACCGGGTGGGATCTGGGCATTGTGTTTCACGCAATCTTCAAAGAACACCTCTGCAGGCGTTCTGAAGTTCAACGTGGCGCGTGGTCGTGTGTTCAAGCTCCAGGCGATCTGATCAAGCTGGCGCTGCGAGTAAGCGCTCAGGTCCACTCCCTTGGGCAGGTACTGCCTGATCAAGCCATTGATGTTTTCGTTGCGTCCCCGTTGCCAGGGGCTGTGCGGGTCCGCAAAGTAGATCTTCAGTCCCGTGCTCTCGGCCAGCTTCTTGTGCAGCGCCATCTCTTTGCCTTGGTCGTAGGTCAGAGTCTGGCGCAGCGCCGCATCCAGCGGACCGAAGGCCGCCTCAAAGCCTCTGAACACGTCCAGGGCGGTGGCACCATCGACTTTGACGACCATCACGAAGAGCGTCTTGCGGCACACCAGCGTGCCCACGGAAGATCGGTTGGCAGCTCCCTTGATGAGATCGCCTTCCCAATGCCCGGGTACCAGCCGGTCATTGACCTCAGGCGGGCGGACGTGGATGCTGAGCATGTCAGACAATATTCCGCGTCGACCCTCACCCCTGCCATTGGGTTTGCGTGCGCCCCGGCTTTGGCGCAGCAGCGAGGTCAGCTCCTTGCGAAGCTCTCCCTTGGGCCTGGCATAGATGGCTGTGTAGATGGTCTCGTGCGAGGCTTGCAAGGTAGGTTGTCCTGGGTAGTCTCGCTTGAGGATAGCGGCGATCTGCTGGGGCGACCACAGCTGATCGAGCATGCCTCGCACTCGGCACCACAAGGCGCTGCCATTGCGCAGCTTGCGTGGCTGTCTGGCAGCGCGGCGCACTCTGCGAGCGCGCTTACCCGCCTCAGCGGCGTTGTAGCCGCCAGCAACCAATGGACGACCTATGTGCACTTCCTGGCTGGAGCGGCGCCAGCCGTTGCGAGCCAGTTCTCGACTGACGGTGCTGGGTGCACGCTTGAGCGTGCGCCCAATCAGCCTGGTGCTGCAGCCTTGCTGCTTCATGCCCATGATGGCTCCGCGCTCTTCTGCACTCAGGTGCGCGTATTCGGTTGTCATTCAGTGCTTCTCCTCAGGGCAAGGGAGTGTTGCACTTGGGACTTGAGACCGCCCCTACTTTCTTTTGGCGACGCAAAAGAAAGTAGGTGCGCCGCCGGGCGCACATCCCGGCCTCCGCCCTCAAACAAAGCACCGAAGAACGAAGAGCAGCAAACCATTACCGCCCCAAATAAACCTCAATCACCCGCTCATCCGCCTGCACCTGGTCCAAGGTCCCCTGCGCCAGAACAGCCCCATCGCACAAGACAGTCACGATCTCCGAGATCGTGCGAATGAACCCCATGTCGTGCTCCACCACCATGAGGGAGTGCTTGCCCTTCAAAGTCAAAAACAGCTCCGCAGTCCGCGCCGTCTCATCATCCGTCATCCCCGCAACGGGCTCGTCGAGCAGCAACAACTTCGGGTCCTGCATCAGCAGCATGCCGATCTCCAGCCACTGCTTTTGCCCATGGCTCAGGTTGCCCGCCATGCGCGACACGCTGCCCGCCAGGTGAATCGTGTGCAGCACCTCGGCCAAACGGTCGGATTGGGCCGAGTCCAGGCGGAAGAACATGCTGGACTTCACGCCCTTGTGGGTCTTGAGGGCGAGCTCCAGGTTCTCGAACACCGTGAGCTGCTCGAACACCGTGGGCTTCTGGAACTTGCGGCCGATGCCCAGGCTGGCGATCTCGGGCTCGTTGTGGCGCAAGAGGTCAATGGTGCTGCCGAAGAACACCGTGCCGCTGTCGGGGCGTGTCTTGCCGGTGATGATGTCCATCATCGTCGTTTTGCCCGCTCCGTTGGGGCCGATGATGCAGCGCAGCTCGCCGGGGGCAATATCGAGGCTCAGGTTGTTGATGGCCTTGAAGCCGTCGAAGCTCACGTTCACGTCTTCGAGGTACAGGATGCGGCCGTGCGCCACGTCCACCTCGCCGGGCGTGGCCACGCGCGAGAAGCCAGCCGCGCGGCCGCCCGACTCGGTCTGGCCCTGAACCACAGGGGCGGCGTGGCGCTCGACGCGCCGGGCGCCCTCTTCCATCAGGTCCGGGGTCATTGCGTGCCTCCCTTCTTGTCGTTCTTGTCATCGCCACTGCGGCTGAATTTCTTGACCAGGCCCACCACGCCATTGGGCAGGAACAGCGTGACTGCGATGAACAGCGCTCCCAGGAAGTACAGCCAGAACTCGGGCGCCGTCACGGTGAGCCAGCTCTTGGCGCCGTTGACGATGAAGGCGCCCACGATGGGTCCGATCAGCGTGGCGCGGCCGCCCACGGCCGCCCAGACAGCGATCTCGATGGAGTTGGCGGCACTCATCTCGCCGGGGTTGATGATGCCGACCTGGGGCACGTAGAGCGCGCCGGCCACGCCGCACATCATGGCGCTGATGGTCCAGATGGTGAGCTTGTAGGGCAGCGGCGAGTAACCCGAGAACATGACACGCGTCTCGGCGTCGCGCACGGCCTGCAGCACGCGGCCGAACTTGCTGCGCACCAGCCAGCGCGCCAGCAGGAAGAAGCCGAGCAGCGCCACGCCCGTGAGCACGAACAGCAGCATGCGCATGTTCTGCGTGGCGATGGGCTGGCCCAGGATGCGTTTGAAGTCGGTGAAGCCGTTGTTGCCGCCAAAGCCCGTCTCGTTGCGGAAGAACAGCAGCATGGCCGCGTACGTCATGGCCTGGGTGATGATGGAAAAGTACACCCCCTTGATGCGCGAGCGGAAGGCGAAGTAGCCGAACACGAAGGCCACGATGCCGGGCACGGCCACCACCAGGATGAGAGTGGCGACGAAGCTGTCGGACAGCATCCAGTGCCAGGGCAGCTCCTTCCAGTCGAGGAAGACCATGAAGTCGGGCAGGTCGCTCTTGTAGTTGCCGTCGCGGCCGATCTGGCGCATGAGGTACATGCCCATCACGTAGCCGCCGAGCGCGAAGAACAGACCATGGCCCAGGCTCAGGATGCCGGTGTAGCCCCAGATCAGGTCCATGGCCAGCGCGCAGATGGCGTAGCACATGATCTTGCCGAGCAGGGCCACGGCGTAGTCGGACAGGTGCAGCGGGCTGCCGGCTGGCACCCACAGGTTGAGCACAGGTGCCACGGCGCACACCACGATGAGCGCCACGATGAAGGCCGACCAGCCGCTGCGTGTGAGCAGCGGCGCCGGTGCGGGCAGTTGGATGGGGGAGTGGGAGGAAGGCGTAGTCGTCGTCATGTTCTGTCTCGATCCGCTCAGTCAGCGGTACGCCCTTTGACCGCGAAGATGCCCTGCGGCCGCTTCTGGATGAAGATGATGATGAGCACCAGCACGGCGATCTTGGCCAGCACGGCGCCCGTCCAGCCTTCGAGGAACTTGTTGAGCACGCCCAGGCCGAGCGCGGCATACACGGTGCCGGCCAGCTGGCCCACGCCGCCGAGCACCACCACCATGAACGAATCGACGATGTAGCCCTGGCCCAGGTCGGGGCCCACATTGCCCACCTGGCTGAGGGCACAGCCCGCCAGCCCGGCGATGCCCGAGCCCAGCGCGAAGGCGTACGTGTCCACGCGGGCGGTGTTCACGCCCATGCACGAGGCGATGGGGCGGTTCTGCGTGACGCCGCGCACGAACAGGCCCAGGCGTGTGCGGCTGATGAGGAAGGCCACGCCCCCGAGCACCGCCAGCGCGAAGGCGACGATGATCACCCGGTTCCAGGGCAGTTGCAGGTTCTCCATGAGCTGCACGCCGCCGCTCATCCACGAGGGGTTCTCCACGCCCACGTTCTGCGCGCCGAACACGCTGCGCACCAGCTGCTGCAGCATGAGGCTGATGCCCCACGTGGCCAGCAGCGTCTCCAGCGGGCGGCCGTAGAGGAAGCGGATCACGCCACGCTCGAGCACCGCGCCCATGAGCGCCGAAGCCAGGAAGGCGGCGGGCACAGCCGCCACCAGGTACCAGTCGAACGCGCCGGGAAAGTAGCGCTGGAACACGCCCTGCATCACATAGGTGGCGTAGGCGCCGATCATCATCAGCTCGCCATGGGCCATGTTGATCACGCCCATGAGGCCGTAGGTGATGGCCAGGCCCAGCGCCACCAGCAGCAGGATGGAACCCAGGCTGATGCCCGAGAACATGGCGGCCAGGCGATCGCCCCATTGCAGGCGCTCTTCCACCGCCTTGAGGGCGGTCTGCAGGGCGGCCTTCACCTTTGGATCCTCCTCGCTGCGCAGCTGCTCCAGCAGCACGGTGCGCGTGGCGGGGTTGGCGCTGGCAGCCAGCAGTTGGGTGGCCTCCAGGCGTTTGGCAGCGTCGCTGCTGCTGATGAGGATGCGTGCGCGGATACCTTCCAGGCGCACCTTGAGGCCGGCGTCCTGCTCGGCGGCCAGTGCCTTTTCGATCAGGGGCAGGCGGGCTTCGTCGGTTTCTTCGCGCAGGGCGTCGACGGCCTTGCGGCGCTGCGCGATGTCGGCGGACATGAGCTGCAGCGAGGCGAGCGTGGTGTCGAACTCGCCGCGCATGCGGTTGTTGTTGACGATGTCCTCGGCGTCGTCGGGCACGGGCACCTCGGCGCCGGTCACGGGGTCGATGCCCTTGTCGTCCTTGATGACGATGGCCTTGTCGCCGGCGATCTTCACCGCGTCGTCGCCCATGGCGCGGATGAAGGCGATGGTGGCCTCGTCGGGCGTGGCGATGGCGGCCTGCAGCGCGGCGATGCGCTCATCGGTGTCGCCGGCCGCCATGGCGCGCGCGGACTCGGCCGTGAGCGCGTGCGCCTGCGCGGCCGCACACAGCAGCAGGCAGGCAAACAGGCGGGGAATGAGGGATGAAAGCATAGCGGCCAGTGGCGTCAGGGGAATGCGGCGGTGCGCTGGCGTCGCCCCTCCTCCCGGGCAGGCCACGGAAGCGAGGGGGAAAGAAGGGAGGCGCGCTGCGCCTCCCGGAACCGACAGGGATCAGAGCTTGCTCTTGCCGTCCGGCTCGTCCTTCTTCTTGTCGTTGCCTTCGATGTACGGGCTCCATGGCTTGGCCTTGACCGGGCCAGGCGTCTTCCACACCACGTTGAACTGGCCGTCGGCCTTGATCTCGCCGATGAACACGCTCTTGTGCAAGTGGTGGTTCTTCTCGTCCATCTTGGAGACGATGCCCGACGGTGCCTTGAAGGTCTGGCCGGCCATGGCGGCGATCACCTTGTCCACATCGGTGCTCTTGGCCTTCTCGACGGCCTGCTTCCACATGTTGATGCCGATGTAGGTGGCTTCCATCGGGTCGTTGGTGAGCGGCTTGTCCTTGTGGCCGGCAATGCCCTTGGCCTTGGCGTAGTCGCCCCACTTCTTGATGAACTCGGTGTTGGCCGGGCTCTTGATGGACTGGAAGTAGTTCCAGGCAGCCAGGTGGCCCACCAGCGGCTTGGTGTCCACGCCGCGCAGTTCTTCCTCGCCCACGGAGAAGGCGACAACCGGCACGTCCTTGGCCTTCAGGCCGGCGTTGCCCAGTTCCTTGTAGAAGGGCACGTTGGAGTCGCCGTTGATGGTGGAGACCACGGCCGTCTTGCCGCCCTGGCTGAACTTCTTGATGTCGGCGACGATGGTCTGGTAGTCGGAATGGCCGAAGGGGGTGTACTTCTCGTCGATGTCGCTGTCCTTCACGCCCTTGGACTTGAGGTAGGCGCGCAGGATCTTGTTGGTGGTGCGGGGGTACACATAGTCGGTGCCCAGCAGCACCCAGCGCTTGGCGCTGCCGCCGTCCTTGCTCATCAGGTAGTCCACCGCGGGGATGGCCTGCTGGTTGGGCGCGGCGCCGGTGTAGAACACGTTCTTGGAGAGTTCCTCACCCTCGTACTGCACGGGGTAGAACAGCAGGCCGTTCATTTCCTCGACCACGGGCAGCACGGACTTGCGGCTCACCGAGGTCCAGCAGCCGAAGATCACCGAAACCTTGTCCTGGCCCAGCAGCTGCTTGGTCTTTTCGGCGAACAGGGGCCAGTTGGAGGCAGGGTCCACCACCACGGGTTCGAGCTTCTTGCCCAGGACACCGCCCTTGGCGTTGATCTCGTCGATGGCCATCAGCACGGTGTCTTTCAACACGGTTTCCGAAATCGCCATGGTGCCCGAGAGGCTGTGCAGGATGCCGACCTTGATGGTGTCCTGCGCATGGGCTGGCAGCGCAGACAGGCCAGCGAGCGTAGCGACGGCCGCAAGGGCCTTGAGGGAATAACGACGTTGCATGTGTGCTTCTCCAGAGGAAGGGGTGGTGGTTCATCAAACCGCTTCGCCCGATGGCGCCTGATCGGGCACCGGTTCGGTCGATGGAGTGGATTCTGGAGACTGCCCTCTGGATCGGGAATACGCCGGGTGGCGTACACGGCCGGTTACAAGAGGGATTCCGAGCACTACCCGCCCCTTGCTGGGCGGGCACTTGAAGCTACTGAAACGATAGCTGAAAAGGCAGCATTGGCATACGCCGCCGCTCAGCGCACGGGCCGCTGCAGCGCGTGCACGGTAGTGGTCTTGCGCACCGGGCTGGACAGCACCAACGAGGTGGTGACACCGCCGTGCTGCGCCAGCGCATCCACCACGCGCTGCAGGTCTTCGGGCTCGGCGATGGCGCAGCGCACGATGAAGCAGTCCTCGCCCGTGACACGGTCGGCCTCCAGCACCTCGGGCATGGCCGCGAACAGCTTCAGGTAGGGCGCGATGCCGGCATGCGTGGTCTGGATGCGGATGAGGGCCTGCAGCCGCACGCCGATGGCGCGCAGGCTGACGCGGGCGCCATAGCCTTCGATGACGCCCGCGTCCTCGAGCTTGCGCACGCGCTCGCTCATGGCGGGCTGCGACAGGCCGATGCGCTTGCCCAGGGCCGCCAGGCTTTGGCGGGCATCGGCCTGCAGGGCTTCGAGGATGAGCCAGTCCTTCTTGTCGAGTTCCATGGTGCTGCGTGTCGAACGGGGTTGCGGGGTGGCCGATCATCCATCGGTTTGGCAGCAATTATTCCGATGGCCGGCCCTTCCCGCGCCGCGCAAGGGCGCATACCGTGCAAGTCCTGCGGCCAATGGTGGCCGCGCTCAGAGGAAAACACGCCCATGCAGCTGGTTGGAATGCTCGACTCCCCCTTTGTCCGCCGCGTCGCCATCGCGCTCACGGTGCTTGATGTGCCGTTCACGCACCGGCCGCTCTCGGTGTTCAGCACCTTCGAGGCCTTCGGCCGCATCAACCCGGTGGTCAAGGCGCCCACCCTGGTCTGCGACGATGGTGGCATGCTCATGGACTCGACGCTGATCCTGCAATGGGCGGCCACCCAGTCCCGGCGCCGGCTGCAGCCCGCAGGGGGCCCGGCACTGCAGCGCGAACTGCGCCTGACCGGCCTGGCGCTGGCGGCCTGCGAGAAGGCCGTGCAGATCGTCTACGAACACCAGCTGCGGCCCGCCGACAAGCTGCACGCGCCCTGGCTGGACCGCGTGACAGGCCAGTTGCTGGCCGCATGCACCCTGCTGGAGGACGAACTGGCACGCGAGCCCCTGCCCGCCCCTGCCAGGGAGATCGGCGATGCAGGCATCACCATCGCGGTGGCGTGGGACTTCATGCAGATGATGGTGGCCCAGGTGGTGAAAACGGCGCACCACCCGGCGCTGGCCGCCCATGCCGGGCAAGCAGAGCAAATGCCCGCCTTTGCCGCCTGGCCAGCGCGCTGAGCGCAGCAAAAAAGCCCCGACAGGGGGCGATTTGCGGTTTGTGTCGCCTAGGCGTTGCCCACCGCCCCGGCCCTGGGTTTACGATGGTTGAAAGACGGTTCCCACGAGAGGCAGGCAACAACCATGGTGAAACGACGCACAGTGCTCTGGGCCGGGGCGGCCACAGCGGGCGCGCTGGTGATTGGCTGGGGGGCCCTGCCCCCGCGCCAGCGCCTGCGCACGGGCGCGCCGCTGCCCACGGCGGGCGGGCAGGCCGCGCTCAATGGCTGGCTCAAGATCGGCGCGGACAACACCGTCACGGTGATGATGGCCAAGGCCGAGATGGGCCAGGGCACGCACACCGGCCTGGCCGCCATCCTCGCCGAGGAGCTCGACGCCGACTGGCCCCAGGTGCGGCTGGAGATGGCGCCCATCGACGACATCTACAACAACCTGGCCACGGTGGTCGACGGCCTGCCTTTCCACCCCGACAACGACGGCTCCATCAAGGCTGTGGCCGGCTGGCTCACGGCCAAGACCATGCGCGAGGTGGGCGTGATGATGACGGGCGGCTCGTCCAGCATCAAGGACCTGTGGCAACCCATGCGCGAGGCCGGCGCGAGCGCCCGGGCCATGCTGGTGCGCGCGGCAGCCGCGCAGTGGAACGTGCGGGCCACCGAATGCAGCGTGCAGGCCGGTGTGGTGGAACATGCCGCAGGCCAGCGCGCCAGCTTCGGCGAGCTGGCGGCCCTGGCGGCGCAGCAGCCGCTGCCCGGCAAAGTGGCGCTCAAGGAGGCGGCACAGTTCCGATTGATCGGCAAGCCGCTCACACGCATCGAGGCGCGCAGCAAGCTCGACGGCACGGCCGTGTTCGGCATCGACGCGAATCCGCCCGGCCTGCTGCACGCCGCCGTGGTGATGTGCCCCACGCGCGGCGGCAAAGTGGCGCGCATGGACGGCGCCGCCGCCGAAAAGCTGCCCGGCGTGAAGAAGGTGCTGACCGTGGATGCCCTGAACGGCGGCACCGGCGCGGTGGCCGTGATCGCCGACACGCCCTGGCATGCGCGCAAGGCCGCAGCCGCCGTCACGGTGGAATGGGACCATGGCCCGGCGGCCGCCCTGTCGAGTGCGGCGGTGTATACGCAACTGGCCCAGGCGCTGGACCAGGCCAAGGGCTTTGGCTACCACCAGAGCGGCGATGCCGAAGCGGCCATGCAGGCTGCGGCGCGCACCATCACGGCCGACTACCGCGCGCCCTACCTCGCGCATGCGGCGCTGGAGCCCATCAACTGCACGGTGCAGTTCAAGGACGGGGCGGCCACGGTGTGGACCTCCACCCAGGTGCCCGACCTGGCGCGCGCGGCGGCAGCCAAGGTGCTGGGCATCGCCGAGGACAAGGTGGATGTGCAGCAACTGCTGCTGGGCGGCGGCTTCGGCCGCCGGCTGGAGGTGGACTACGTGGCCCAGGCCGCCGCCATCGCCCGCGCGGCCGGTGGTGCGCCGGTGCAGACGCTGTGGACGCGCGAGCAGGACACGCAGCACGACTTCTACCGCCCTGCCTGCATGGCGCGCTTCAAGGCGGGCTTCGATGGCGAGGGCAAGCTGGTGGCCTGGGACAACCTCTCGGTGGGCCAGGCCATCGTGCCGCAGGTGCTCGGGCGCATCTTCGGACTGCCCGGTGCCGGGCCGGACAAGACCACGTCGGAAGGTGCTTTCGACCAGCCCTACGAGTGGCCCCACGCGCGCATTGCCCACGAGATCGTCACGCTGCCGCTGCCTGTGGGCTTCTGGCGCTCGGTCGGGCATTCGCACCAGGCCTTCTTCAAGGAAAGCTTCATGGACGAGGCGGCGGCCGCGGCCGGGCAGGACCCGGTGGCCTTTCGCGCCGGCCTGCTGCAAAAGCACCCGCGCCATCTGCAGGTGCTGAAGAAGGCGGCCGAGCTGGCGGGCTGGGGCCAGCCGCTGGCAGCCGATGCATCGGGTGCGAAGCGTGCCCGGGGCATCGCGCTGCACCAGTCCTTCGGCTCCATCGTCGCGCAGGTGGCCGAGGTCTCGGTGGCGGCGGACAGCAAGGCCATCCGCGTGCACCGCGTGGTCTGCGTGATCGACTGCGGCGCGGCCATCAACCCCAACCTCATCACCCAGCAGATGGAGAGCGCCGTGGTCTTCGGCCTCACGGCGGCGCTGCATGGCGAGGTCACCGTGGACAAGGGCCAGGTGCAGCAGGCCAACTTCCACGACTACCCGCTGCTGCGCATGGCCGATTGCCCGCGCATCGAGGTCCACATCATCCCCAGCACCGAGCCACCCGAAGGTGTGGGCGAACCGGGCGTGCCCCCGATTGCCCCGGCCGTGGCCAACGCCCTCTTCGCGCTGAACGGCCAGCGCCTGCGCAGCCTGCCCCTGCGCGTGGCCTGAACCATCCTGGAGCCTCTTCCATGCCCACCACCCTTCGCATCAACGGCAAGGCCATTTCCGTGAACGCCGAGGCGGACACCCCCCTGCTGTGGGTGCTGCGCGGCGAACTGCACATGAACGGCACCAAGTTCGGCTGCGGCATGGCGCTGTGCGGCGCCTGCACCGTGCACCTGAACGGCGAGCCCACGCGCGCCTGCATCACGCCCCTGTCGGCCGTGGGCGACGCAGACATCACCACCATCGAAGGCCTGGCGGGGCCACAGGCCGAGGCCTTGCGCAATGCCTGGACCATGCTGGACGTGGCCCAGTGCGGCTACTGCCAGAGCGGCCAGCTGATGTCGGCCTGCGCCCTGCTCACCAAGACCGCGCGGCCCACCGATGCCGACATCGACGCCGCCATGGCGGGCAATGCCTGCCGCTGCGGCACCTACCCGCGCATCCGCGCGGCCATCCACCAGGCCGCGGGCAAGAGTAGCGGCTGACCCCCCGCGCTCAACTGGCCAGTGCGCTGCCCTGGATCTGCGCCGGGTCGAGCAGCATGTGGGCCCCGGCACGGGCCTCGGACTCTGCAGCCACGGCCGACTGGACATTGTTGCGCCCAGCCTGCTTGGCCCGGTACAGGGCCTTGTCGGCGGTGTTGACCAGCTCTTCGAAGCTGGCGCCCCGCACGTCGTACAGGGTGGCCACGCCGATGCTCACGGTGACGGTGACGCAGGCGCCGTCACCATCGACCAGCACGTTGTGGTCCGACACGCCCGTGCGCAACGACTCGGCCAGGCGCAGCGCGCTGGGTGCGTCGATGCCCGGCAGCACGATGACGAACTCCTCGCCGCCGAAGCGGGCCACGATGTCCACCGCCGTGCGCGAGCGCGCCAGGCAGGCCTGGGCCACGGCGCAGATCACCCGGTCACCGGCCAGGTGGCCCCAGGCGTCGTTGACGGCCTTGAAATGGTCGATGTCCACCACCATCAGCGACAGCGGCTGGCCCAGTTGCCCGGTGCGCAGGCATTCACGGGCGCCCAGGTCCATCAGCGTGCGCCGGTTGGACAGGCCGGTCAGCGAATCGCATGCGGCCAGTTGCTCCAGCGCCGTGTTCAGCTGCTGCAGCAAGGCGTTCTGCTCGCGCAGCTGGCGGTTGATCTGGGCGATCTCGTCTTCCTTGCGCTTGCGGTCATCGATGTTGAAGGTCACCCCGATCAGGCGCTTGCCCGGTGTGTCGGTGTGACCGTCCATGATGCGACCGTAGTTGGCGTACCAGACCCATTCGCCGCTCTTGGCGCGCAGCCGGAACTCGCAGCGGTACTGCGGCGTGACACCCGACATGTGGTCGGCAACGGCCGTCTGCACCGTCGCCAGGTCGTCGGGATGGAACAGACCGTAGACGTCCTGCAGGCCCGAGACGATCTCTTCCTCGGTAAAACCCAGCTCCAGGAAAGTCTTGGTGGCCTTGCGGGTGACGTTGCCGGTGAGCAGATCGTTCTCCCACAGGTCCAGGCCGGCCGCTTCCAGTGCCAGCTCGAGCCGCTCTCGGTTCAGGTCCGCTTCACCCATGGTGGCCCATCCACTCAGGCCGAGGGCATGGCACCGGCGTAGCCGATGTTGCGCAGCAGCCCCGCAAACGAAGCCACCACGCCCGGCGTGTTGTACAGCTGGGGGGCGGTCTGCACCTGGATGATGCTGACCTGCCGGCCGGTGCTCTTGCCCGTGGCGGTGTCGAAGTAGAGGGCCAGGTCATCGCTGGCATTGGAGAAGCCCCGGCCCGTGCTCTCGGAGTAGTAGCAGATCGAGTCGGGCGCGATGATGTCGGGCGAGGTGCTCGCCGTACCATACATGATGAGGTTCTCGTTCAGGTTGTACAGGTAATGGGTCTCGGTACTCTGCGACGGGTCCTGTGCATTGTCCAGGCGGATGATGCCGGAATCGAGCGAGGACGCGCTGGAGGTGGACTGGGTGACCGCCGTGATGTAGAAGTTGGTCAGCACCGCCTGGGCCGGCCGGCCGGTCAGCTGGGTGATGTTGGCCGCCACAGACGCCGTGGACGGCGGGCTGGCTGCCTGCAGCAGCGAAAACCCCAGTTGGCGCGCCTGCTCCAGCGTGCCGGGAATGTAGTTGCCCGACAGCGCGTAGCCGTTGCCCTGGTTCGATGGCCACATGGCGATGCCCGAGTACCCCCCGAAGCCGCCGACCACGCCGCCCGCCAGGGTTTCCACCTTGTCCGCGGTGGGCGCGCCCAGCACGGCCGATTCGACCAGCGGCGAAGGGGGGGCGTCGCTGGCCAGCGCGCAAGGGCATGGCGCCAGCTGCGCGCTGCCGGTGAAGGTGGTCTGCGGCAGTTCGGGCACGGCGCGGCCGGCGCCGTCGCCGTTGACCACGTAGATCGTGCCGCGGGACATGCCGGCCCCGATCAGTGGCACCAGGGAGTTGATGGGGCCAATCTCGACCGGGATCACGCAGCCCAGCGGCGCCCCGGTGGCCTGCTCGAACACCTGTGAGGTGTTGGTGATGGAGTTCTGGATGGCCGCGAGGGTCAGCCCGTCGGCGGCGTCGGGCGATCCCATGATGGCCAGCACGCAGGAAGCGGTGGCGCCGTCGTAGTCCTTGACGGTGACCGGCGTGAAGCTGCCCTGCTGCGCCAGTTGCTGCAGGATGGTGCAGGCATCGTTGTAACTGCCACCGCCGCCACTGGCCAGTATCGCGGCGCCCGCCGCGACAGCCTCCAGATCGCCCAGCCCATAGGTAAACACTGCAGCCGCCATTGGATTCCTCCCTGTTGTATTGGTTGGCTGGCACGATACGCCTTGCCGCTTGATTGTCAACCCGAAGCAGGCCACAGTGGCAGGAAAGCACGCTGGCCGACGGCGGCGGCTTCGCCTATGCTCTGTACAGCACCCTTTTTGTCGAGTAGCAACCCCGCGAATACCATGAGCCACACCGAAACCTCCGTCATCTACGGCACCGAAGACCTGCTGATCAGCCTGTGCAACTCGGTCACCCGCGTGCTCAATGTGGCCACCCACAGCCAGATCCACTATTCAGGGATGGTGCAGCGCATCAGCAAGACCTGCCTGAAACCCGACATCGGCTGCTTCGTGCTGTTCGACGGCGGCTTCTCGGGCCTGGTGATCATCAACTTCTCGGCCCAGGCCGCCATGGAGCTGTATTCGAGCTACCTGTTGAACATGGGCATGTCCAAGGATGACCTGGTCTCGTCCTATACCTCCGACGAGGTGTCCAACGTGATGGGCGAGCTCATGAACCAGGTGGTGGGCGACTTCACCGGCAAGGTGCGGCGCGAGCTGCAGACCCACATCACGCAGAACCAGCCCAAGATGCTGGTGCTCAACAAGCAGGTGATGCTCAGCGTGGACGCCAACCTGGACAAGCCCGAGGCGCGGCGCGTGACCTTCTACACCGCCAGCAACAACATCTTCTACCTGGAGCTGGCCATCGACCGCACCGAATTCATCAAGATGGTGGATTTCGAAGCCCAGGACACGCCGGATCCCGACGCGCTGATGTCCCAGAACGAACGGGGCGCACAGAGCACCCCGGCGCCGGCTCCCGCTGCGGACAGCGGCGGCGGGTCCGACACCGACGAACTGCTCAAGTCGCTGGGAATGTAGTCGTCCGCGCCGGCATGCGCCAGACCGCGCCGCAAACCCTGCCCTACGAAGAACTGCCGCTGGGCCCGCTGGACCCCCAGCGGATCGAGGCGCTGTGGCGCTACGGTCCGGTGGCCGGGCGCCGGCAGGCCGTGCTGCCCGATGGCCGCATGGACCTGGTGGCCCACGCGGTGCTGGACGCCAGCGGCGGCATCGTGGCCGTCAGCCTGGCGATTGCCGGCCCCGCAGACCGCCCCAGCACCGTGGCCCACCGCGCCGCCGTTTGCAGCGTGGGCGTGCGCTTCCAGCTGGGCTGGGGTGGCGCCTGCCTGGGGCTCGACCCGGCCGCGCTGGTGAATCGGGTGCTGACCGGGCCCGCCGCAGAGCAGGCGCTCGGCCCCCTGGCCACCCCGGTGCTGGCCGCGACCTGCGCGGACGGCCTGCAGCATGCGCTGGCGGGCGCGGCGGCGGCCCTGGCGCGGCGAGCCGGCCCGGCCACTGGCCCCTCCCAGGCCCGCGCCCTGCAGGCCCTGCGCTGGCTGCGCCAGCACCCCGGTGCCCCGCTTCAGGCGCTGTGCACCGCCCTGGCACTGCCCGAGCGCACGCTGCGCCGCGACATGCTGGCCGCCGTGGGCCTGCCGCTGCGCAGCCTGGCCGGCATCCTGCGCTTCCAACGCGCCATGGCGCTGGTGCAAGGGGGGCGCCTGCCTTCGCTGGCCCACCTGGCACAGGAGGCGGGCTATGCCGACCAGGCGCACATGACGCGGCAGTTTCGCAAGCTCGGCGGCTTTACGCCGGCATTGCCGCAGCTGGTGCCGGTGGCGGCATAGCCCTCGCCCGCTCCGCCAGCGCACCCTGCCGGGCGTGCAGAAAGGCGCGCAGCCGGTCCCCATAGTCCGCACCCACGGCGCCAGCCACCGAGGGCCGGGCCGCCAGCGCCGTGCGCCAGGCCGCCACGCGCGGCAGGCCGGTGAACACGCCGAAGTCGCCGATCCGGTCGAATACATCGAAATAGCGGAACACCGGGCCGAAGACCGCATCGACCAGCGTGAAATCCGATCCGGCAAAGTAAGGACCCGCTTCGGCGCGATCCGACAGCTGTGCCTCGACCTGCACGAACAGGCGCCGCAGGTCCCCGGCACGGACCGCCAGAGCGGCTTCGTCAGGGGCACCGTAGAGCGCACCGATGGCGTTGAGCACGGCCGAGCCGAACTCCATCCAGCCCCGGTGCCGGGCACGGGCCAGCGCGTCCTCGGGGTGCAGGCGGGGCAGGAATGTCTCGTCCAGGTACTCGCAGACCACGGCAGATTCGAAGACCGGCTGGCCATCGACCAGCAGCACCGGTGTCTTGCCCAGCGGCGAGATCTGGAGAAACCAGGCCGGCTTGTCGGCCAGGTCGATGTCGATGCGTTCGAAAGCGATGCCCTTTTCTGCCAGGGCGATGGCCGCCCGCTGGACGTAAGGGCACAGGGGGTGGCTGATGAGGGTGAGCGCGTGGGGCATGGCAGAGGTCCTTGAGGGGTGGGAGCTCTGAATCTATGATTGCGTCAGCGAAATCAAAATACGCAGCACCGCAAACCATGATTGCAACAACGCAATATCAAGCCGCCCCTTTCCAGTTGGGTGCCGGCGACCTGGAGAACGTGCTGGCTCTGGTACGTGCCGGCACGCTGGCCGGCGCCGGCGAGCGCCTGGGGGTGGACCCGTCCACCGTGTTCCGCACACTACAGCGCATCGAGCGCGGGCTGGGGCAAGCCCTGTTCACGCGCTCGCGCACGGGCTACCAGGCGCTGGAGCTGGCACAGACCCTGGCCGGGCATGCCGAGCAGCTGGAGTCGGCGCTGGAATCGGCGCGCTCTGCCGCGCAGGCGCAGCAGCAGCCTGAGCGCGTGTCTGGCACGGTGCACATCACCACCACCGACACCATCCTGCACGGCCTGGTGGCACCCGCGCTGCGGAGCCTGCAAGGGGAGCACCCGCTGCTGCAGTTCGAGCTGCATGCCGGCAACGACCTGGCCAGCCTGACGCGGCGCGACACCGACATCGCCGTGCGCGCCACGCGCCGCCCACCGGCCCACCTGGTGGGCCGGCAGGTGGGCCGTATCCGCATGGCGCTGTATGCCGCGCGCCAGGGCCCGGTGCAACAGCTGGCCGATGTGCAGGCCGGCCAGGACTGGGTGGCGCCCGACGATGCGCTGCCCGAGCACCCCTCGGTGCTGTGGCGCAAGCGGCATTTTCCGAAGGCGGGGGCGCGCTACCGCGTGGGCAGCATCCTCACCGTGATGGAGCTGGTGGCCCTGGGGCTGGGCGTGGGCGTGCTGCCGGTCTTCCTGGCCCAGCCGCATCCCGGCCTGGTGGCGCTGACCGGGTCACTGGACGAGTGCGAGACCGGGCTGTGGCTGCTCACCCACCCCGAGTCGCGCCACCTGCGCCGCGTGGCCACGGTGTACGGCCACCTGGCGCGCACGCTGGTGCTGGAGTAGGAAACCATTGGCCGGAACGTTCAATACGCACACACCGCACCGGCCGACACTGGGGCCATGCACGCCCAGCCCCTTTTTGCCGAGAACGACCCGGCCACGCTGCTCCACTTGGTGGCCAGCTACCCCCTGGCCACGCTGGTCACCACCAGCGCCACCGGTGCAACCGATGTCCATCTGCTGCCCCTGGAGCTGCACCAGCCGGACGCTGCGCCGGCCTGCCTGCGGGGCCATGTGGTGCGCGACCATCCAATGCGCCGGGATGTGGCCGATGGCAGCAGCATGCTCGTGCTGTTCCAGGGCCCCAACGCCTACATCTCGCCGCGCTGGTATGTGAATGGCCAGCGCAGCGCGCGCCTGGCACCGAGCTGGAACTACGTGGCCGTGCAGGCGCGCGGGCACCTGCGCTGGGTGGACGGCAACCCCGCCTGGGTGCTGGCCCACCTCGCAGCCCTGACGGCCGCGCAGGAGGCCGGGCGCAGCGAGCCCTGGTCGCTGGAACTGGCGGCGCCCGACTACGTGCAGGGCGCGGCCCGGCACCTGGTGGGGTTCGAGATCGAGGTCACGGCACTGCAGGGCAAGCGCTTTTTGTCGCAGCAGCGCACCGAGGCCGACCGGCGCAGCCTGGTGGAGCACCTGGTGCGCGAACCCTCGGGCATGGCGCACGATGTGGCGCGGCTGATCGTGCCCTGAACAGTAGGGGTTTGGGCCGGTTTCAGTGCGCGTCGGAGCGGCGCTCGCCGAACAGCCCGGCCTGCCCTGACGGCGGTCCGCTGGCACCCAGCAACTGCACGAACTGCGTGAGCTGCGGGTCTTCGATGAAGCTGGCGGCGGAGGATGCGGCGAGCAGCTTCTCGGGCGACTGGGGCCGCGCCACGACGAAGCCCTGCACATAGTCCACGCCGATCTCGGCCAGGGTCTGCACCGTGGCATGGTCTTCGGCCCACTCGGCAATGGTCTTCATGCCCAGGTTGCGCGCCAGGCTCACGATGGCCTCGACGATGGCCACGTTGGCCGGGTGGCGGTTCATGTTGACGATGAAGTTGCCGTCGATCTTGAGCAGGTCGGACGGCAGGTCCTTCAGGTAGGAGAACGAGGTGTAGCCGGCGCCGAAGTCGTCGAGCGCCACCTTGGCGCCATAGGAGCGCACCTGGCTGATGAAGCGGCGCGTGTTCTCCAGGTCGTGCAGGGCCACGCTTTCGGTGATCTCCAGGCACAGCCAGCTCGCCAGGTGCGGGTGCTCGTCGAACAGGGCGAACACGTCGTCGATGAAGGCCTCGTCGTTGAGCGAGGCCCCGCTCAGGTTCAGGCACACGAACTGGGTGCGCCCGAGCTGCCCGTGGTGCTTGCCCAGCCAGTCGAACACCGTGCCCAGCACCCAGCGGTCGATGACACCCATGCGCCCGCTGTGCTCGCCCGCGGCGATCAGCCGCGGTGTGGGCACCAGCGCGCCGCTGGCGTCGCGCATGCGCAGCAGCACCTCGAAGTTGAGCGACTCCGTCGGCGCCGTGAGCGACATGATGGGCTGCATCTCCAGGAACAGGCCCTCGATGCGCTCGTCGGACGACAGGCGCTCCACCAGCTTCATCTCCGTCTCGTGGGCGATCAGGCCCGGCGCATCGCGCTCGTACACCGCCAGGCCGTGGTGCAGGCCACGCTTGGCGTCGCGGCAGGCATGGTCGGCGGTGGACACCACGTCACGGATGGTGCTGCCCGGCGCCACCTCGATGAGGCCGATGGAGCCGCGCACGTGGAACGAGCGCGCTCCCACCCGGTAGGGGCTGGTGCAGATGCTGGAGACGATGCCCTGGCTGATGAGCCGGGCCAGCGTGATGTGGGTGTCCGGAAAGACGATGAGGAACTCGTCGCCCCCCACGCGCCCGATCTGCATGTTGCCCGACAGCATCTGCGAGACGCGCGCGCACACCTGCTGCAGCACGTCGTCACCGGCCGCATGGCCGAACAGGTCGTTGATGAGCTTGAAGCGGTCCAGGTCCAGGTAGGCCAGCGCCAGCGGCTTGCCCTGGTTGCGCTGGGCCAGCGCCGATTCGAGCACCTGCTCGATGCCGCGGCGGTTGAGCACGCGCGTGAGCGCGTCGTGGTGGGCCAGCACGCGCAGGTTCTCAGTGGCGCGCGATTTCTCGGTCACGTCCTGCAGCGAGCCTTCGATGCGGCCGCGCGCCTGGGTGGCACGCACCATGAAGCGCCGGGTCAGTTCCCCATCGTCGCGCCCGCTCACCGCAAACTCGGTTTCGGTCTCGCCCTGGCCATGCACCATCTGGTCGAGCTGCAGCCAGGCCGCGTCGCCGAACTGCGCGCGCCAGGTGCGCCCGCCGTTGTCCAGCAGGCCGTCGCCCAGCATGTCCACCAGCGCAGGGTTGGCACTCAGGAACCGGCCCTGCAGGTCGAGCGTGAACAGGCCGATGGGCATGGCCTCGTAGGCATGCTGCAACTGGGCCTGCACCTCCAGGCGCTTGACGTGCTCTTGGCGCATCTGCTCGGCAATCGCCAACGCGGCCAGCAGGCTCGACGACAGGGCCGCCGTGACGTGGTTCACGGTGCCCACCAGCACCTTCATGCCATAAGCCGCCGCCACGATCTCCGAAAAGCTCGACAGGAAGGTGACCCCCAGCGACGCGCCGTACCACAGGGCCACGCGCGAACGGGTCTTGAAGACGATGCGCACCAGGCTCACCGTCATCAGCAGGAGGCCCACGCCCGTGGACACCCACATCATGGGCAGGTACAGGCCGTAGGGCAGGAACACGGCGGCCAGCAGCAGCGGCACGCAGGCCCACTGTGCACCGCGGATCCAGGGGCCCAGGCGCGAGCGGTCCAGGTCTTCCTGGAACAGGTTCTTGTACAGCGTGATGGTGAGAAAGCCGTAGATCGCCACCGTGAGCGCACGGGTCGGAAACAGCCAGGGCGTGGGCACCAGGTGGCCCAGCCACTGCACGTCCCAACCGGCAGAGATGGCCCCCACGCGCAGCGTGACCACCAGCCAGGCCGCGAACAGCACATACAGCGACTGGCGATTGATCAGCGCCGTCATGAGCACGAACATGCCCAGCACCACCAGGCCGCCTTCGAGCAGACCCAGATTGCGGTGGAATTCGAGCACCGAGGCCTGCAGGTCGGTCTGGGCCCACCAGTCGGCCTGCAGGCGTGCCGGCCCGACGAAGGCCGCACGGCACAGCACGCGCTGGCCGGCACTGGCCTCGGGCAGGCCGAAGCCGGCCTTCATGGGGATCAGGCTGCCGCTGGCCTGCTCGCGTGTGGCCTGGCCGAGCGACACCAGGCTCCTGCCATCCCAGCAGGCCATCTCGACGGCGTGGCGCGAAGGGAACAGCACCGAGGGCGGCTGCGCCATCGAGACCGGCAGGTCCACCAGGAACCAGACCGGCTCCTCGGACAGGTTGGTGTCATGGAAGGATTTGAGCGGCCGGTTCGCCAGCGCGGCCAGTGCCTGTTCGGAGGTGAGCTCTGGCGCCGCCTGGGGCAGCACGCGCATCATCAGGGTGTGGCCGCCGGCCGACAGGTAATTGCTCTGCCAGAACAGCAGCGCCCACACGGCCACGCCAGCCATGGCAATGGGAATGATGTAGATGGACATCGCGCGCAGCAGCCAGTCCACCAAGACTACGCCGCGCCGTACCCAATGCCGTGCGTGCTCCTGCAATCGCGCTGACCCCATGGTTTCGTGTGGATGCGCAGCCCACGGCCACGCGCTGGATGGCGCATGGGCCACGGCCAGGCAAGCAAGGCCGCGATCACGCGCAAACTTCCATCTTGTCACGGAACACACGGCCTGCACCGCAAGTCTTTGCGCGTTCCCCCTTTTTTGTGGGAGTTTACAAAGCAACGGGTACAAAAAAGGCCACCGCAGGTGTGGCCTTTTTACCAACAGGTGATTTTGGCGTGCAGGGCAGGCCCCACCCTGAAGGGGTGGGACGACTCAGGCAAACGCCCGGTTGCTGATGCGCGCCGGCAGCTCCCGGCGCCCACTGGCGGCTGCGCGACGCGGCAGCGGCTGGGCCCCGATCGCCTTGCCGCTGGCAGGCAGGCTGCGCACGGGTGCCGGACCCATGTCGATGTCCGGATGGCGGGTGTGGCAAAAGAAGTTGAGTGCCGGGTGCTGTGCCTGCTGCCAGCGCGCCGGGCCGCTGTCGATGTCGAAGGCCATCACCCGGTGCGGCAGATTGCCGGCATGGGCCAGCGGGATGAAGCCCTGGGCAGGGAACAGGTCTTCGAACAGCAGTTGTTCGTAGTGCCGGTCGATGGGGGCCCGGCCCGCCGCAATGGCCTGCTCGATCCCCTGGCGCTCGCAGTACTGGAAGGCCGCCTTGATGAGCACGGTCTTGACCAGGCGGCCCATGGTGCCCCCCACGATGCCCAGGCGCGTGACTTCGGCCAGGTGCATGCCCTCCATCCACAGGGGCAGGTTGACCGACTGCTCCACGCTCAGGGCGCGAAAGCGGTTGCTCTGGATGCGCGCCGTTCCCAGCGGAGAGCCATCGAGCTTGGACTCGGCCAGCAACACCACGACCCCGTCTTCGTAATCGGTGGACTCGGGCTCTTGCAGCTTTTGCGCCAGGTCGGGCACATGGCGTGCGTAGGCCGCATGGCGGATGTGCACCGCCTTGCGCAGGTCCGCCTCATTCTTGACGAGGCGCACCCAGAAGGGCAGCCGCTCCTCCCTGGTGGCCAGCCGGTTGAGTGCGTCCATGCGGGTCGGCTGCGCCCCACCGGCAACCCGGCCTGCCAGCGCCGGCGACGATGCCACGCCAAACGCCCGCGAGGGCAGCGGTGGGTGCACGCGCACGGTGGGCGCGGAAGCATTGGCGATGGACTCAAGCATGATCGGGCCTCGGGGACAAGAAAAATTTCGCAGATTGCGCAAGTCCACTGTAGGGGCCGCCCCGGATTTCTTGAGTCAGGGCCGGGATGGAAATCCTGTCTCCTTTTTTCGGACACGCGCGGTCCGAAGTTGCCTGACAGGCTTGTCTGCCTGGCCGGCAGTCGCATGTCTCCCATGCACTAGGCAAGCTCCCCGGATTTGCCTGGGGACTTGTGGCGTTCGAAGGCCTCGAACCCGCCCTCGATGGCGGGCACGATCTGCACCACATCGAAGTACGGGTGCGCGATCAACGGCGAATCGCGCAGGCGCTCCATGAAGAAATACCAGGCGCGCGGGTCGGGCGTCTCGACCAGCATCACGTCGCTGCAGGAGGCGCTGAAGGCCTCGGCATCGAAGTAGCGCATGGCCAGTCCCGCGCCCGGCCCCAGCAGCGGGTGCAGGTGCTCGGCCGTGAGCGCGTTGCGGCGCTCGCGCGGCAGTTGCAGCCAGGCGGTGGTGGCCCGCAGGTGGACGAAGAAGGCGTAGTTCATGGTGCGTGGCTTTCAGGGAGGGAAGCTTGGCAAGCTCAGGCCTTTTGCAGGATGCGCGCGAGCAGCCCCGGCGCCCAACGCTGCAGCGCAGGCACCCAGCGCGCCTTGCCGATGTGCAGCTCGGCCCGGCCTGCGAGCAAGCCCGCGACCAGCGCCTGGGCCGCCTGGTCGGCCGGCAACTTGCCGCGCCCCCGGCCCTGGGTCATGGGCGTGTCCACCAGGGGCATCACCGCCTCGACGACCCGCACGCTGCTGCCGCGCAACTGCACCCGCAGCGCCTGGGTGAACAGGCGCAGGCCGGCCTTGGTGGCGCTGTAGACGGCGGCCGTGCGCTTGGGCGCATGGGCCAGGGCCGAGGTGACGTTGACCACGCAGGCCCGGCCCAGGCCCTGAAAGTGGGGCAGCAGCGCCCGCGTGAGGGCAACGGGTGCGATGAGGTTCACATCCACCTCGCGCTGGATGTCGCTGCTGCCGTACCCTGCGTCGTCCAGGCGCACATCGTGCTGGATGCCGGCGTTGTTGATGAGCACGCCCACCTCGGGAAAGCGCGCCACGATCTGCGCCGCCAGCGCATCGATCTCGCCGATGCGGCCCAGGTCGGCCGGCCAGGGATCGATGAGCGCGTGCCGCGCCGCCAGCGCCTGCAGCCGGCCTGCGTCGCGCCCGATGGCGACCACGGGCACGCCCAGGTGCGCCAGGTGCAGGGACAGCGCCCAGCCGATGCCCGAGCTGGCGCCCGTGACGATGGTGCGTGGCAGCGGTGGCTGCAGTGTGTGTTGTTCTACAGTGTGCGGGTTCATGGCTGCCACTGTAGGCAGCCGCTGCCGGTTTGGAATCAACCCAGGTTAATGCACGCAACGCCCTCCCCGCCCTCCACCTTCCAGACGCTGCTCGCATCGGCGGCGGGTGGCATGGCCCTGCCCGAGTGGCCGCGCGTGGCACGGGCGCTGGAAGTGCGGCGCATCGAGCCTGGCGGCACGGCCTTTATGCAAGGCGTGGAGCACCCGTATGTGTATGCGGTCGACAGCGGGCTGCTCAAGCTGAGCTACCTGGGCGAGGACGGCACGGAGTGGATCAAGTCCTTCGCGCACGAGGGGCGCTTCTTCGCCAGCATCGCGGCGCTGGCGCCCGGCGGCCGCACCAGCTTCATGGTGACGGCCATCGAGCCCAGCGTGCTCGAGCGCATCGACTACCGGCTGCTGGCCGCCCTTGCACGCGAGCACCTGGCCTGGGCCACGGCGTTGCATGCGCTGACCCTGGTGTTCGCGGCCCGCAAGGAGGAGCGCGAACGCGAGCTGCTCACGCTGGACGCAGAGGGCCGCTACCGCGCCTTTTGCGGCGCCCAGCCCGAACTGGCCGCGCGCATCCCGCAAAAGGACCTGGCGCGCCACCTGGGCGTGACGCCCGTGGGGCTCAACCGCATCGTGATGCGGGTGCGCCGGGCACAGGGCGCGTAGGCCCGTCCTACACCCGTGCGCAGGGCCGTCCTATCCGGGCTGCGCGCCACGGGGCCTAGATTGGCACCTTGGACACCACCCCCATGGAGGACCGCCATGCCCCAGACGAGTTGGAGCGCCAAGCGCGAACGCCAGTACGGCCACATCAAGGACAGCCTGCGCAAGCAGGGCAAGAGTGAAAGCACGGCCGAGGAGATCGCCGCGCGCACCGTGAACAAGGAACGCGCGCAGCACGGCGAGGCCGAGAAGGCCAACCCCAAGACCCTGAAGGACACGCCCGCCCCGGTGCGCGGCGGCCAGCGCTCGCACCAGGGCGCACAGGGCCGCACGCGCGAGCAGCTCTATGAAGATGCGAAACGCAAGGGCATCCCGGGCCGCTCGAAGATGAACAAGGCCGAGCTGGAGAAGGCCGTAGGCCGCTGAAGCCCGGAGTGCGCTACCCCTCGAACTGGGGGTGCAGTTGCCGGATGCGGTTCATCGCCATGCCGGCCGCTGCGGTGCGCGTCTCCACGCCCAGCTTGGCGAACACGCGCTCCAGGTGCTTCTTGACGGTGGCGGGGCTGGCGCCCAGGATGTCGCCGATGTCGCGGTTGATCTTGCCCTTGACGACCCAGTAGAGCACCTCGGCCTCGCGCGCCGTGAGCTTGAAGGACAGGCTCATGGACTCGATGATCTTCGCGTCCGACACCTCGCGCATCACCAGCAGCCAGTCGCCGCCGCCCTCGCTGTCGCCGGCCTGCTGGTGCAGGCGAAAGGTCAGGCGCCGCGCGCCCTGGTCGATGGCCAGGCGCGGTGGCTCGGCCTGCGCCTGGGCCAGCAGCTCGGCCGCGTTGTCGGCCAGCACGTGGCGGCGCAGCCAGGCCTGCACGGCCTCGGGCGCCCAGGGGCTGGCCTCGCCGAAGTAGGCCTGCAGCAGCTCGCGCGCCAGCGGGGTCTGCCAGACGATGCGCCCATCGAGCGCACGCACGGTGATGCTCGCGTAGCCGAAGGCGTCGAGCGCGTTGCGCGCCTCGCGCGCCTGGCTGGCATCGGCCCGGGCCTTGCGCGCGGCGCCCAGGTGCACGCCCATGCGCGCCATCACCTCGCGCGGCTTGATGGGCTTGGTCACGTAGTCCACCCCGCCCGCCTCCAGCGCGGCCACCAGGTGCTCGGTCTCGGTCAGGCCGGTCATGAAGATGATGGGGATGTGCGCGGTCTGGGGCGAGGCCTTCAGGCGCCGCGCCACCTCGAAGCCGTCCATGCCGGGCATCATGGCGTCGAGCAGCACGATGTCGGGCAGGGCCTGGGCGGCGCGCTGCAGTGCGGCCTCGCCATGCATGGCCACGAGCACGGTGTAGCCCGATTCGTCGAGTGCATCGTGCAGCACGGCCAGGTTGTCGGGCACATCGTCGACGATGAGCACCACGTCGCTGTCGCTGCGGTCCAGGGCAGCGCCGGCGGGTACGGAGGGAGGAGATGCTGCGGTGTTCACGGGGGGGCCTGCTCCAGGATGCGGCCCATGGCGTCGAACTGGAACTGCCGCGCCAGGCCGCGCATGGTGTGCACAAAGGCACCATGCGCGGGCTGGTGCCGTTCGATCTCGTCCAGGGCATTGAGGATGCCGCGGTAGTAACCCAGCGACACGACCTGCGACAGGGCCGCCAGCGCACCGGGATCAGGGTAGCTCAGCGCGGCGGCACCCGTTGAGGGTGCGGGCGATGGAGCGGCCAGCGCGGGCTGCGCCTCGCCCAGCCACTGCAGCGCCAGGCGCCGCTCCAGCCAGTCGAGCAACTCGCTGTGGCGCACAGGCTTGACGATGAAGTCCTCGGGGCGGACGTCAACGTCGTTGTCCAGCGCCTTGTCGAAGGCGTTGGCAGAGACGATGGCGCATTGCACATTCTGCAACTGCATCTGGCGCACCCGCCGCAGGGTCTCCCATCCGTCGATACCCGGCATGGCCAGGTCCATGAACAGGGCGTGGGGCCGGTAGCCGGTGGCCAGCAGGTCCAGTGCATCGTGGCCGCTGGCGGCCTGGCGCAGTTCGAATCCCAGGGGCTCGAGCAGCTGCACCAGCAGCTCGCGGTCGGCCTCCTCGTTGTCCACCACCAGGATGCGGCGGCGCTCGCCGGCGTAGCCCTTGCGCGCGCGCGGCGCGCGGGCGGCGGCCGGGGCGCCGGCCTTGCCCAGGGCCTCGGCATGCACCTCCGGCAGGAACAGCTTGACGTGGAACACCGAGCCCAGGCCAGGCTCACTGGTGACGGTGAGCTCGCCGCCCATCAGGGCGGTGAGCATCTTGGCGATGGTCAGGCCCAGGCCGGCACCGGGCGTGGCCGCCACGGCCCCCGCGCTGCCGCCGCGCGCGAAGGGCTCGAAGATGCGCTCGATCTCGTCGGCGCTGAGGCCCGGTCCGGTGTCCTGTACATCGATGCGCGCGATCTCGCGGGCGTAGCGCACGCGCAGCGTGACCCGGCCCTGCGCGGTAAACTTGACGGCGTTGCCCAACAGGTTGATGAGGATCTGGCGCAGGCGCTTCTCGTCGGCACGCACGACCTCGGGGATCACGCCCTGCACGTCGAACTGGAAGGCCAGGCCCTTGGCGGCGGCCTGCAGCTCGAACAGGCTGGCCATCTCGTGCAGGCCATCGGCAAAGCGCATGGGTGTGACGTCGAGCGTGAGCTTGCCCGACTCGATGCGCGCGATGTCGAGCGTGCCCTCGATCAGCGACAGCAGGTGCTCGCCACCGCGGCGGATCACGTGCACGGCCTGCTTGCGGTGCGGGGGCACGCCGGCGTCTTCGCCCATCAGCTGGGCATAGCCCAGGATGGAGTTGAGCGGCGTGCGTATCTCGTGGCTGATGGCGCTGATGTAGCGGCTCTTGGCCTGGTTGGCCTGGTCGGCGGTGCGCTGAGCCGCCTCGGCCACCTGGCGCGCCTGCTCGGCCACGCTGCGGGCGTTCTGCAGGGCCTCGTCGGTCTGGCGGTGCAGCTCGATCTCGCGCACCAGCAAGCCGGTCTGGCGGTTCGACTCCTCCTGCGCCACCTGGCGGCTCTTGTGCGCCAGCACCAGCCACCAGGCGACGATGCCGGAGATGACCAGGAGCGCCAGGTAGGCCTTGAGCAGGCCCGAGCGCAGCGCCACCTCGGGGGCGGCCAGCACCTCGGTGTTGGTCATGGCCTGGCCGATGGTGTTGAGCTCCTGGTGGTACAGCAGGCCCATGACGGAGGCCAGCAGCGGCGCGATCACCAGCATCAGCAGCAGGAAGTGGCCCAGGCCGGTATCGAGGTAGCGCCACACGGCGCGCGGCAGCACCCAGCGCAGGGCCGAGGACCACTGCACGGCCATGCTCGCGTGGGGCTTGCACAGGTCACCGCAGCGCGCGTCGAGCGTGCAGCACAGCGAGCAGATGCCGCCGCCGTAGGCCGGGCACTGGGCCATGTCGGGCGCTTCGTACTCGCGCTCGCAGATGACGCAGCGCTGTACCGAAAAGCGGGCATAGGTGCCCAGATCGGCCGCGACCTGCCCACTCACCGGGCCGTGCATGGGCACAGCGGGCGGCTCGGGCTGGCGCGCGATGTAGTAGCGCCCCTGCGTGGCCCAGGCGATGAGCGGCGCGGTGACAAAGGCCACGGCCATGGCGATCACCGCCGAGAAGGCCTGCGGCAGCGGGCCGAACAGGCCCAGGTGGGCGCTGATGGAGACCACCGAGGCCAGCGCCATGGAGCCCACGCCCACGGGGTTGATGTCGTACAGGTGGGCGCGCTTGAACTCGATGCCCTTGGGCGACAGGCCCAGGGGTTTGTTGATGACCAGGTCGGCCACCACCGACATGATCCAGGCGATGGCGATGTTGGAGTACAGGCCCAGCACCTCGCCCATGGCGCGAAAGACGTTCATCTCCATCAGCATGAAGGCGATGAGGGTGTTGAACACCACCCACACCACCCGCCCCGGGTGGCTGTGCGTGAGGCGCGAGAAGAAGTTGGACCAGGCCAGCGAGCCCGCATAGGCATTGGTGACGTTGATCTTCATCTGCGAGACCACCACGAACAGCGCCGTGGCCGCCACCGCCCAGCCGTAGTGCGGAAACACGTATTCGTAGGCCACCAGGTACATCTGGTTGGGGTCGACGGCGCGGTCGGCCGGCACCATGTGGGTCAGCGCCAGGTAGGCCAGCAGCGCGCCGCCCAGCATCTTGAGCACCCCGAGCACCACCCAGCCCGGCCCGCCGGCGAGCACACCCAGCCACCAGCGCCCGCGCGTGGCCTGGGTGCGCGCGGGCATGAAGCGCAGGTAGTCGGCCTGCTCCCCCATCTGGGTAATGAGCGCGATGCCGACCGTGAGCGCCGCACCAAACAAGGGCAACTGGAACGTGGCGCCCCGGCCGGATTCACCACCATAGTGCGATATGCCCGAGAACGCACCAGGATCGTGCGTTATGACGTAGACGAACGGCACCACCAGCATCACCAGCCACAGCGGCTGGCTCCACACCTGCAGCCGGCTGATGGCCGAAACACCGTGGGTGACCAGGGGAATCACCACGATGGCGCAGATCAGGTAGCCCCAGGTGGGCGGGATGTCGAGCGCCAGCTCCAGCGCATAGGCCATGACGGCCGCCTCCAGCGCGAAGAAGATGAAGGTGAAGGAGGCGTAGATCAGCGAGGTGAGCGTGGAGCCGATGTAGCCAAAGCCCGCGCCGCGCGTGAGCAGGTCCATGTCCACCCCGTAGCGCGCGGCGTAGACGCTGATGGGCAGGCCCGCCAGGAAGATGATGAGCCCCGTGGCGACGATGGCCCAGAAGGCATTGATGAAGCCGTACTGCACCAGCAGCGTGGCACCCACGGCCTCCAGGATCAGGAAGGATGCCGCGCCGAAGGCGGTGTTGGCCACGCGCCATTCGGACCACTTGCGAAAGCGCTGCGGGGTGTAGCGCAGGGCGTAGTCCTCCATGGTCTCGGTGGCCACCCAGCTGTTGTAGTCGCGCCGGACCTTGACGACCTGTTGCGGGGCCTGGGCGTCCGCACCCATGTCTGCGCTCACATCCATGCCGCCCCGCGCAGGGACGCCCGCGTCGGGCGGGGCGATGGTGGCGGCGGTGGGTGGCATGGGGAAGGCGTGGGGGTGGGGAGCGGCAGTCCCTGTGCTGGTGCAGTTTCCATGCCACTGGCGTCGTGCGGGCCACGGCGGATGCGCCAATCGACGTATGGCCGGCACGGCGCTTGCTCACTATGATGGTGCGGACCAGGGACACCCCCCGCCCCCCGCGCGCGGCACCGCGCTGCCCCACCCGATCACCACACCGCCAAGACCATGGAACTCACCCCCCGCGAAAAGGACAAGCTGCTGATCTTCACCGCGGCCCTGCTGGCCGAGCGCCGCAAGGCGCGGGGCCTCAAGCTCAACTACCCCGAGGCCATGGCCCTGATCAGCGCGGCCGTGATGGAAGGCGCACGCGACGGCAAGACCGTGGCCCAGCTCATGAGCGAGGGGCGCAGCGTACTGACCCGCGCTGACGTGATGGACGGCATCGCCGAGATGATCCCCGACATCCAGGTGGAGGCCACCTTCCCGGACGGCACCAAGCTCGTCACCGTGCACCAACCGATTGTTTAAGCCACTCCCCCGGAGACCCTGACCCATGCGCGCATCCCGCACCCTTGCCTTCATCGCCCTGGCCACGCTGGCCGCGGCCGCCAGTGCCCACACCGATGGCGTGGCGCACACGCACCACGATTTCTTCAGCGGCTTCACCCACCCCCTGTTCGGGCTGGACCACCTGGCCGCCATGGTGGCCGTGGGCCTGTGGAGCGCGCTGGCCGCGCGCCGCGCCGGGCCCGAGCTGCTGTGGGGCCCGCTGGGCTTTGCCAGCCTGCTGCTGGTGGGCGCGGTGATGGGCCTGCAGGGTATCGCCATTCCCGCCGTAGAGCCGATGATTGCCGCATCGCTGCTGGCCACGGGTCTGCTGGTGGCATCGCGCCTGCGCGTGCCGGGCATCGTGGCGACGCTGGGCGTGGGCGTGTTCGCGCTGTTCCACGGCCTGGCCCACGGCTACGAACTGGCCGGCAGCGACAGCGCCTGGCAGACCCTGGCCGGCATGCTGTGCGCCACAGTGCTGCTGCACTGCGCCGGCCTGGCCGCAGGCTGGGCACTGCGCCAGCGCAGCGTGTGGCTGGCGCGCGCGGCCGGTGCCGGCGTGGCCGCCCTGGGTGGCGCCATGCTGCTGCAGCTGGCTTGAAAAACACCCCCGACAAGGACACGCCACCATGACCCCAGGCGAACTGCTGATCGACGCGGGCGAGCATGCCCTGAACCCCGGGCGCCGCACGCTGACCGTGCTGGTGCGCAACACGGCGGACCGGCCCATCCAGGTGGGTTCGCACTACCACTTTGCCGAGACCAACGGCGCCCTGGGCTTCGACCGCGAGGCCGCGCGCGGCATGCGGCTGAACATCGCCTCGGGCACGGCCGTGCGCTTCGAGCCCGGGCAGGAGCGCACCGTGGAGCTGGTGGACTATGCGGGCGACCGCACGGTCTACGGCTTTCGCGGGCTGGTGCAGGGCGCGCTGTGATGCTGCGCCCTGCCCTCTTCTCCATCGCTATCCATTCGAGCCCCGCGCCGGGCACCAGCAAAAGGTTTTGAACCATGGCAACCATTGGACGACGCGCCTATGCGGAGATGTTCGGCCCCACCGTGGGCGACCGCGTGCGCCTGGCTGACACCGACCTGATCGCCGAGGTGGAGGCGGACTACACCCTGCGCGCCGGCGGCTACGGCGAAGAGGTGAAGTTCGGCGGCGGCAAGACCATCCGCGACGGCATGGCGCAGAGCCAGCGCACACGCGACGAGGGCGCGGTGGACACGGTACTGACCAATGCGCTCATCATCGACCACACCGGCATCGTCAAGGCGGACATCGGCCTCAAGGGCGGGCGCATCGTGGCCATCGGCAAGGCCGGCAACCCCGACACGCAGACGGGCGTGGACATCATCATCGGCGCGGGCACCGAGGTCATCAGCTGCGAGGGCAATATCGTCACCGCGGGCGGCATCGACAGCCACATCCACTTCATCTGCCCGCAGCAGATCGAGGAGGCCCTGGCCTCGGGCGTGACCACCATGCTGGGCGGCGGCACGGGCCCGGCCACGGGCACGCTGGCCACCACCAGCACCTCGGGCACCTGGAACATGGAGCGCATGCTGCAGGCGGCCGATGCCTTCCCGATGAACCTGGGTTTCCTGGGCAAGGGCAATGCCAGCCTGCCGGCGCCGCTGCGCGAGCAGATTGAGGCTGGGGCCATCGGCCTCAAGCTGCACGAGGACTGGGGCACCACGCCCGCGGCCATCAGCAACTGCCTGGACGTGGCCGAGGAGACGGACACGCAGGTCGCCATCCACAGCGACACGCTCAATGAATCGGGCTTTGTCGAGAACACCATTGCCGCCGTGGGCGGGCGCGGCATCTGCGCCTTCCACACCGAGGGCGCGGGCGGCGGCCATGCGCCCGACATCCTGCGCGTGGTGGGCGAGGCAAACTTTTTGCCCTCCTCCACCAACCCGACCATGCCCTACACGGTGAACACGCTGGACGAGCATGTGGACATGCTCATGGTGTGCCACCACCTCGATGCCGGCATTGCCGAAGACCTGGCCTTTGCCGAAAGCCGCATTCGCAAGGAGACCATCGCGGCCGAGGACATCCTGCACGACCTGGGCGCCATCAGCATGATGAGCAGCGACAGCCAGGCCATGGGCCGGGTGGGCGAGGTGATCCTGCGCACCTGGCAGACGGCGCACAAGATGAAGGCCCAGCGCGGCACGCTCGAAGGCGACAGCGCGCGCAACGACAACACACGCATCAAGCGCTACGTGGCCAAGTACACCATCAACCCGGCCATCGCCCACGGCATCAGCCACGAGGTGGGCTCCATCGAGGTGGGCAAGTGGGCCGACCTGGTGATCTGGAAGCCGGCCTTCTTCGGCGTGAAGCCGGCGCTGATCTTGAAGGGCGGCTTCATCGCCATGGCGGCCATGGGCGACCCGAATGCCTCCATCCCCACGCCGCAGCCGGTGCATTACCGGCCGATGTTCGGCGCCTTCGGCGGGGCCATCGCGCGCACCTCGCTGACCTTTGTCTCGCAGGCAGGGCTGGCGGCGGGCATTGGCGAGCGCTTCGGGCTGGCCAAGAGCCTGGTCGCGGTGCGCAACATCCGCGGTGTGCGCAAGGAGCACATGGTGCACAACAGCTACACCCCGCGCATGGAGGTGGACGCCCAGACCTACACCGTGCGCGCCGACGGCCAGTTGCTCACCTGCGAGCCGGCCACCCAGCTGCCCATGGCACAGCGATACTTCCTGTTCTGACCGATCGCTGAACGAACCCCGGAGTACCGCCCATGCTGCCCGAAACCCATTTGCTGCTCGCCTTTGCGGGCGCCAGCCTCGTCCTTGCGCTCACCCCCGGCCCTGCGGTGGTCTACATCGTGGCGCGCACGGTGGCCCAGGGCCGCGCCTGCGGCCTGGCCTCGGTGCTGGGCGTGGCGCTGGGCAACCTGGGCAATGCGATTGGCGCGGCGCTAGGCTTGGCGGCGCTGTTCGCCGTGTCGTCGGCCGCCTTCACGGTGGTGAAGTGGGCTGGCGCCGCCTACCTGGTCTACCTGGGCCTGCGCATGTGGTTCGCGCGCCCAGCCGCAACCACGAGCGACGGCACGGCAGTATCCCGCCAGCCTTTGGGCCGCGTGTTCCGCGACGGCTTCGTGGTGGCCCTGCTCAACCCCAAGACCAGCCTGTTCTTCGCCGCCTTCCTGCCACAGTTCATGGACGCGCAGGGCAGCGCGCTGGCGCAGACCCTGGCACTGGGCTGCACCTTCGTGGCCATAGCAGCATGCACCGATCTTTTCTATGTGCTGGCCGCCAGCCTGGTGGCACCCCGCCTGGGCCAGGCCACGCGCCATGCGGTGTGGGGCAACCGCTTGGCCGGCACCTCCTTCATCGGCCTGGGCGTGCTCACGGCCATGGGCTCGCGCCCCACCACGCGCTGAACCCGACCTCTTCTCTACCGTATTCGCATCCATGATTTCCGTCGGCAAACTCCTCGCGCAAGGCCATGGCCTGGCCCCCGTGCTGCTCAAGCGCGCCACCACGGTCGAACTCGACTGGGACGTGCGCCAGAAGAGCCGCTTTTCCACCACCGACTCCATCGGGCGGGAGCTGGGCGTGTTCCTGCCGCGCGGCACCGTGGTGCGCGGTGGCGACGTGCTGGTGGCCGAAGACGGCTCGCTGGTGCGCGTGCTGGCGGCACCGCAAGCAGTGCTCTACATCACGCACTGCAAGAACCACGGCACGCCGTTCGACCTGGTGCGCGCGGCCTACCACCTGGGCAACCGCCACGTGCCCATCGAGCTGCAGCCCGACCACCTGAAGATCGAGCCCGACCATGTGCTGGCCGACATGCTGCGCGCCATGCACCTGATCGTGCAGGCGAAGGACATGGCCTTCGAGCCCGAGGGCGGCGCCTATGCGGCGGGGCATGGCGGCGGGCACGGCCACCACGGGCATGGCCATGGCGACCATGGCCACGCACACGAACACGCCCATGACCATGGGCACGATCACGATCACGACCACGACCACGATCACGGCCATGGTGACGGGCACGGCCACAAGCATGCGCACTGAGCGCGGCACCAGGCGGCACCGCAAGCCACCCATACCATGATGATGCGCGAGCCCCCCGCCCCCACGGCGCTGCCCGCGGCCAGCCTGCTGCAGCTGATCTGGCTGGCCTCGCCCGCGCTGCCCGTGGGCGGGTTCTCGTATTCCGAGGGGCTGGAGAGCGCCATCGAGACGGCCGGCGTGGCGTCCGAGGCGGCGGTGGCCGCCTGGCTGCTGGACCAGCTGCACATCACCCAGGCGCGCAGCGACCTGGCCGTGGTGGCCCAGGCCGTGGGCGCCTGGCGCCAGGCCGACATGGCGCATGTGCGCGAGCTCAACGACTGGGTGCTGCACACGCGCGAGACCAGCGAGCTGCGCCTGCAGACCGAACAGATGGGCCGCTCGCTGGCCGACTGGCTGCGCAACCAGCACCAGGGCGATGCGGCGCGCATGCCGGCCGTGCAGGCCCTGGCCGCGCTGCCGCCCACCTACCCCGTGGCCTTTGCGCTGGCCGCATCGACCACCGAGGCCTCGGTCTACGACGTGCTGCTGGCCTTTGCCTTCGGCTGGGCCGAGAACATGGTGCAGGCTGCGCTCAAGTCCATGGCCCTGGGCCAGAGCGCGGGCCAGCGCATCCTGGCCAGGCTCGCCCAGGCCATCCCCGAAGCCGCCACCTACGCGCTGGCGCTGCCCGATGGCGAGCGCCAGGCCTTTTCCCCGATGCTGGCCATTCTTTCGGCCCGGCACGAAACCCAATACTCCCGCCTTTTCAGATCATGACGACCACCACGACCCACACCAGCGCGCTGCACCACGTTCCCAACCGCACCAAGCACCTGCCCCCGCTGCGCGTGGGCATCGGCGGCCCCGTGGGCTCGGGCAAGACCACCTTGCTCGAAATGCTGTGCAAGGCCATGCGCGATGACTACGACCTGATCGCCATCACCAACGACATCTACACCAAGGAAGACCAGCGCCTGCTGACGGTGAGCGGCGCCCTGCCCGCCGAGCGCATCCTGGGCGTGGAAACGGGCGGCTGCCCGCACACGGCGATCCGCGAAGACGCCTCGATCAACCTCGAAGCCATCGACCGCATGCTGGAGCAGTTCCCCAATGCCGACGTGGTGTTCGTGGAGAGCGGCGGCGACAACCTGGCCGCCACCTTCAGCCCCGAGCTGTCGGACCTGACCATCTACGTGATCGACGTGGCCGCCGGCGAAAAAATCCCGCGCAAGGGCGGCCCCGGCATCACCAAGAGCGACCTGTTCATCATCAACAAGACCGACCTGGCCCCGCATGTGGGCGCCGACCTGTCGGTGATGGAGTCGGACACCGTGCGCATGCGCACCACGCCCCAGGGCCTGCGCCCCTTCGTGATGACCAACCTGAAAACCCTGGCCGGCCTGGCCGAGGTGGTGCGCTTCATCGAGACCAAGGGCATGCTGACCAAGGCAGGGGCCGCTGCAGCCGGCTAGAATACGCGCCTTCCCTCCCGGAGACTTGGGTGAGCGGTTTAAACCAGCAGTCTTGAAAACTGCCGACGGGCAACCGTCCGTGAGTTCGAATCTCACAGTCTCCGCCAGATCCCCAGCAAACATGCGCCTTTCCAGGCGCTTTTTTGTTTCACCCACCAATCAGCCCACCAGAGAGGGTAGCGATGGCAGACGCGTTTAATTGGGTATGCCCGACGTGTGGAGTGCACACGACGATCACCGGGCCAAATTTCCATGAGAAAAGGATGGGGCTCATGACGTCTGCCTCACCAGACGACTCCGGGGTCGCCGTGGGCGGCGTACTGATTGACTGTCCCAATCGCAGCTGCAGGGCTCAATTTTTCAAAGTCACCGTTCATCGAGCCACTCGCGACAAGCAGAACCCAAGCTACCCGGATGTAGACCGTACAAGACAGGTGGGAGTTGGTGAATTCACGTTTCTTCCCACTTGTGCTCAGCCACTTTCGGCGGGAGTGCCGAAACATGTTGGAGAGGACTACAACGAAGCATATTTAATTGCTTCTTTGAGCCCCAAGGCCTCCGCAACGCTAGCTCGTCGGGCCCTTCAGGGTATGGTGCGAGACTTCTTCTCGGTGACGGGAAAGAAAACCCTTCACGCGGAGCTTGAAGCTATTCAGGACCGATGCGATTCAGACCTCTATGACGCAATGACGGCCGTCAAAAGCATAGGGAACATTGGCGCACACCCTGAACAAAATGTGAGCCTCATTGTTGACGTTGAGCCAGGCGAAGCCGAGACACTGCTTAAGCTCATCCACCTTCTGGACCGTGAGTGGTACGTGGCGCGTGCTGACAAAGCCAGTCGGATTGCCAAAATGAAAGAGTTGGGTGTCAGTAAAGCTATCCCAAAGGCATGAGTGGGCTGTTCACAGATAGTGTCACCCCAAGGTGACCGTATAGCCCCGCCCGATCAGAGGGACGACCCGGTTGCCCTCTATTCCCCCACAAAAAGCCCGCATGGCGAACCATGCGGGGCTGGTGCACGCCACGCAGCGTGAAGGTCGCTGCCGCGTGCTCTGGGGGTTTGATTGTTCCAGGTCACTCGCCGAGTAATGCTCTATCGCTTCAGTTCATGCCGGTGCTCTTGACTCAGCCCACCAGAGCAGCCCAGCCGCAGCCGAAGTCGAGGTGGGCCTTGACCTCCAGGCCGTCCACCTCGAAGCCCTCATGCTGGATGTGAAGCGCACCACCTATCGAGTCCAGAAACCGCACCACAGCGCCTTAAGTAGACTCGCCTTCGCGAGTGAGACTGACCCCCTTCAGGATGTTCAGTTGCTTTTCTAGCAACTGAACGAATCTCACGTCTACTTCTCGAGATCTAGGAGAGACGATGAGGGCTTTCATCTCTCCAGCGCGCAGTTCAGGAAACACAATCGCGCCAGCAAAAGCGCTCTTTGCTTCCACGTCTTCCATGACATAGTAGAGAGCCCTCTCGCCATGCTTTTGCCATTGCAGCTGCCCTGCAATCGTGATGTTTGCTATTGCCAGTACCTCGTCGTCGACTTTTAGGTGTGCGGCATCCCCTGACACATCTAGTGTGTGGGCATATGGCCATGCTGGGCCTCCTTCCCAGCCTCCCTCCACCGGGTTCGGAATCGGGAAAGTCTCCATCACAGCCCGAACGTGGTCGAACTGAATTAGCGTCTCGGTTGATCGAAGGTAGAGCTCATTTTTTAGGTCACCAAAGGAAGTGAATTTCTTGTGGGCCTTTCCGCTTTTTGCGAGGACTGCATCCGTATCGTTGATAGCGAAGGGCTTGTGCCGGTTCGCGCAAACCACCTTCATATGCCAATTGACCCAATACAGGCTTACACGACCTGTCATAAAGAAGTGCTCAATGCTCACGCTGGTTTCTGAGAACGACGGAAATTGTTCGTTCACTGGGCGCGTCCAACGCTTCAGCTCATATAGCGTGATTCCGTGCGCTGATGCCTTCTTACGTGCTGCTTCTGTGTACCCAGAGGTTGAGACAATTGCCCGATGAGTGATTTCTTCCATGTCTTTCAGCTTTGCGGAAAGCTGTTCGACGACTGTCACGTCTAGAGGCAGCGCCTCTTTTTTCACTTCGTAGCCCATGAAGGCAAAAACGCCCTCGGCTCCTGCGTTTACCCTCACGGTGACATCCACGTCTCTTTCTTTACCGGCCGCGCTGTCAAGGACGTAGTCACCCAGGGTGACATCGACGGCTTCCGATCCCCATCGCAAACAGCAGAGTCCAACGAGGTACTGAACCAGCATTGGAGACAGGGGAGATGACATAGGCGTGCAACTCTGTGAAATGGGCTGAAGTAGAGTATGAGATTACTTTGGTTCGAAACCACGGTCCTCGCCAGGTATCAAGCAAACATGCACCTTCCCAGGCGCCTTTTTGTCCTCCCCACCCATACAGCAGGTGGATATCGGCCTGCCCACCAGCCCGGCAGCCGTTCTACTCAACATAGGACAGAGGCAACGCCGTCGTGAACTTCAACTCTTCCATCGCAAAACTGGAAGACACGTCGAACAGCTGGGTGCCGGCGATCAGGCGCTTGTACACCTTGCCATAGGCGGCGATGTCGGGCACCACGACGCGCAGCAGGTAGTCCACGTCACCGCTCATGCGGTAGAACTCCACCACCTCGGGAATGGCCTGGACCGTGGCGCGAAAGCGCTCGAACCACTCCTCGGTGTGGGTGCTCGTGCGCACCGACACGAACACCGTGACCCCTACGTTCACCTTGGCTGCGTCCACCAGGGCGACGTGGCGGGTGATCACCCCCATCTCCTTGAGGCGCTGGACGCGCCGCCAGCAGGGGGTGGCCGAGAGGCCCACGCGGGCTGACATGTCCGCGATCGGTGTTTCGGCATCGACCTGAAGAATCTCTATCAATTTGCAATCAATAGAATCCAATTTTACTTTTGCCATGATTTTTAGATTTTAGTTCCATTTTTTTGGCCAATTTTTGGAAAGATTGCAAGCCCTTGCTGCGTGGGCTCGCCGAGAATTTGGCGCCATGGAAGAAATTTATCTCGATGCCAACGCCACGACACCGGTACTCCCCCAGGCCCGCCTGGCGGCTCTGGCGGTGATGGGCGAAGCCTTTGGCAACCCCAGCAGCATCCATGGCAGCGGCCTGAAGGCCCGGGCGCTCATGGAGCAGGTGCGGGACCGCGCCCGCCGCTTGCTGGGTGCGGCCGGTGGCCAACTGTGCTTCACCAGTGGCGCCACCGAGGGCATACAGACCGCGGTGCTGTCGGCCCTGACCGAACTGCGCCGCCGACGCGATGCCGGAGAAACCCAACAACCCCTGCAGCTGCTCTACGGGGCCACCGAACACAAGGCGGTGCCGGAGGCACTCAGGCACTGGAATGCCCTGCTGGGCGTGCACTTGCCGGTGCGCGCCATCCCGGTGGACCACCAGGGCCGGCACGACCTGGCCTGGCTGCGCCTGCAGGCGCCGCAGGCCGGGCTGGTGTGCACGATGGCAGCCAACAACGAGACCGGCGTGGTCAGCGACCTCGACGGCATCCGCGCGGCACTGGCGGGCAGCACTGCGCTGTGGCTGGTCGACAGCGTGCAGGCCCTCGGCAAATTGCCACTGCATCTGGCCGAGCGCCGCATCGACTACGCCCCCTTTTCGGGGCACAAGCTCTATGCGCCCAAGGGGATCGGCATGCTGTACGTGCGCGAAGGCGCACCCTTCACCCCGCTGATGACAGGGGGTGGGCAGGAAGGCGCGCTGCGCGCAGGGACCGAGAACATCGCGGGCATTGCCGCGCTGGGCGAGGTGCTGCGGGCGCTGGAAGCGGGGGACACCTTTGCGGACCAGGAGACGCTGTTGGCGCACCGCGAGCGCCTGGCGTTGGCGCTGACCGACGCCTTCCCCGGGCTGGTATTCAATGCCCCGCCATCGCTGAGCCTGCCGACGACGCTGAACTTCGCCGTGCCCGGCCTTGCTTCCAGGCTGCTGCTGGACCTGTTCGATGCCGCCGGCCTGCGCGTCAGCGGTGGCTCAGCCTGCAGCGCGGCCAAGGCCCAACCCAGCTATGTGCTGGAGGCCATGGGCATGCCCGCCTGGCAGAGTTCGGCGGCCGTGCGCCTGTCCTTCGGTGCGGCCGACTCCTGTGAGCTCATCGAGCGTGCCTGTGCACGCATCCGCGCCTGCGGCGCCTCGCTGCGCGCCCATGGCTTGACGGTCCATGCGCCCGCTGGCAACACCACGCCCACCGGTCTGGTGACCCGCTTCGTGGTCGATGGCGCCTGCTGCTACCTGGTGGCCGATGCGACCCGCCGCCACTGCGTGCTCATCGACCCCCTGCCCGCACATACCGAACAGATCACGCAGTGGCAGCGCCGCCACCACCACACCCTGGTCGCGGTGCTGGCAACCACCAGCCGCATCGCACATGCCGCATCGGTGGCCACACTGTGCGCCGCCTTTCCGGAGTCCATGCAGGCGCTGGGGGCCGTCGAACCCCTGGGGTGGCCGCAGGGCGAGCACCAGATTCAGCTGGGTCACCACCGCATCACGCAGCTGGCGCCACCCGGGCACAGCGCCGATGCAGGCGCCTATGCCCTGCACACGCTCGACCAAGGCCAGCTGGCCTTTGTGGGAGCCGCCGCCATGGCAGACGCGGGCTCCCTGCACTGGTTGACCCAGGCCTTGGCACCCCATGCGCTGCTGCTGCCCGGTCACGACGATGCACAGCACTTCGCCTGGACCCTGGGCCAGGCCGAGTGCTCCAAGGCACTGCATACCGAGCCAGAGGCCCTGACGCTGTCCCGGGAGCGATTGCACCTGCAGTTCGGGACGTCCCCAGCCCCGCTTCTGGTCGACGTGCGTGAACCCTACGAGCACGCGCTGGGCGACAGGCCCGATCTGGGGCAAGGCGTCCACCCGAATGTTCAGGCGGTTCCCCTGGGCAGCCTGCTCAATGCCTTGCCCACCTGGCTGGGGCTGGAGGCCGACAGGCCCGTGCTGTTCTACTGCCGCAGCGGCAACCGCAGCGCGCAGGCGGCGCGCGCACTGCGCCGCCTGGGCCATGCCAACGCCTGGAGCCTGGAGGGCGGCCTGGCACTCTGGACGGCACAGGCAATACCGCCGGCCCTTGCCCGTTGAACGGATGTGAGGATCGGGGCGTCCATTGCATCGGACTGCGCGCCCCGGCTGCACATGGGTTTTCTGGAGGCCGCGCACAGATAAAATCGTTTACGCATCCAGGTTCCGGCGACCACGGTCTCTGCCAATGACAGGAACCACAGGCGCCCTTTGGGGCGCTTTTTTTCTGGATGACCCCTGCCGCTGCACACATGACCGCAAGCCCCGATCCAAGCCCCTTCCGCAAACCTATCCTCATCGTCGCCGCCGGAAAGACCTTCCCCGGCATACGCGCCGCCCAGGGCGATTTCGACGACTGGATCGCCGCCGGCCTGGGGGATGCACTGCCCCAGCGGCGCATCGATGCGCAGCAAGAGTCGGCCGATCTTCCCGATCCGTCAGCGCTGTCGGCCGTGGTGGTCAGCGGCTCGCATGCCATGGTGTCGCACCGCGAGCCGTGGAGCGAGCGGCTCGCGCTGTGGATGCGGCGTTGTGTCGAGGCGCAGGTGCCGGTGCTCGGCATCTGCTACGGGCACCAGTTGCTGGCGCACGCGTTTGGCGGGCAGGTGGACGACCTGCCTGGCGGGCCGGAGGTGGGCACGCACACCGTACGGTTGATGCCAGATGCTGCGCAGGACGCGCTGCTGGCAGGGCTGCCCGACCAGTTCCCGGCGCAACTGGTGCACTACCAATCGGTGCTGGGCCTGCCGCAGGGGGCCGTGCTGCTGGCGCGCAGTGATCTGGAACCGCACCAGGCCTTTCGCGTGGGCGGCTGCGGCTGGGGCGTGCAGTTCCACCCGGAATTTTCGGCGCAGGCGATGCAGGCCTATGTGAACCATGTCGACGGGGCGCTGGGTGACCATGTCAACGCAACACCGGACGCGGGCAGCGTGCTCAGCCGGTTCGCGGCGATGGTGGCGGCGCGCAGCTGAGCGCTGTTGTCCTTGGTGCGCCTACCAGGGCACCATGATGGCGATCAGCAGAAAACCCACCACGACGGCGATGATGGCGACCGTGCGGCCGGTGGCAGAGCGGTTGCGGCCCGAAGAGTGGGGAACCTGACCGGAAGACGATGGGGACGGGGGCATGGCGGGCTCCTGGAGCGATCAAATGGATGCCCCGACCTTAGGCCCCACGCCACGCGGGCCGCGTAAGACAATGCTGCGTCCCTGGCAGCGACAAATGGCCGACCTGCAGGCCGGCCCTCCCCTCAATAGGTGACCGTAACCTGCAGCGTGTCGGTGTACATGCCCGCGGGCAGGGCGGCCGGGGTCGATTTGTTGATCTGGCCGTGGATGGGCAGCGAGAACGCCGCGCCGCTGGCCGGCACATTGATTCCGGTAACGGCCGAGCCGGCAGGATAGGGCTGGGTATGGCCGGCGTCGCGGTACAACTCGTAGGGGATGTAGGCGGCGGTGCTGCCATGGCGCATGGCGCGCGAGCCAGTGCCGATGCCCGTGCCCTGGCCCGCGTAGGCACCGGGGCCGACCTGGATGCTGATGCCCAGCACCTCGGGCGAGCAGACCAGTTGCGTGGGACCGGAGACGCCCTCGGCGCCCGAGGGCGTGGCGGTGACGGTGCCCGTGAACGTGCCGGGGCGGGTGCCGAAATCCAGGGTGCCGAAGTTCAGGCCCGCCGAGGCGCCGGAACTGCCAGCGACCATGCAGCCGGCCGTGAGTTGCATCTGCGCCTGCAGGGTGCCGCCCAGCGTGCCCGCGGCCACCGGCCCTGCTGCCAGGCAGCCGGCCAGTGCCAGGCCTGTTGCCAGCCACCGTTGGCGACCGGTCCATGGTTGTCGTTTGCCCGCGCGCATCGCGTTCACCTCAAAATATTCCCAGAAATCTTGCCTGCGGGGTGGATGGCTGCGGCCACCTTCAGCCACACCCTGCACCCCATCCCAAGCCCCCATGCACTGAACAACGGTGCCTGGAGCTCGATCTGCGCAAATCGTATCAGTTTGTAAACAAAATATGTAGAGGGTTCTCCTCAGATGGCGGTCTGGGCGAGTTCCCGCACACCCCACGAGTCCAATCCACCCGCGGGACAATGGCGGCACGTTTGCGCCCCCATGACCCCCCAGACCCTGCTCACCGCGCTGCTGCCCCTGATGGCCGACCTGGCGCAAGACCTGCCCGAGACCGAGCGCCACCGGCGCCTGCTGGAGGCCTTGCGCGTGCTGTTGCCCTGCGACGCCACCGCCGTGCTGCGGCTCGACGGCGAATGGCTGGTGCCCCTGGCCGTCAATGGCCTCTCGCGCGACACGATGGGGCGGCGCTTTCGCGTGGCCGAGCACCCGCGCTTCATGCAGCTGCTGGCCGCCAGCGGTCCCGTGCGCTTTGCCGCCGACTGCGGCCTGCCCGACCCCTTCGACGGCCTGGTGGAGGGCCTGCAAGGCCACCTGCCGGTGCACGACTGCATGGGTTGCGCGCTGCAGGTGGACGGCCGGCCCTGGGGCGTGGTCACGCTCGACGCGCTGGAGGTGGGCCGCTTCTCGCGTGTGGCGCTGCCCACGCTGCAGGCCTTTGCCAGCCTGGCCGCCGCCAGCGTGGCCGTGGCCACGCGCCTGCATGGCCTGGCGGCCGAGGCCGAGGGCGAGCGCCTGCGCGCCGACACCTATGCCACGCAGGCGGCCGGCGCGCGCGGCGGGCCGCGCCAGCTCATCGGGCATGGCGCAGCGCACAAGCGCCTGCTCAAGGAGATCGCGCTAGCTGGCCCGACCGAGCTGTGCGTGCTGATCCAGGGCGAGACCGGTACCGGCAAGGAGCTGGTGGCCCAGGCCCTGCATGCCGCATCGCCGCGCGCCAGGCGCCCGCTGGTCAGCATCAACTGCGCGGCCCTGCCCGACAGCCTGGTGGAGAGCGAGCTCTTCGGCCACGTGCGCGGCGCCTTCACCGGTGCCGTGGGCGAGCGGCGCGGCAAGTTCGAGCTGGCCGATGGCGGCACCCTCTTCCTCGACGAAGTGGCCGAGTTGCCCCCTCCCGTGCAGGCCAAGCTGCTGCGCGTGCTGCAAAGCGGCCAGCTGCAGCGCCTGGGCTCCGACCGCGAACACCGCGTGGATGTGCGCGTGATTGCCGCCACCAACCGCGACCTGGCGCAGGAAGTGCGCGAGGGCCGCATGCGCGCGGACTTCTACCACCGCCTGAGCGTGTACCCGCTGCCGGTGCCACCGCTGCGCGAGCGCGGGCGCGATGTGCTGCCCATCGGCGGCTTCTTCCTGGAGGAGGCGCGCTCACGCATGGGCCTGGGCGCCGTGCGGCTGGACGCCGCGGCCCAGGCCGCCCTGCTGGCCTACGACTGGCCGGGCAATGTGCGCGAGCTCGAACACCTGCTGGGCCGCAGCGTGGTCAAGGCGCTGGGCCGGCATGCGCAGCGCCCGCGCATCCTCACCCTGTCGGCCGAGGACCTGGACCTCGGCAGCGCGAAGAACACGACCACGGCCACGGCACCACCCGCCACGCCCGAAGCGCCCGCCAGTCACCTGGGCCTGCGCGACGCCGTGGCGCAGCTGGAGCGGCGCATGGTGCTCGACGCGCTGGCACAGCACAACCAGCAGTGGGCACCGGCCGCACGGTCCTTGCGCATCGATGCGGCCAACCTCGCGCGCATGGCCAGGCGCCTCGGGATCGAGAGGGGCTGAGCGCCCCTGTGCCCGCTGTTATTCCAGGGCCGATGCGGGCCCGAAGAATTCGAAGCGCGACTGCGCATCGGGCATGCCCCAGTGGCGCAGGCCGCGGCGCACCTGCTGCATGAAGGGCTTGGGCCCGAGGAAGTAGGCATCCACGTCGCGCGTATCGCGGGGCAGCCAGCGCTCCAGCAGATCCAGGTCGAGCCGGCCCACGGCATGCGGCAGGCCGGGTGCGCCCGGGGTCACCTCGTCGTAGCAGTAGTAGCGCTGCAGTTGCGCCGGGTGGCGCGTGGCGGCCTCTTCGATCTGCTCGCGAAAGGCATGCACCTCGCCATTGCGCGCGCAGTGGATGAAGGTCACCGGGCGCTCGGTGGCCAGCGCCTGCTCCAGCAAGGCCAGCGTGGGGGTGATGCCCACGCCGCCGCTGATCAGCACCACGGGGCGCTCGCCCTCGGCCAGCACGAAGCCGCCCGACGGGGGCAGCAGTTGCAGGGTGTCACCCTCGTGCACCTGGTCGTGCAGGTGGTTCGATGCCACGCCGCCCGGCTCGCGCTTGACGCTGATGCGGTAGCTGCGCCCGTTGGGCGCGGCCGACAGCGAGTAGTTGCGCCGGATGTCCTTGCCTTCCACGGTCAGGCACAGGCCGATGTACTGGCCCGGCGCAAAGTCCATGAGCGCGCCGCCATCGGCCGGAACGAGGTGAAAAGACGTGATTTCGGCACTCTCGCGCACCTTGCGCAGCACGGTGAAGGCACGCTGCCCGCGCCAGCCGCCAGGTGCCGCGGCCTGCGCGTCGTAGCGCGCCCGCTCGGCCCCGATCAGGATGTCGGACAGTTGCCCGTAGGCGGCCGTCCACGCGTCCATCACCGCGTCGGTCGCCACCTCGGCGCCCAGCACATCACGTATCGCGCGCAGCAGGCAGCGGCCGACGATGGGGTAGTGCTCGGGCAGCACCTGCAGCGCCACGTGCTTGTTCACGATCTGCGAGGCCAGCGGGCCCATGGCCTCCAGCCGGTCGATGTGTTTGGCATACATCAGCACGCCATTGGCCAGTGCGCGCGGCTGGTCGCCCTTGGCCTGGTGGGTCTCGTTGAAGAAGGGCCGCACCTCGGGGTGCTCGGCCAGCAGCATCTTGTAGAAGTACGTGGTGAGCGCCTCGCCCCCTTGTTCGAGCAGGGGCACGGTGGACGAGACGATGGCGCGTTGGGAATCAGTGAGCATGGCGGAGGGACACAGGGATCGAGTGGATGAGGCCCTGAACAGTGCAACCGCCGTGCCGACATGCGTGGCCTTGTGGATCAATGACTTGCATCAAGCACAAGTCACAACGACTGGCACGATGGCCGGTCGTTTTGACTTATCAAGGTCGAAATGACTGGCATGCGAGGGGCACTGATTTCCCGGCGGCGGGATGGGATTTTCCTGACCGAACGTATGCTCGCGGGCATGCAGCCTGCACCCGACATCGTTCCCCAGCTCACAGGTGCCTGCGCCGTGCTCGCCCACCACCTGGGCGATGGCCTGCGCGCCATCCACCTGTACGGCTCGGCGGTGCACGGCGGCCTGCAGCCCCGCAGCGACATCGACCTCATGGTGACCGTGGCCCAGCCCCTGGCCGGTGCCACGCGCGAGGCGCTGATGTGCGCGCTGCTGGCGCATTCGGCCCCACCCGGCAGCCCCGGCGCACTGCGCGCGCTGGAGGTGACGGTGGTCGTCCTCGGCGAGGTCGCGCCCTGGCGCTACCCGGCGCGGCGCGAGATGCAGTTTGGCGAATGGCTGCGCGGCGACATCCTGGCTGGCCGCTTCGAACCCGCGATGCCGGACCCCGACCTGGCCATCCTGCTCACCAAGCTGCGGCTGCACAGCGTGGCGCTGGTGGGCCCACCCGCGGTGGACCTGTTCGCCCCCGTGCCCGCCAGCGACCTGCGCCGGGCGCTGGCCGACACCATCGCGCAGTGGGATGCACCGCCCGACTGGCAGGGGGAAGAGGCCTCCATCCTGCTCGCCCTGGCACGCATCTGGTACAGCGCCAGCACCGGCGCCATTGCATCGAAGGATGCTGCGGCCGCCTGGGCGGCAGAGCGCATGCCGCCCGAGCACGCCGCGCTGGTGCAACGCGCGGCACGGGCCTACCTGGACGGACTGGAAGATGGCGGGCTGGCCGCCATGCCCGATGCCGTGGCCGCCACCATCCACTGGTGCAAGGCGCGCATCGCGCAGCTGCTACGGCAGAAGCCCGCAGGCTGAACGCCCTGTAGGCTGGCGCCACAAGGCTACAAGGGCGTCGCCGTAAGATGCAGGCCCTGCCTGGCCTCGTTGGTGTGCATGAGGAACGACGACACGAGCTGGTGCACGCTTGCCTTGTCGAGGTGGGTGTCGAGCCGGATGTACAGGCCGTCGCATGTCGGCTTGGCGGCCCGCAGGCGCGCCTTGGCCCGCGGCATGGAGCGGACGATGTGCTTGAGGACCCCCCTGAATGCGCAATAGGCCTGCAACACATCGTCCCCGCTGGGCTCCGCCGGGAGGCCAGCCAGCGCTGCAGTGCCCGCTGATGGGGTGTGGGCGATCCGGTAGCTGTAGATCATGCGGCACCTCCTTGCACAGCCTGCACCTTAAGCGCCAAGCCCGCGCGATGGTGTAGGCAAAACCCCTGCCATGGCGCCGCGCTCCAGTTCGCCCTGGCTTGCACCACCGCACCCACCGTCCACAGCCACCGTGGATGACCCTGTGGAAAACGCCGGTGGATACGGCGCAAAGCCAATACCGGCGCGGCTTGCAACGCGATGCCTGCCATTTCATCAGTGCCCGGTGCAGGGGGTGCCGCAGGCGCGCACACCGTCCACAGCGGGCGTGGATGACCCTGTGGACAAGCACGGTGAATGCACGCCAGATCCAGCACTGGCGCGGCCTGCAACGCGGTGCCTGCGAATTCATCAGCCCTGCGCAGTCACCGGCGCCTCTGCCCGTCCGCAGCGAACCTGCCCTGCCCCTTGCCATGCCTGCGGCGCGTGCACAGCACAATGAGTCCACAGCCACCGTGGATGACCCTGTGGAAAAGGCCCGTGCATGCCGCGCAAAGCCAATGCCGGCGCGGCTTGCAACGCGGTGCCTGCGAATTGACCAATGGCCGTGCAGCGGGTGAAACAGGGCCTCCATGGACGCTCGCAAACTCCACAGCCGGCGTGGATGACTTTGTGGACAACCCCTGTACAGGCACGCCAGAACCAGCACTGGCGCGGCCTGCAACGCGGTGCCTGCGAATTCATCAGCCACGCGCCGCAGCCGCCTCCAAGGCCCGCCCCCAAGCGCGCCGATGGCGCGGCGTGCAGGCACGGACCCGCCATCCACAGCGGCCGTGGATGACTCTGTGGAAAACCCCCGAGGATACGCCGCAAAGCCAGCACTGGCGCGGCTTGCGACGCGGTGCCTGTTCTTTCATCAGCCCGCTGCCGCACGGTGGGGCACGGCGGTCCGGGCAATTTTTCAGGCCTGGCACGGGGCTGGAAAAAGCCCACCCGTGGTGCTGAGCACAGCCCCGGTGCATCGCGCCCCGCGACGAGTGGCAACCGTCCACAGCCACCGTGGATGACCCTGTGGATAACACCTGTGCATACCCGCCGGGCCCAGCACTGGCGCGGGTTTCAACGCAGTGCCTGCGATTTGACCAGTGCGCCGGCGCATGCACGGCTACACTGCCCGCAGGAGGTGTGCCATGCAACCAGATTCGTCACCCGCGGCCGGCAGGGCCCCCTTTCTGCCGGACGTTGCCAGGATCGCGCTGGGCGTGTTCATCGGCGGCCTGGCGGCCCTGTTCGCCCACGATGCCATTGTCGGCCAGCGCCCACCGGCACCACCGCCAGCCACGCCCGCGGTGATGCAGTCACGGCCCGTAGGCGACGACAGCAGCAACAGCACGCAGGCCACGCCGCCGCCCGTGGTGGTCCAGCCCGCACCACCACCGCCCGCGCTCCCCGCACCGCCACCGCCAGCCCCGCCACAGGCCGAGCCCCCCGCCAGCCAGTCCCTGCCGGCCACGCAGGATGCGCAGAGCCAGAAGAAAGCCGACGACGACCTCAAGACGGCCCAGGCACTGGCCGCCCGGCTGGAAGCCGAGCGCCAGCAACGCCGGGCCGACGCCTGGGCCCGCTACTTCCAGCCCAGCCCGGTGTGCCGGGCCGATCCGACCACGCGCCCCTGCGCCGACGCCCACCTGGCGGCGCGCAAGCGCTTCGATGCCCAGTACGTGGACCGCTGACGGCGCATTCCAGCGGCGGCACCCCCGCCCTTCTTTGCCGATGAACAGCCAGCTGCGCTTTGTGATGCACCCCGACGACGAGCGCGAGTTCGCGGCGCAGGTCCTTGCCGACCCTGCCGTGCTGCTGATCGACGGCCCGCGCTGGAAGGACGCAGCGCCAGAGACGTTCCGCACCCTCGATGCCATCCGCGGCAGCTATTGCATCCTTTGGTCGCCCGATGACCAGGCCGCGCTCGACGCGCGCTACATCGCCGGCTGCAACGACTGGTACTGCGAATCGGAGTACGCCACCGTGCAGTTCCTGCGCTCCGAGGTCTTCACAGGCGGTGTGCTCACCGAGGGGCGCATCGCGGTCTCCACGGGCAACGCCAGCGCGCAAGCCGCCCAGGGGGTGGAGCGGCGCTACAAGGCCCTGGGCCGCTTCGTGCGCAAGCACTACGCCAACGCGGTGGTCCGCTGGTGCAACCCCAGCCTGCCCTTCGGCCCTGCCGTGCCGGGGCGCTCCGCCAACCCCGGCAAGCCCGACGCGCAGGTCTGGGTGGGGCCGCACGCACTGCAGTGGCTGCGCGCGGATGCGCAGCAGCGCTGCGTCAAGCAGTCCCGCAATGCCGTGGTGGAGGCGCGGCTGGCGGACAGCTTGCCGGCCAGGGTGTAGCCGCTCCGCTGCGCCCGGCCCCCTTGATCAGGGCCGCGTGCGCGCCGGCACCCGCGTTTCCAGCGCACCGGGCACATAGGCCGGCGCAAAGCTGCAGCCCGCGCCGAAGCGCGCTTCCAGCGAGGTGCAGCGCTGCGCCACGCTGGTGGGCGTGGGCTTGGTGCGCGTCTCCACCCAGTCGAGCAGCGAGGTCACCAGGGCCGGGTAGGTCGGGTCGCTGATGTAGCTGTGCGTGCCGGTGTTCACGAAGGTCTGCACCAGGCGCTCGCCGCTGCCGCCGCGGTCCATCACGGTCTTGAAGTAGGCGTCCAGTTCGACGAAGGCCGTGGGGTCGCTGATCCACTTGGTGGTGAGCACCGGCACGGGGATGGTGCCCTTGGGGTCGGTGTCGTCGCCGAAGCGCTGCACGGCGACCGGGTCGGCGCGGTAGCGCAGCACGCCGGCGTTGAGCGCAGCGTCGTCGGCCGAGCCGCTGTAGACCACGCCGGTGTTGCCGAAGGGGCTGGCGCCGCCGGTGCGCTTGGCGGTCACGTCCTGGAAATGGTAAGTGCCCCAGCTCAGGTGGGCGGAGATCGAGCTGGCGGGGATCTTGACCACCTTTTCGATGGTCTCGACCTTGCGCTGCTGCTCGGGCGTGCGCTGCGCGGCGGTCTTGTCCAGGCCCAGGCATTCGTTGGCACGGGCGTTGAAATCGTCGCGCGCCAGGGTCAGCGTGGCGGGCAGGCCGAGGTTGAGCGCATAGCTCGCCTCGGTGGGCCGCGGGTGGTTGTTGCACAGGTACTGGTAGACCACGCGCAGGTCCAGGCGGAAGTCGTACGAACGCGTGCCACCGGCCAGCACGCCGCTGGTGAGCAGCACGGCATCGTAGGGCTGCGATCCCACGGTCTGCGCCGTGAACATCTCGGCGGCCTTGGCCGCCACGCCCGCGCCCCATGACTGCCCGTGCAGCACGGTGCGCTTGGGGACCGCCACGTGCTCGTTGAAGATGCGGCGCAGGCGCTCGGTGTCCTCGGCCGCGGCGCGCACTTCGACCCCACCCTGGCGGAAGGTGGAACCCGCCCAGGCGTAGCCGGCCTTGACCATGATGGCCCAGCGCACCAGGTCTTCCTGCGCGCGCTCGGCCGTGGGGGCGGCCAGATCGGGCCCGCCATGCGCGTGCAGGACCAGGTTGCCACCCCAGTCCTTGGGCGTGGCGATGAGGTAGTAGGCGCCGGCCGAGTCGCGCCCGCCCAGGCAGGTGGCGGTGGTGGGCAGCTCGGCCGGGCAGGCCACGGCGACGGGCTTGGCCTCGGGCGGGTAGGCGGGGCTGTCGCTGCCGCCGCAGGCCGACAGCAGGGTGAGGACCGACAGGGTGGACAGGACGGACAGGGTCGACGAAGCGACCGGGCTGCGCGAGCCGGTGGTGGAAGGCATGGATGGGTCTCCGGTTGTTGTTGTTGAAAAACGCGTGTTCCCGGTGCGTGCTGATACGTGCTGGTGCGCGGGGCACAAGGCCCGCCCCAGGGAAACCGACGAGGCCGGCTGCAGGGAACAGGGCGTATCCTAGGAGCGTAGGCTGCACATGCCAAACACCTGAATAATCTGTGGTCCATACGTTATGAATATCGAGTTCCGGCACCTGCGCTACTTCGTCGCCGTCGCGGATGCCCGGCACATCACGCGCGCCGCCGAGCGCCTGGGCATGCAGCAGCCCCCGCTGAGCCAGCAGATCAAGGGGCTGGAGGTGGAGCTGGGCGTGCCGCTGTTCCTGCGCCACCCCAAGGGCGTGACGCTGACCGACGCCGGCCAGCTGTTCTACGCCGAGGCCACGCGCCTGCTGCGCGACTGCGCGGCCATGCAGGAGCGCATGCTGGCCTTTGCCGATGGCAGCCAGGGCATGCTCTCCATCGGTTTCACCAGCTCCTCGGCGGCGCACGACTTCACGCCCGAAGCGCTGCGCGTGTGCCGCGCCACCTACCCCGGCATCCAGCTGGTGGTGAGCGAGAACAACGCCGCCGAGATCACCGATGCCGTGGCCTCCTCGCGCCTGCACTGCGGCTTTCTGCGCGTGCCCGTGGCCTGGCCCAAGGGCGTGGTGCTCAAGACCCTGCTGCAGGAGCCCGCCGTGCTGGCCATGCCGCGCGACCATCCGCTGGCGCAGTTGCCCGCAGGCAAGAAGCCCGGCGCGGTGCAGCTCAAGGAGCTGCAGGGCGAGAAGTTCATCTTCGTGCGCAAGCCCGGCGCGCCGGGGCTGTATGCCAACCTGCTGGAACTGTGCACGCGCGAGGGCGTGGCCATCAACGTGGTCTCGGAGGTCGACCGCATGATGACCAACCTGAACCTGGTGGCCGCCGGGGCCGGCATCTCGGTGGTGCCCTCGTCCATGCAGGGCACGCACCACAACGCCATCGTTTACCGGCCGCTGGCCCGCGCGGTGAAGCTGGGTGCGCCGCTGACCCTGGCCTACCGCAAGAGCGACTGCCATGGCCCCACGGGGGCCTTTGTGGAACTGGTCACGAAGATCGCGGCCGAAAGGGCCCGTGGTGCCACTGCAGCCGCCTGAGACCGCGCCGCCTCCCACCACCGCCTGGCCGCGCCGCCGCCTGCTGCGCGGGGCCCTGGGCGGTGCTGCACTGGTGGCCGGCATGCCGGCCGTGCATGCCGCCACACAGGCCGTACCGTGGCCCAACCGCCCCGTGCGCCTGATCGTGGTGTACCCGCCCGGGGGCGTGAGCGATGCGACCGCGCGTGCGCTGGCGCAGCCACTGGCGCAGACCTTGGGCGTACCGGTGCTGGTGGACAACCGCGCAGGTGCCGGCGGCGCAGTGGGCATCGACCTGCTGGCCCGCTCCGCCCCCGACGGGCACACGCTGGCCTTCTCGGCCATCACGCCGCTCACGCTGCAGCCTCTGCTGGTGCCAGGTGCACGCGACCTGCTCACCCAGGTCATGCCCATCGTGGGCGTCATGCACACACCGGTGCTGGTCATCGGCACGCCGGCCCTGGGGCCGCGCTCGTTCACCGACATGATCGCCCTGGCCCGCGCGCGGCCCGGCGCCGTGCGCTGGGCCAGCTCGGGCGTGGCCACCACCGGGCACATGGTGCTGGCCCAGACGCGGCTGCACAGCGGTGCCGACATCACCCACGTGCCCTACCAGGGCGGTGGAGCGCAGCTCAACGACGCGCTGAGTGGCCAGTTCGAAGTGCTATCCACCAACCTCGCGGCGCAGCAGCTCGAGTACGTGGCCGCCGGGCGCCTGCGCGCACTGGCCGTGGGCTCGCCCGCCCGGCTGGCGGGCCTGCGCGATGTGCCCACGCTGGCGGAGCTGGGCTACCCGCGCGCCAACCTGAGTTCGCTGTTCGGTCTGTTCGCACCGGCGCACACGCCGCCTGCCGTGGTGCAGGGGCTGAACGAGGCGGTCAACCGCATCCTCGGTGCAGGAGGGCTGGCGACCTCGCTGCGCGACAAGCATGTGCTGCCCGCAGGCGGCACGGTGGCAGCATTCGCACAGCAGATCGCCGTTGACCGGCAGGGCAACGAAACCCTGGTGCGACGGGGCGGGGCGCTGCTGCGCTGAGACGAAACGCCCCCTGAGGCGCTCCCTGCAGTTGGCGCGCCATGGACAACGGGGGGTGATAAGCCGGCGCTACTGCCGGATGCGGCCAGTGGCGCTCACGATGGACAGCTCCACGAAGCGCGAGCCACTGCGCTGGCCAGGGCGGTAGCCCACGGTGTAGCCGCCCAGGTCCAGGCTGTCGATGCTGTCCAGCGCGGCAGCCAGGTTCTCGCGCGTCGGCTTGGCGCCGGCACGGCGCGCGGCCTCGGCGATCACCTTGGCGGCGATGTAGCCCTCCATCATGGCGTAGCTCACGGGCACATCGGGGTCGCCGCTCTTGGCCTGCACCTCGCGGAATTCCTTGCTCAGCTTGCTCGATGCGCGGTACGGGTTGGGCGTGACCTGGGCGATCGATATGCCCTGCATGTGCTCCTCGGCCAGGCGCTTGGCCAGCTGCTCCAGGTCCACGTCGGACGAGGCGAAGAGCCTTGCCGTGCCGCCTTCCAGCCGGTACTTCTCGATGAAGGCCGAAGCGGCGGCGCCGCTGGTGATGAGGATGATGGCCTGGGGCTTGGCCGCCTGCAGCAGCTTGTTGGCGTTCTCCATGCGCAGGGTGTCCATCTCGTAGGAGCCCTTGGCCATGAGGCTGCCGCCGTTCTTCTTCACGGCCTCTTCGGCGCTGGCGAGCAGCGCGGGGGCGTCGGGGCCTTCCTCGTACAGCAGGCCCAGCTTGGTGATGCCCACGGTGGCCAGGTGCTCGGCGATCTTGCCGATCTCGTCGCGCAGGCCGGCGCGCACGTTGTAGAGCAGGGGCGAGTCGGGCTGGAAGGTGCTGCTGCGGTAGCCCACCAAGGCAATCTTCTCCTTGGCCAGCAGGCCGGATTTCTGCAGCGCGGCCAGGTTGCCGGCGCCCATGTAGCCAGCCAGCAGCAACGGGCGCTGCTCGGCCAGCAGCTGCTGGGTGGCGGCCAGGGTCTGGTCGGCGCGGCCGGTATCGTCCTTGCGGGCCAGCACCAGGGTGTTGCCGTTGATGCCACCGGACTTGTTGACGTGGTTGAAGTACATCTGCATGCCCGCCGAGTAGCCCCGGCCATCGCTGGCCTTGAGGCCCGACAGCGGCGCCACCTGTCCCACCACGATGGGGGCCGCCTGCGCCACCCCCAGCATGGCCAGCAGGGCGCCGGCACAGAGAACGGGGCTCAAAAGCCATGGGCGGACGGGGGTCGCGGCAGCGCTCGGGTTCATGTGTCTCCTCTGGTCTTTGTCGTAGTGGCAGCACCGGCGCCCTCATGCCCGGTGACCGAGCGCGTTTATACCAGTACTGGCACCAGGGCGACAGCCTTCTGTCAGCTTCGATTTCGCAGAAAACTGGTCGTACGGGCTTGCACTCTTGTCCGGAGAGTGCAACCATGGGTATCAAATTCCCGGGGGAATGCCATGAAGAAGCTACTCTTGCTGCTGTTGGCCTTGGTGGTATCGCACGGCGCGCTGGCGCAGGCCAGCGAGGCGCCGAACCTGGATGCAGTGCAGCTGCCGCCCATGGCGCGGCCGGTGGCCAGCCCGGCCGCCAAGGGGGCCACCAGCCAGGCCCTGGTGATCGAGCCCACCTACTTCTACACCTACCTGCTGAGCACCAGCACGGGCACCACGTACCCGACGGCCACCCAGTCCATCGGCTACCTGACGCGCAACGATGCCTTCTTGCAGTTGACCGGCTATCTGGGCTGCACGGTGGCAGGCACCTTCATCCCCTTCGATGGCTACTTCGCAGACCGGTACAACTGCCCGTTCTACAACGGCATCATCGTGGTGGCCTGGGCGCCCAACCTGGTCTACACGCCCTGGATCTGGTACTACTACCTGATCCCTTGAAACGGCTGCACGCCGCACCTTCCTGAGGCAGCGCAGCGGCGGGGTGCGACCTGAAGAAAGCGACGAAGCCCGCGTTAGAGCGGGCTCCTGCGTGGACGCGGTGGCCAGGTCAGCGCGCGACCAGGGCCAGGACCAGCAGGCGCTCGGCAATGTCGTCGGCGTCCCGCTCCATCTCCACCAGGCCGAAGCTGCCAGCGCACCAGCCTCCGTACCAGATGCGGAAGGCCTTGACGCCAGCGACCGGCGAATGCTCGCCATACCAGCGGATGGCCTCATCGATGCGCGAGTGGTAGGTGGGGGCGCCGACCTGGTCGCGCTCATCGAACATGCGCGCACGGTAGCTGTGCGCGCCATCGTGGGCGATGTGCAGGATCAGGCTGCCCGGCACGGCGTCGTCCTCCTCCCGCGCGGCGCGCTGGCGAGGGCTGGGATTGGCAATGGCGGCAAGCATGGTGGTGTCCTTCTGCAAGGGTTTCAGCCCATGGCCTGAAACTCACCGTACACCGTGTCGCCGAACTGCGGCTCCACCTGCACGTGGGCCATGTCGGTGCGGCCCACCATGAGGTATTCGCTCTGCTGGGACTGCGAGGCTGCGCGCATGGGCTGGCCCATCTGCAGGGGATCGGGCTCGCCGATCAGTTCAAGGCGCCTCATGTGAAGGTCTTCGAAGTGCATGGTTTCCATCCTCGCGTGCGGCAAAAACAGGGGCTATGGCTGCATTGGCGCACTTTCGATGAAAACGCGGAGTCGGAGAGCCGAGGAGGCCCGTGTAGGAAATGTCCTGCACTGGGCAGCCTTCCCAGTAGGCAGCGCCATGGCGGTTACGCCGCGTCACAAATGGGTGGCACGCCAGGCAGTATGGTGGTGGACACAAGCCTTCTCTGTACCCCTTCGCCTTTTTCTTTTCAGGAGACTCCATGCGCCGCAGCCCCCACCGCCCCCTTCTCGCCACCTGCGCGGGCCTCGCCCTGGCCCTCCTCGCAGGCTGCGCCGGGACACCCGCGCGCACGCCCGCGACCGACAGCACGCCCTCGGTGGGCCCCGGCCCCAAGGGCGGTACCTGCAATGCCGCACCCGCACAGGGTGCCAAGGGCAAGCAGCCCACCGCCGGCACGGTGGAGCAGGCACGCGTGGCCTCCGGCGCAGCCATGGCCCGCGTGCTGCGCGACAACCAGCCCGTGACCATGGAGTTCAACGCCGAGCGCCTGAACCTGGTGATAGACGCGAGCGGAAAGATCACCACGGTGCGTTGCGGCTGAGGTTGCCATGGCCGGCCGGGGCCCGGCGGCTGCGGCTGAGAGCCATCGCCCGCCACCCCAGGGCGCAGCCCGGGCGGCAAGGCCTGCAAGTACCATCGGTGCGCAAGCCGCTCTGCTTGCGGTTGTTGTGCGCCACGCGTTTTCCCGATGCCCCTGCCCTCCCCCACCACCCGCGCCATTGCCGCGCTGTCGCTCACCCAGCTCATCGGCTGGGGTTCCACCTTCTGGTTGCCGGCCGTCACGGGGCCGGCCATGGCGGCTGAGCTGGGCATGGGCCTGCCGCTGGTGATGGCCGGGCCCACGGCCATGCTGATAGTGATGGCCCTGGTCTCGTGGCCGCTGGGCGCCGTGTTCGAGCGCCACGGCGCCCGCCCGGTGATGGTGCTGGGCTCGCTGCTGGGCGCACTGGGCCTGGCGCTGGTGGGGCTGGCGCAGGGCCCTGTGTCCTACCTGCTGGCGTGGACGGTGCTGGGCCTGGCGGGCGCCGGCATGCTGAGCACGCCGGCGCAGATCGCGGTAACCGAGATCGCGGGCGACAAGGCGCGCCGGGCACTCGGTGTGCTGATCCTCGCCGGGGGCCTCACCTCCACGCTGTTCTGGCCACTCACGGGCTTGCTGCAGGCCCAGTGGGGCTGGCGCGTGGCGACGCTGGCCTTTGCAGCGCTGGTGCTGCTGGTGTGCCTGCCGCTGCACTGGGCCATGCTGGCGCGCCGCCCGCGCGGGCAGGCCATGGCGCACGCCGCCGCGGAGCCCGTGGCCATCGACCGGCCGCGCTTCGTGCTGCTGGCCACGACCTTCGCGGCCAACGGCTTCGTGACCTGGGGCTTCGCGCTCACCATCATCATCCTGTTCGAGGCGGCGGGGCTGAGCCATGCCAGCGCGCTGGCGGCGGCCTCGTTCATCGGCATCGCGCAGTGGGCGGGGCGGCTGTTCGACTTCCTCGGGGGCGGGCGCTGGTCGGGCTTTGCGCTGGGGCTGGCAGCGTCGGCCCTGTTCCCCCTGAGCTTCATCGTGCTGCTGTGGGCAGAAAGCTTCACCGGCGCGCTGCTGTTCGCGCTGGTCTACGGCATGGCGGGCGGGGTGATTGCGGTGAGCCGCGCGACACTGCCGCTGCAGGTGTTTCCGGCCGCCGCTTACGCACGCGCGTCGGCGCGGCTGGCGATGCCGCTGAACCTGTCGTTCGCCGTGGCGCCGCCGGCCTTCGCCGCACTGCTGACCGGTGCGGGGCCCCACGCCGCCCTGTGGCTGGCCTTTGGCATCTCGCTCGTGGCACTAGGCGCGCTGGTCGGGCTGTGGCGGCTGCAGCGCCACGCCCTGCACTAGTCGGCCAGGAAGAGTTCCTGCAGGTCGCTCAGGAAGTCGAAGCCCCGCTCCGTGGGCCGTACCTGGCCGCCCGGCTCGCGCACGATCAGGCCTTTCGCCTCGGCCTTGTCGAGGGCCTTGGCGATGGCGGTGATGGGCAGGCCGGTGCGCTCGGTGAAGTCCTTGAGCGCAAAGCCCTCGCGCAGGCGCAGGGCGTTGAGCATGTACTCGAACGGCAGGTCGGCGCGGCGCACCTCTTCGTCCTGCGCCACGGCGTGGCCAGCCAGCGCGTTGTCCATGTAGCGGCCCGGGTCGCGAAAGCGCACCTGGCGCACCACGCGGTGGGCAAAGCTGAGCTTGCTGTGAGCGCCCGCGCCAATGCCCAGGTAATCGCCGAACTGCCAGTAGTTGGTGTTGTGCCAACACTGGTGGCCGGCCCGCGCGTAGGCCGATATCTCGTAGCGCGAAAGGCCGGCCTGGCCCGTCATCTCGGTGATGCGGTCGAGCATGGCGTAGGCCTCGTCGTCCTCGGGGATGGCCGGCGGGTACTTGGCGAAGTAGGTGTTGGGCTCGATAGTGAGGTGGTAGATCGAGATGTGCGGTGGATTCAGCGACAGGGCCGTGGCCATGTCTTCCTCCAGCTCGGCCGGGGTCTGCCCCGGCAGGGCGTACATGATATCGAGGTTGAAGGTGTCGAAGGCCTCGGCGGCTTCGCGCACGGCGGCCAGGGCCTGGGCGCGGTCGTGCACGCGGCCCAGGGCCTTGAGGTGCCGGTCGTTGAAGCTCTGCACGCCGATGGACAGGCGCGTGATGCCCGCGGCGCGGAAGGCCTTGAAGCGGTCCTTCTCGAAGGTGCCGGGGTTGGCCTCCATGGTGATCTCGCAGTCTGCCTCCAGGCGCAGGCGCGCGCGGATGCCGCCCACCAGGCGGTCGATGGCCGCGGGCGAGAACAGGCTGGGCGTGCCGCCGCCGATGAAGATGCTGTGCACCGGGCGGCCCCAGATCAGGGGCAGCGCAGCCTCCAGGTCAGCCATCAGGGCGTCGATGTAGCGCTGCTCGGGTACCTCGCCAGGGGCTGCAGCGTGCGCAGCGTCGGCCCCTGCGGCAGCACCCCGGTACTCGTGCGAGTTGAAGTCGCAGTACGGGCACTTGCGGATGCACCAGGGCAGGTGCACGTACAGCGACAGCGGCGGCAGGCTCTGCAACTGCAGCAGACCGGCGCGCATGTAGTGCTGGATGTCGCGCACCACCGCGGGCTCGGCGGCTTCGGTGTCGGGGACGATGGGGATGTGGGTCATGGGAGCGTCCGGATTGGCTCAGAACCAGCGCTCGCGCATCAGCGCCAGCATCTGCTGGGCCGAGCGGCCGCGGTGGCTGTGGGCGTTCTTCACTTCCACGGGCAGCTCGGCGAAGGTTTTGCCGAATTCGGGGATGAACATCACCGGGTCGAAGCCGAAGCCATTGCTGCCGCGCGGCGCGCGCGTGATCTCGCCGACCACGCGGCCCACGGCGATCAGGGGCTCGGGGTCTTCGGGGCTGCGCACGGCCACCAGGGTGCTGACCATGGCGGCACGGCGCTGGTCGATGTGCTGCATCTGCTCCAGGATGGCGCGCACATTGGTGTCGTCGCCTTTTTCGTAGCCGAACTGCGTGGCGTAGTAGGCCGTATCCACGCCCGGCAGGCCGCCGAAGGCGTCCACGCACAGGCCGGCATCGTCGGCCAGGGCCGGCAGGCCGGTGTGCGCAGCGGCAAAGCGCGCCTTGGCCAGGGCGTTCTCGACAAAGGTGCGAAAGGGCTCCTCGGCCTCGCCCACGCCCAGGTCGCCCTGGCGCACGAGTTCGACCGCGAGCGGCGCCAGCATGGCCTGCAGCTCGGCCAGCTTGCCGCGGTTGTTGGAGGCGAGGACCAGTTTCATCGTGGGAACCATCTTTGTCGTCATGGGGCCGGCGCCCGGCCCCGGGAAAATCGAAATCAGTCGCGAAGTGCCTGCTGCTGGAGCGTGATGAGTTCGGCAATGCCTTTTTCGGCCAGGGCCAGCAGCGCATCCATCTCCTTGCGCGTGAAGGCCACGCCCTCGGCCGTGCCCTGCACTTCCACATAGTGTCCCGCACCGGTCATGACCACGTTCATGTCGGTGTCGCAGCCCACGTCCTCCACGTATTCCAGGTCCAGCAGCGGCGTGCCTTCGACGATGCCCACCGAGATGGCGGCCACGGACTGGACCAGCGGGGACTTGGCGATCTTGCCGGCGGCCAACAGCTTGGTGACCGCATCCTGGGCGGCCACCCAGGCGCCGGTGATGGCGGCGGTGCGGGTGCCGCCGTCGGCCTGGATCACGTCGCAATCGAGCTGGATGGTGCGCTCACCCAGCAGCTTGAGGTCGAACACGGCACGCAGGCTGCGGCCGATGAGGCGCTGGATCTCCTGCGTGCGGCCGTTCTGCTTGCCGCGCGCGGCCTCGCGGTCGCTGCGGCTGTGGGTGGCGCGCGGCAGCATGCCGTACTCGGCCGTGACCCAGCCCTCGCCGCTGCCACGCTTGTGCGGTGGCACGCGCTCTTCCACCGAAGCGGTGCACAGCACCTTGGTGTTGCCGAACTCGATCAGCACCGACCCCTCGGCATGCATGGTGTAGTGGCGGGTGATGCTCACGGGGCGCAACTGGTCGGCGGCACGGGCACTGGTGCGGGTGAAAGCGGTCATGGTGTTTCCGGTACAGAAGGAAGAAAGGCCCTCGCGTGCCGCCGCGGCGGCGCAGGTGCGAAAGGCAGGTGTCTCAGGTCGGTGCCAGGCCGGCCACGCCCCCGGGGCGTGCAGGCCAGCACAGCGCTGCCAGCCCGTCAGGCCTTGCGTGCGGCGGAGCGGCGGATGGCTTCGTTGATCTCGGCGATCGAGCGCTCGATGGCGGCGTCGTCCAGGTCGTCCACCAGCCCGTCGAGCGGCCCGGCCTGGATGGTGGAGGCGAACACGTCGTCGCTGATGCTGTCGGTGGACACGCCCTGGGTGGACTCGAAGGCATCGGGGGTCTCCCACTCCAGCGCCACCACGGTCACGTTGTCGCTGCTGTCGCCAGCCTTGCGCAGGGCGTCCTCCACCAGTTCGGGCACGGCATGCGACACCGCCTGGAGGGCCATCTGCTTGGCGATCTCTTCATCGCTGAGCGTGCCCCACAGGCCATCGGAGCACAGCAGGATGCGGTCGCCCTGCTCCAGGTACACCGGGCCGGTGATGTCGTAGATGGGCTTGGTCGGCGATCCCAGGCAGGTGAACAGCACGTTGCGGTTGATGCGCTCCAGCCCCGGCGGTGGGTTGTTGCGCAACTCCATGTACGAGTGGTCACGTGTGCGCGTGAGCAGGTCGCCGTCGCGCACCATGTACAGGCGCGAATCGCCGCAGTGGATCCAGGTGGCCGTGCCGGCCTGCACCACGGCCGCCACCAGCGTGGTGCGCGGCGTGTCGAGCATGCCCTTGTCGGTGGCGTAGCGCAGGATCTGGTGGTGCGCTGCCAGCAAGGCGCCCGAGAGGAACTCCTGCACGTCCTTGAGCTGGGGCTTGGCCTCGCGCTGGAACAGCGCCGAGACGGTCTGCAGCGCGATCTGCGCCGCCACCTCGCCCTCGGGATGGCCACCCATGCCATCGGCCAGTACGAACAGGCCCGATTCGCGCGTGTAGCAATAGCCCATCCGGTCTTCGTTCTTCTCGCGGCCGCCGCGGCGGCTGATCTGGAACACGGAGAACTTCATAGTGATTCACCCAGGCAAGGGGGCACCAGGATGGACAGGCAGGCCGCCTGGACCCGCTTTGCGTGCGCCGTGTTCATTTGGGCTTGGCTCCGATCCCGGTGGCTTCACCCACCTTCTGCACATTCTTCTTGGTGTCGGACACCAGGGTATCGAGCTGCAGGCGCATCTTCTCGGCCACCGTGAGCTTGGTATAGCGGCGCTCGCCTTCGCGGCTGAGCTCCTTTTGCAGCGCGAACACCGACTGCGGGCGCGACAGCGGGTCGAGTGCCATGCACCACTCCACCACCTCGATGAGGTTGTCGGAGTACACACCGCGCAGCTTGGTCAGTGCCAGCGAGAGGCGGTCTTTTTCGATGCGCTGGGGCGCTTCGTTGGGCGGAAAGCCCTGCATGCAGGCATAGATGCAGGCGCCAATGGCGTAGATGTCGGTCCAGGGGCCCATGGACGAGTCGCGCCGGTACATCTCGGGTGCGGCGAAGCCGGGCGTGTACATGGGGCGGATGAAGTTGCCTTCCTTGGACAGCACCTCGCGCGCCGCGCCGAAGTCGATCATCACCGCCTTGTTGTCGTCGGTGATGAAGATGTTGGCCGGCTTGATGTCCAGGTGCAGCATCTTGTGCTGGTGCACGATGCGCAGACCGCGCAGCACCTCGTCGAACAGCGAGCGGATGGTGGACTCGCGGAACACCTTCTGCGTCTTGAGGTCGCGCGCGGTGATGATGAAGTCCTGCAGGGTGGCACCCTCCAGGTAGTTCATCACCATGTAGACGGTTTCGTTCTCACGGAAGAAGTTGAGCACACTCACCACCGAGGCGTGCGAGATCTGCGCGAGCGCGCGGCCTTCTTCGAAGAAGCTCTTGAGGCCCAGGCGGTACAGCGACAGCTTCTCGGACTGCACCTTGGGCAGCAGCTCACCCGGGGCGCGCGTGGCCAGGGACGAGGGCAGGTATTCCTTGATGGCGACCTGCTGGCCTTCGGTATCGAGGGCCAGGTAAACCACCCCGAAACCACCGGACGACAACCGGCGCACCACACGGTAACCACCAATCGCGGTATCGGGTGGCAAGGGGGCCGGTTTGATTTTTGACATATTTTGCGAAGATGACTCGGGGGTAAGGCGGAACCCGGATAATCGCCGGATCGCAAGCAACCATCAAAAAGTCCAATGCCAGTTTACAGCATGACCGGCTATGCCAGCGCGCAGCACGGCACATCCGCCGCCGGCGCTGAAACCGAGGGCCGCGCCACCCAGGCGCGCCGCCTGGGACTGGAGATCCGCTCGGTCAACAGCCGCTTCCTGGACCTGTCATTCAGGCTGCCCGACGAATTGCGCGCCATGGAACCCGCCCTGCGGGCCCTGCTGACTGCCAAGCTCAAGCGCGGCAAGGTGGAAGTGCGCGCCGCGCTGGAGAACGAGGACAGCAACACCCTGCAGGATCCGCCCGCCCGGCTGCTGCAGCGCCTCAACTCCCTGCAGGACTCGGTCAAGTCCTGGCTGCCCAACGCCGCGCCGCTGAGCGTGGCCGACGCCCTGCGCCTGTGCGCCAACGCCCACTCGGGCACCGAGGACTGGAGCGAGGCCGTGCCCGTCCTGGCCGAAGAGGCCCTCACGGCGCTGATGTCCGCCCGCGAGCGCGAAGGCAAGCGCCTGGCCGCCATGCTGCTGGACCGGCTCAAGCAGTTGCGCGAACTGGCTCAGCAGGCCGTGCCCCTGGTGCCCCTGCTGGTGGAGCAGCAGCGCCAGCGTTTCATGGAGCGCTGGAAGGAGGCCATGGCCCTGACCGACGGCGCCACCCTGCCCGAGGCCGCCCGCGACCGCGCCCTGACCGAAGCCACGGCGTTTGCCATCCGCATCGACGTGGCCGAGGAGATCACCCGCCTGGATTCGCACCTCGACGAGATCGAGCGCCTGCTCAAGAAGGGCGGCGAAGTCGGCAAACGCCTGGACTTCCTGATCCAGGAACTGCACCGCGAGGCCAACACCCTGGGCTCCAAGTCGGCCGCGCTGGACCTGACCCGCATCAGCGTGGACATGAAGGTCCTGATCGAGCAGATGCGCGAGCAGGTGCAAAATATCGAATGACATTCATGGTTTGAGCGCACGGCGCACACCTTCATCTATGGACTACCCAGGAAACCTCTTCGTAGTGGCAGCCCCGAGCGGTGCCGGCAAATCCAGCCTGGTCAAGGCCCTGCTGGAGCTGGACTCGCACGTTCACCTGTCCATCTCGCACACCACCCGCCCCCCGCGCGGCCAGGAAAAGCACGGGCGCGACTACTATTTCGCGTCGCAGTCCGAGTTCGACGCCATGGTCGAGGGCAATGCTTTCGTGGAATGGGCGCATGTGCACGGCAACCGCTACGGCACCTCCAAGAAAGCCATCGAGGAGCGCATCGCCCAGGGCTCGGACGTGATCCTGGAGATCGACTTCCAGGGTGCGCTGCAGATCCGCGAGGCGTTCGCCAATGCCATCCTGGTGTTCATCCTGCCACCGAGCTGGGAAGAGTTGCGCTCGCGCCTGGAACGCCGGGGCGAGGACTCGCCCGACGTGATCGAGGTGCGCCTGAAGAACGCCGCCACCGAGATGGCGGAGGTCAGCAAATTCGACTTCGTTATAATCAATGAACTGTTCGAGCGCGCGCTTTTTGACCTGAAGGCCGTTGTGCACGCCCAGCGCCTGAAGTACGCCGCCCAGCGACGCGCCCGTGCTGACACCTTCCAGTCGCTCAATATCACCTGAATCCCCGGAGTACCCACCGATGGCACGCATCACCGTAGAAGACTGTCTGGAAAAGATCCCCAACCGCTTCCAGCTCGTTCTGGCCGCGACCTACCGCGCCCGCATGCTGAGCCAGGGCCATGCTCCACGCATCGAAAGCCGCAACAAGCCCGCCGTGACCGCCCTGCGCGAGATCGCCGAAGGCAAGGTCGGCCTGGAAATGCTCAAGAAGGTTCCTGGTTGAGTCTGCGCAAGGGCCCCGGCCCCGAGAGCACCGCTGCCATGCGGTGCTTTTTTTTGCCCTGGCGACCCGTATCGCGTACCCGCGCTACATTTAAGGCATGAACGCGGTGTTCAACACTCCTTCGGCAGCACCTGCCCGGCCTGGCGACACCACCCACGCTCCGGCCAGTGCATCTGCGGCAGCGGCCAATGCCGCGGCTGCCAGCTTTGCCGCGCTCACCGACAACCTGGACTACCTGGACGCCCACAGCATCGAGCAGGTGCGCCAGGCCTACCGCTTTGCCGACGAGGCCCACCTGGGCCAGCTGCGCAACAGTGGCGAGCCCTACATCACCCATCCCATCGCGGTGGCGGCCCAGTGCGCCACCTGGAAGCTCGACGCCCAGGCCCTGATGGCCGCACTGCTGCACGACGCGATGGAAGACTGCGGCGTGACCAAGGTCGATTTGATCGAGCGCTTCGGTGCGCCGGTGGCCGAGCTCGTCGACGGGCTGACCAAGCTGGACAAGCTGCAGTTCAACACGCGCGAGGAAAACCAGGCCGAGTCGTTCCGCAAGATGCTGTTGGCCATGGCGCGCGACGTGCGCGTCATCCTCATCAAGCTGGCCGACCGCACGCACAACATGCGCACGCTGTCGGACATGCCGCGCAGCAAGTGGGGGCGCATCTCGTCGGAGACGCTGGAGATCTACGCCCCCATCGCCCACCGCCTGGGGCTGAACCAGACCTACCGCGAACTGCAGGACCTGTCGTTCCGCCACCTGCACCCCTGGCGCTATGCCACGCTGGCCAAAGCGGTGAACAAGTCGCGCAACCGCCGCCGCGACCTGGTGCAGCGCGTGCAGAGCGAGGTGGACGCGGCGTTCGCGCGCATCGGCATGCAGGTGCGCCTGGCCGGCCGCGAAAAGACGCTCTATGCCATCTACCAGAAGATGGACCAGAAGCACCTGAGCTTTGCCCAGGTGACGGACATGTACGGCTTTCGCGTCATCGTGCCCACGGTGACGGACTGCTACACGGCCCTGGGTGTGCTGCACCAGATGTACAAGCCGGTGCCCGGCAAGTTCAAGGACCACATCGCGATCGCCAAGCTCAACGGTTACCAGTCGCTGCACACCACGCTGGTGGGCCCCTCGGGCGTGAACATCGAGTTCCAGATGCGCACCGACGAGATGCATGTCATCGCCGAGGCCGGCGTGGCCGCGCACTGGCTGTACAAGGCGCAGGACGGTGACGGCACCTCGGCCGAGCGCCTGGGCACCAAGTGGCTGCAGTCGCTGCTGGACATCCAGAACGAGACGCGCGACGCCGCCGAGTTCTGGGACCACGTGAAGGTGGACCTATTCCCTGACGCGGTCTACGTGTTCACGCCCAAGAGCCAGATCATGGCCCTGCCGCGCGGCGCGACGGTGGTGGACTTTGCCTACGCCATCCACAGCAACGTGGGCGACCGCACCACGGCGGCCAAGATCAACAACGAGCAGGTGCCCCTGCGCACCGAGCTCAAGAACGGCGACGTGGTGGAGATCATCACCGCGCCGATCTCCACGCCCAACCCGGCCTGGCTGGGCTTTGTGCGCACGGGCCGGGCGCGCTCCAAGATCCGCCACTACCTCAAGACCCTGGCGCATGCCGAGTCCGAGGGCCTGGGCGAGAAACTGCTGACCCAGGCCATCCGCTCCGAAGGCCTGGAACAGTTGCCCCCGGTGAACGCCGAAACCCAGCCCATCTGGGACAAGTTGCTGCGCTTTACCGGCAACCGCACGCGCACCGAGCTGATGACCGATCTGGGCATGGGCAAGCGCATCGCCAGCATCGTGGCCAAGCGGCTCATGGTGCTGATGAGCGAGCACGGCCACCGGCCCGACGCGCTGCTGCTCAGCCGCGAGCGCTACACATCGCACGAGCGGCTTTCGCAAGGCGCCGTCACCCTGGACGGCAGCGAGAACGCATCGGTGCAGTACGCCCACTGCTGCCGCCCCGTGCCGGGCGATGCCATCGTGGGCTACCTGGGCCGGGGTGAGGGCCTGGTGGTGCACAACACGCACTGCGGCGTGGCCAAGCGCCTGCAGCACAAGGACAGCGAGCGCTTCATCGCCGTGGACTGGGCGGACGAGCCGGTGCGCATGTTCGAGACCGGCATCGTCGTCACCATCACCAACAGCAAGGGCGTGCTGGCCCGCGTGGCCGCCGACCTGGCCAGCGCCGAGGCCGACATCACCCACGTGGACATGGACGACGAGGTGGCACTGGACACCACCGACCTGCGCTTCATCGTCGCCGTGCGCGACCAGGCCCACGTGGAGGCCGCCCTGCGCAACCTGCGCCGCACCCCTGCGGTGATCCGCGCCAGCCGCATCACCCCTGCGGCCTGACCCGCCGTTCAGCGATCAGGGGGCTGCGACTCCTGCGCGGGCGGCGCATCGTGCGGCTCGTAGCGCACCTCCAGCACCTCCAGCGAGCGCACGCCACCCGGCGTGGGCAGCGGCACCTCGTCGCCCACCCGGCTCTTGAGCAGGGCGCGCGCCACAGGCGACACCCAGCTCACCTGGCCGCGGCCGCTGTCGGCCTCGTCGATGCCCATGATGGTGATGGTACTGGTCACGTCCTCTTCGTCCACATAGGTCACGGTGGCGCCGAAGAACACCTGGTCGCTGCCGGCGTGGACCAGCGGGTCCACCACCTCGGCCACCTCCAGCCGCTTGGTGAGGAAGCGGATGCGCCGGTCGATCTCGCGCAGGCGCTTCTTGCCGTAGAGGTAGTCGCCGTTCTCCGAGCGGTCGCCGTTGCTGGCCGCCCAGTGCACCACCTCGACGATCTTCGGGCGCTCGTTGTCGATCAGGTCCAGCAGCTCACCGCGCAGCCGGGCATAGCCCGCGGGCGTCATGTAGTTGCGCGAACCGGCGGGGATGGGGGGCAGTGCCGGCCCTTCGTCGTCATCGGCCTGCGGGTCGGATTCCTTGGTGAAAGCCTTGCTCATGGCGGCATGTTACCCCTGCGGCAGCCCCGCGTTCCGGGCACCCGGCCCTTCCCGCCCAGTCTCTCAGCTGTTCGCAGGGCAGGCAGATGCCTTGTTGCCGAACTCCACGAAGTTTTCGTTCATGAGGCGCGTTTTGGCCGTGGTGCAGGCACACAGGGCCCCCTTATGAAGGCCTCGATGTCTTCTAGCTGGGCATCCATGCCCGCCACGAAGTGCTCCCGGCTTTTCTCCAGGCACCGGGGCAGCGCCAGGCCATGCACTTCCTGGCGCAGGGCCTGCATGGTGAGGACGGCGCACCATGGTGGTCATCCTTGAACGGCCACTCGCGGGTTGACATGCCTACAGGCTGGTGCCTCACATCCTGGGCGGCTTGCCCACGGGATCCCCGGCTTCGTTCTCTTCCTCCCCCGCATAGGGGCCGACTCCATCTGGCGAAAGCCCTGTGCCTGGCTGCTGCGGGGACGGCGGCGGCGGGCCAGCGGGTGGCAGATCGCCAGGCGGCCGGGGTAGGTCCTTGGGCACCTGGTGCAGCGGGTGGTCCCTGGGATCAGTGGCCATGGTGTATGCCTCCAGACACGGCGAGTCGATGGGGCGCCACGCCGTCCGCGCCCGCTGCAGACGACGCCCACGCGGTTTCCACGACGGGAGAGGCGGCCTCCCAGATGAGCCCGAGCGCCCGGCACTGCAAGTCCAGTTCCTCTGTGGCGGCAGCGCGCTCCAGGTCATCCCATCGCAGGGTCGCCACCAACCGATCCCCCTCCCGCAGCAACACCTGGTAGCCCCGGCCCTCCTGGTCCGTCCAGCTGAAAAGCACGGCTTCCGCATCCACCTCGACCGGGGTCGAGGCAAGATGTTCCGACGCGGGGTCGCGCTTGAATTGGCAGGTGACTGCGTGGGTGGGCATCATGGGTGGGCACGGGTAAGAATTCACCCACAGAGTGCGCCGCCATGTGCAATGGAGGTGTAGGAAGACTGCGCGAGGTGCGCACCACGGCGACTACAGGGCCCAGAGCCCTTACCAGCAGCACTGCGCAACGGGCTGGCGGGAAATCAGAGCGCACAAAGGAAAAAGCCCTGATACCTTGCGATATCAGGGCTTACCTGTTGGTGCGGCTGGCAGGAATCGAACCCACGACCCCTTGGTTCGTAGCCAAGTACTCTATCCAGCTGAGCTACAGCCGCTAAGCTTCGAATTATAGCATGGATTTTTCAACATTTCAAAAAATCGCTGCTTTCTGCGTTTGCCTCAACGTGAAACCCTGTGGCAATCACAGAACTCGTCTGCTGCACGTATTGTAGCGCACGCAAAAGGTGCCTCCAGGCAAAAGGTCCAAATTTATTGGCCAGCGCCCCTGATCGGCCGGCTTTCCCTCTTGTCGGCGGCCGCATGCGAAAAGGCCCCGAAGGGCCTTTTTTTGCGAGGTGGGGAAGGCGCCGTGCGCCAACCTATTTACTGGGGCCAGACCTTGCCCTTGCTGACAAAGGCACCCGTACTGGTCTTGTAGCCGAAATAGATCTCGATATTGAAGGCGCGCAGGTCCGTGTCCGTCAGGTCCATCGAGGGCGAGAACTTCAAGGTGGTCGCATTCGTGCCCAGGCTGGAGTAGGCCACGTTCTCGGGGAAGGGCAGCAACAGTTGGGCCCAGCCATCGACCTTGCGGAAGAACCAGACGTCCGTCGTGTAGAACAGGCCGTTGGCGGGAATGCGCGCGGCCACCCAGGTGCTGATCTGGGGATTGGCGGCGACCTCTGTGGCCGACTGCGTCATCGTGATGTCCAGCTTGAGGGACTGGCCGGCGGCGGAGGCCACCGTGGTGGTGACCGTCGTGCCCGCAACCGGCGGATTGGTGGTGCCGCCACCGCCGCCAGGGCTTGCCGCGTCCACGGGGTCCGGGAAGGGGCTGGTGGTCCAGGTGATGGCGTTGTAGCCGGCCGCGTACTTGGGCATGTCCACGTCGATGGCGCCCTGGTAGTCGAAGAGCGCGGCGCCGCTCAGCTGGCGCACATAGAGCCACTTGCCCTGGTTGGTGCTGCTGCGGTTGGCATCGAGCTGGCCGCCCACGAAGCGCAGGGTGCCGCCACCATCGTGCACGACGAAGTGGTCGACATCTTCATTGACCAGGCGCGCAAACGAGGTGTCGATGCGCTCGCCGGTCTGGGCTGCCTGGTACTCGCTGCCACTCAGGGCGGCGACACGGGTCGGCTCCTTGCCATAGCGCAGCACGAAGGCCGACTGGGTGCCCTGGGCCGCGTAGCCGGAGAACAGGAACGAGCGCGCACCGGCAGGAATGAAGACCTTGAATTCCTGGCTCTGCATCTGGAAGCCGGTGAATTCGGGCAGCGAGAGGGAACCGCCGCCAGGGAAGGCGCAGCCGCCGGTGCCGAAGCCGATCGCGCAGCCCGTCACGCCAGTGGGCGCGTACTGCGCCTTGAAGCCGACCTTGGTGTCAAAGGTGTAGTTGAAGGTGCCGGGCGCTGGCGGCAGGGCAATCTTGTGTGCAGACTGGTGCATCGAAACGAAGTTCGCAGCCTGCGCAAAGGTGGTCAGTGCCGACAAAAATAAAACAATGAGATACCGCATCGAGGACTCCAAAAATAAAAATGACCAGGCACGCGCGCGGCGGCCCCCTTCACCATGGGCCGCCAATTTCAGAGCAGAAAACCGCGAATGCCAGGACCGTTTGGCCTATCGTTCTGACATGTCACCACGCCAACGCGCCGCCAGGCCCGCCCCACTGCAGGCCCGCAAACGTGACATAACGTGTCTTTGCATCGTAACGGTAACGTTGCATTGATGCAGTGATTCGGCGCACAAGTTACATGCGGATGCCCTGAGGGGCCCTCCCCGGCCGGGGGAGGGTGCATGGGCGACGGGGGCCGCTTGTGGGAGAAAATTGACGCGGCATCACCCGCCATGCGGGCAAGAAGCTGCAACTTTGATAGCAACTATGCCAAGAGGGATATGGTAGGGCGTGAGGGACTTGAACCCGCGACCAAAGGATTATGAGTCCTCTGCTCTAACCAACTGAGCTAACGCCCCGTGTACCTGACCGAAGATGGGGCACGCGGTATTGTAGGGGCAAGCCGGTGTTCAACGGCGGTGGCTGAGCGCGTTGGACACCAGCTTGGAAGTGATGTCCACGATCTGGATCATGCGGTCGTAGGGCATGCGCGTGGGGCCTATCACGCCTAGCGTGCCCACCACCTTGCCATCCACCTCGTAGGGAGAGCTCACGATGGAGAGTTCCTCGAACGGAACGACCTGGCTTTCGCCGCCTATGTAGATGCGCACGCCCTCGGCCTGGCTGGAGAAATCCATGAGGCGCAGGATCTGCGTCTTCTGCTCGAAAAGGTCGAAGGCGCGACGCAGGTTGCCCATGTCGCTGGAGAAATCACTCACCGACAGCAGGTTGCGCTCACCCGAGATGACCACCTCGTCCTGCGCCTCGCCCTCCGAGCCGACGTTGACGGCGGCCTGCATGAGCGTGCCGATCTCGCCGCGCAGCGCATCCACCTCGGACTTGAGGCGCTCGCGCACCTGCTCCATGGCCAGGCCGGCGTAGTTGGCGTTGAGGAAATTGGCGGCCTCGATCAGCTGCGACTGCGAGTGGTCGATGTCAGTGAAGATCACGCGGTTCTGCACGTCGCCCTCGGGCGAGACGATGATCACCAGGAAACGCCGCTCCGACAGCCGTAAAAATTCGATGTGCCGGAACACCGAGGTGCGCCGTGGTGCCATCACCACACCCACGAACTGCGACAGGTTGGACAGCAGGTTGGCGGCGTTGGCGATCACCTTCTGCGGCTGCTCGGGCGCCAGCGGGGGTGAAATCAAAGGGTCACGCTGCACCGTCAACATGGTGTCCACGAACAACCGGTAGCCCTTGGCTGTGGGAATGCGTCCCGCCGAGGTGTGCGGGCTGGCGATCAGGCCCAGCTCTTCGAGGTCGGCCATCACGTTGCGGATGGTCGCTGGCGACAGGTCCATGCCGGAGGCGCGCGATAGCGTGCGCGAGCCGACGGGCTGGCCGTCGGCTATGTAGCGCTCCACGAGCGCTTTGAGCAGCAACTTGGCACGATCATCAAGCATGCGGTCGATTTTAATGAGGGAAGTGGGTGTTTCCCTGTCGCGTTTCGTCTATCGTTGTACAGAGAAGTCCGCATGGGATGCACTAGCATTGAACCACCTTTTCGCACCGGACCCTGTGCCCGCCGCCGTTGTGGCCACCGCGCCCGACGCAAGGCCCCGCCCAGGCTCCGAGTTCCCACAACAATGATGTAATTTGACGATGCCCTCCAATTTCCGCCATGTAGCGCTCATCGGCAAGTACCAGCAGGCATCGGCTGCAGGCGCCTCCTCCATGACCGAGGGCTCGCGCCAGGCCCTGCAGGACATCGCCCAGTTCCTGCAAGGCCAGGGTTGCACCGTGGCCCTGGAGGCCGAGACCGCCGCCAACACCGGCCTGTCCGGCTATCCTGCGATGGACGTGGACACCATCGGTACCCATTGCGACCTGGGCCTGGTGGTGGGGGGAGACGGCACCATGCTGGGAATAGGCCGGCAGCTGGCGCGCCACAAGACACCGCTGATCGGCATCAACCAGGGGCGGCTGGGCTTCATCACCGACATCCCATTCGGCACCTACCAGACCACCCTGCCCCCGATGCTGCAGGGTGAGTACGAGGAGGACCTGCGCCCACTGATGCATGCCCGCGTGGTGCGCGACGGGCAGGTGGTCTTCGAGGCGCTTGCGATGAACGACGTGGTCGTGAACCGGGGCGCCACCTCGGGCATGGTGGAGCTGCGCGTGGAGGTGGGCGGCCGCTTCGTGGCCAACCAGCGGGCCGACGGCCTGATCATCGCCTCGCCCACGGGCTCCACGGCCTATGCGCTGTCGGCCGGCGGCCCGATGCTGCATCCCTCGATTCCCGGCTGGGTGCTGGTGCCGATCGCGCCGCACACCCTGTCCAACCGGCCCATCGTGCTGTCGGACGCCACCGAGATCGCCGTGGAAGTGGTCAGCGGCCGCGACGTGAGCGCCAATTTCGACATGCAGTCGCTGGCCTCGCTGCTGCACGGCGACCGCATCCTGGTGCAGCGCTCCGAGCACTGCGTGCGCTTTCTGCACCCGCTGGGCTGGAACTACTTCGCCACCCTGCGCAAGAAGCTGCGCTGGAACGAAGGGGGCTCCTGACCATGGCCCTGAGGCGCATCACGCTGCGTGATTTCGTCATCGTTGAGGCGCTGGAGCTGGACCTGCAAAGCGGCTTCACCGTGCTCACCGGCGAGACCGGTGCCGGCAAATCCATCCTCATCGACGCCGTGCAACTGGTGCTCGGCGCCCGCGCCGATGCCGCCCTGGTGCGCGAGGGCTGCGCACGCACCGACGTGTGCGCCGAGTTCGACGCCCCGACCCACATCCGGCCCTGGCTCGAAGAGGCCGGGCTGGAGGGTGAGGAGCTGCTGCTGTTGCGCCGCACGGTGGACACCCAGGGCAAGAGCCGCGGCTGGATCAACGGCACGCCCGCCACGGCCACGCAGTTGCGCGCGCTCGGCGAGTTGCTGCTCGACATCCATGGCCAGCATGCCTGGCAGAGCCTGACCCGGCCCGAATCGGTGCGCGGCCTGCTCGATGCCTACGCGGGTACCAGCGACCGCCCCACGGTCGAGCGCTGGCACCAGTGGCGCCAGGACCAGAAGGCATTGGCCCAGGCCCGCGCCGCGCAGTCCACCCTGCAGCGGGAGCGCGAGCGCCTGCAGTGGCAGATCGCCGAGGTGGACAAGCTGGCCCCGGGCGATGACGAATGGCCCGAGCTCGACGCCCAGCACAGGCGCCTGTCCAACGCCTCGGCGCTGATGGATGCGGCCAACGCCGCCATTGCCATCTTGTCCGGCGGGGACGGAGATGGGGGGGGCGCGCTGGACGGCCTCTCGCGCGCGCAGGACCTGCTGCAGGGCCATGAGCACCTGGAGGCCGAATTCGCCAGTGCCGCCGACATCCTCAACTCCGCGGTCGCGCAGGCCGGCGATGTCGTGCATTCGCTGCACGCCTACCTGCGCCACAACGACCTGGACCCCGAGCGCCTGGCCGCCGTGGATGCGCGCCTGTCGCTGTGGATGACGCTGGCGCGGCGCTACAAGCGCAGCCCGGTGGAACTGCCCGCCCTGCTGCACGGCTGGAAGGCCGAGCTGCAGCAGCTTGATGCGGCGGCCGACCTGGTGGCCCTGGAAAAGGCCGAGGCCGCCAGCGCCCGGGCCTACCAGGCTGCGGCGCGCGCGCTATCGCTGGCGCGCGCCAAGGGCGCACCCCGGCTGTCCACCGCCATCACCCAGGCCATGCAGGGCCTGGGCATGGCCGGCGGCCAGTTCGAGGTGGCCCTGGGCAAGCTGGCCGAGCCCGCCGCCCACGGTACGGACGATGTGGCCTTCCTCGTGGCGGGCCACCCGGGCACAAGCCCGCGGCCCATCGGCAAGGTGGCCTCGGGCGGCGAACTGTCGCGCATTTCGCTGGCCATCGCGGTCACCACCAGCGCCCTGGGTGAAGCCCCCACGCTGATCTTCGACGAGGTGGACTCGGGCGTGGGCGGGGCCGTGGCCGACACCGTGGGCCGGCTCATGCAGCAACTGGGGCGCGACCGCCAGGTGCTCACCGTCACCCACCTGCCCAAGGTGGCCGCGCGCGCCGACTACCACCTGGTGGTGTCCAAGCGCAGCGGCGCCAAGGGCACGGCCAGCCAGGTGGTGGCCGTGCAGGGCGATGGCCGCATATCCGAAATGGCGCGCATGCTGGGCGGCGACGACTCCAGCAAGGCGACCGTGGCGCACGCGCGCGAGATGCTCGCCATCGCACCGCCCGCTGCCCCCGTGCGCCGCCCCAAGAGGAGGAAACAGACCGATGGCGCTTGAGATCGTGCTGATCACCGGCATGTCCGGCTCGGGCAAGTCGGTGGCCCTGCATGCCCTGGAGGATGCGGGCTACTACTGCGTGGACAACCTGCCGCCCGAGCTGCTGCCGGCCTTCGTATCGCTGGAGCACCGCCACCACGGCAACCGCGTGGCCATCGCCATGGACGTGCGCAGCGCCACCTCGCTGCCGCTGGTGCCGCTGGAGCTCGACCGGCTGCGCAAGCAGGGCGTGGTCGTGCACTCGCTGTTCCTGGACGCGACCATCGACACCCTGGTGCGGCGCTTTTCCGAAACGCGCCGGCGCCATCCGCTGTCGCACGACGAGCTGACCCCGGACGCGCTCAAGCAGGGCCGCCGTGCGCTGGTGCAGATCATCGAGCTCGAGCGCGAACTGCTGGCCGACCTGCGCGAGGAGGCGCACGTCATCGACACCAGTGCGATCCGTGCCTCGCAATTGCAAAGTTACGTAAAGACCTTGATGGCGACGGCGCCGGGTCAGCTCACCCTGGTGTTCCAGTCGTTCGCCTTCAAGCGGGGGCTGCCGGTGGACTCGGACTACGTGTTCGACGTGCGCATGCTGCCCAACCCGCACTACGAGCCGGAACTGCGTGAAAAAACCGGGCTGGATGCCCCGGTGGCCGATTTTCTGCGCGCCCAACCCGATGTGGCGCTGATGCAAAGCCATATCGAGGGCTTCCTGGCCCATTGGCTGGAAATGCTGGACCGCAACCACCGCAGCTACGTGACGGTGGCCATCGGCTGCACGGGGGGCCAGCACCGCTCGGTCTATCTGGTGGAGCGGCTGGCAGAAGCCTTCGGCCGGCGCTGGGCCACGCTGCGGCGCCACCGCGAGCTGGACGGGCGCTGACCCGGCTGTCTTACAACAGGCCGCCGAAGAGGCTTGCCAACAGCTTGCGGATGGGCGCGGGCAGGCCCATGGCCTCCCACTCGCTGGCGCCGTACCAGCCGCCCTGGCCGGTCGCATCACGCTCCACCGGCACGCCGAGCACCACGGGGTGCAGGTGCAGGTCGCGGTGGGTCAGCACATGCAGGAAGGCCCCCAGTGCCTCGGTCTGCCCTGGTGCCACCGGGTTGGGCAGGTGGGCCAGGTGGTCGTGCAGGTGCGCCTCGTCGGCGAACACCGGCAGGCAGAACAGCCCGGCCCAGATGCCCGAGTCGGGCCGGCGCTCCAGCCACACGCGGCCCTTTGCATCCCGCATCACCAGCAGCCACCAGGATTCGGCCCGGCGCTTGAGCTTGCGCGTGCGCACCGGGTAGCGCTCGGCATCACCGGCCTGGCCGGCCACGCAGATGTCCACCAGCGGACAGGGTGGGCAATCGGGCGCGCGCGGGCTGCACAGCGAGGCGCCCAGGTCCATCAGGCCCTGGGTGTAGCGCGGCATGGCGTTGGCCAGGTCCTCCACCGGCAGCAGCGCCTCGGCCTGGTCCCAGAGCAGTCGCTCGTTCTTCGCCACGGCCAGGTCGGCATCGAAGCCCAGCACCCGCGTGAGCACGCGGCGCACATTGGCATCGAGGATGGGCGTGCGCTCGGCAAAGCAGAAGGAGGCGATGGCCCCGGCCGTGGACCGGCCGATGCCCGGCAGGGTGGCCAGCACCTCGGCCGTGCGCGGAAAGGCGCCGCCATGCAGGGCCACCACGGCCTGGGCGCAGGCATGCAGGTTGCGCGCCCGGCTGTAATAGCCCAGGCCGCTCCACAGGCCCATGACCTCGTCTTGCGGCGCGCGGGCCAGGGCCTGCACATCGGGGAATTTTTCGAGGAAGCGGGCGTAGTAGCCCAGCACCGTGCTCACCTGCGTCTGCTGCAGCATGATCTCGGACAGCCAGACCCGGTACGGGTCGCGCGTGTTCTGCCAGGGCAGGTGGTTGCGCCCGGCCGTCGCCTGCCAGCGCACCACGCGCTGGGCCACCCCGCCCGCCCGCGCGTCCATCAAAGCGGCAGGGCCACGTCCACGGAGGACTCTTCGGGTGCGGTCTGCTCGGCGTCCGGTGGCGCGATCAGTTGCGCGGTCAGCTCCTGCAGGCGGTGCTCCAGCTGGATCAGCTCGCCCTCGCCCTGCTCGATTTCAGCGATGCGCTCCACCAGCCCGCTGGCAGCCTGCTGGATGCGGTCCACCGCCTCCATGCGGCGGGCAAAGCTGCGGCGGCGCTCGCGCAGCTGCGCGTCGAGCTGCGCCGTGGCGGACTTGCTCCACAGCTCCAGGTCGTTGGCGGCGGATTCGTACACGGTGCGCAGGCGCATGGCCAGGGCGCGCACCAGGCGCTCGGAGAATTCGGGCTGGGCCAGCTTGAGCGAGTTGCCCAGGCCCAGGTACTGCAGGTGGCTCTGCTCGATCTGCGAGAGGTCGTGCGCAAAATGCTCCAGCTGTGGCGGCGGAGGCACCTGCAGCGAGAAACCGAACTCGGCATTGAGCTGGCGGAAGGTGCCGCCCAGCATGGCCTGGATCTCGGTGCCCGAGGCCTGGGCCTTGTCCAGCGTGCCGCGCAGCTTGTCGAAGGTCTGCACGTAGATCTTCTTCACGCCGAGCTTGAGGCCCTTTTGCTGCAACAGCTGCGCCAGTTCGGCCAGTTCCACCTTGAGCGCCTTGGAACCCAGCTGCTGGAACACGTCGCGAAGCAGCTTGAGGTGCACGGCACGCACCGCCTGGATCTTGGAGGCGGAGAGGTCGAACTCGTGCTGCTCCTGCTCGATGCGCTGGCGCATGGACTCGATGACCGAGGCGTTCTTGCCGCGCAGGCTGCGCAGCTCGGCCATCTGGTCGTCCAGGTCGCGCCGGCGGATGTTGATGACACGCCCGGTCTCGGCCCGCAGGCCGGCGACGCCCGTGGCCACGGCCGCACGCAGGATGGCCTGGCGCTGGCCCATGATGCCCTTGGCCAGGGCCTCCTCGAGCACCGGCAGGCCGCTGGTCTCCAGCAGCAGGTCGTCGGCCGATATCTTGGCGACCAGGCCCTTCTGGGCAGACACGGGCACCACCTTGTCGGGGGATACGCCCAGCATCTCGGCCGCGGTATTGACCTGGCGCACCATCTGCGCCTGGATCTGCTCGGCGGAATTGAGTGAATCCCACAGGGTGTCGATCTTGTTGAGCACGACCAACCGGCCGTCCAGGCTCTCGGCCGAGGTGGCCAGGTGCTCGCGCCAGATGGACAGGTCCGAGCGGGTCACCCCGGTATCGGCGCTCAGGATGAACACCACGGCATGGGCCTGGGGAATCAGGTTCACCGTGAGTTCGGGCTCGGCGCCCACGGCGTTCAGGCCCGGGGTGTCCAGGATCACCAGCCCCTGCTTGAGCAGGGGGTGGGGGATGTTGATGATGGCGTGGCGCCACATGGGCACCTCGACCAGGCCATTGGCGTCGGGAATCGGGTTCTCGTCCACCAGGTCGTCGTGCCAGAAACCCAGCGCGCGGGCATTGTCCAGGCTCACCCGGCGCACCTCGGCCACCTTTTCGAGGGCCTTGGCGATCTGGTCGGGATCGTTCACGTCCAGGGGGATCTCCTGCCAGCGCTCGGGCCGCAGGCGCCACTCGGCCAGGCCGTGCATCTGCAGGCGCGTCTCGATGGGCAACAGGCGCAGGCTGGGTGCGAAGTCGGCGTCGTAGCCCAGTTCGGTGGGGCACATCGTGGTGCGCCCCGCGCTGGCGGGCATGATGCGCCGGCCATAGTCTGCAAAGAAGATCGCGTTGATCAGCTCGGATTTGCCACGCGAGAACTCGGCAACGAACGCGACCATCACCTTGTCGGTGCGGACCTGGCTCTCCAGGCGCTGCAGGCGCTCCTGCACGGACGCGTCCATCAGCTCGTGCGAAGACATCCACTCGGCCAGCTGCTTGAGCTGCTGAGCGAACGCACGTCTCCACGCGCCATGCTGGTCAAACTGCTCGTTGAATGAAGGTCCCACTTTGCTCCCGGCGTTCGATAACGACTGTTTCTGAACTGAACAAAATATAGCATCGACTGCCCGCCAGCCATAGCTGTGGATGGTGCTTACCCGTCACGATGGGCCGCATACGCCACACTCGGCCGGCCAAGCCGCCCTCCGGCAGCCCTCACGCGCGCTGGCAGCGGGGGCAGAAATAGCTGCTGCGCTGGCCCTGGCGCAGGGCCCGGATGGGCGTGCCGCAGACCTTGCAGGGCGCCCCCTCACGCCCGTACACGTTGGCGTGGGCCTGGTAGCTGCCATAGGCGCCGTCGGCGTTGGAGAAGTCCTTGAGCGTGCTGCCCCCGAGCTCCACGGCACGCTCCAGCACCTGGCGTATGGCGGCGTGCAGGCGCCCCATTCTGGCGGGGCCGATGCGCGCCGAGGGCGTCTGCGGGCGAATACCCGACAGAAACAGTACCTCCGATGCATAGATGTTACCGACCCCGACGACAACCTTGCCCGCAAGCAGCATCTGCTTGATGGGTGCGCGGCTGGCCTTGATGCCCCGGCTGAAGGCGTCCAGGGTGAAATCATCGGACAGGGGCTCCATACCCAGGCCCCCCAGCAGCTTTTGTGCCACGGCATCGGCCTCGCCCGCGGCGTGTACCACCGCACCGAAGCGCCGCGGGTCGTGCAGGCGCAGGGTGCCCTGGGTAGTGCCCAGGTCGAAATGGTCGTGCGGGCCCGGCGGCGGCAGGCCGTGCGCAAAGCGCAGGCTGCCGGACATGCCCAGGTGCACCAGCAGGATGCCCTGGTCCAGATCGACCAGCAGGTACTTGCCGCGGCGGCGCACACCCAGGACCTGCCGCCCCACCAAGGCATCGCCGTCGCCTCCCAGCGGCCAGCGCAGCGGCTTGCCCAGCCGCACGGCCGTGACCCGGGCGCCAGCGATGGCCTGCGCAAAGCTGCGCCTTGTTACTTCCACTTCGGGCAACTCAGGCATCCAAAGCCCTCACGAACAGGTAGTCATGCATGGATTATTATGGGTCGATGGTGCCTTCAAACTACTTTCGGTCTGCCGTATTGACAGTTGCTCTTGCAGCAGTGGCCAGCGTGGGCTACGCGCAGCAGCCCCCTGGCAGCACGGCGCCCCCGGCGGCCGAACCGGCACCCGACGACGCCTCCAGCAGCAACCCGGCCCTGGACGCCGAGCTGTTCTATGAAATCCTCATGGGCGAGATCAACGCCCGCACCGGCGAGGCGGGCACGGGCTACGCCCTCATGCTGGAGGCGGCGCGGCGCACCAACAACCCCCAGCTCTACCAGCGGGCTGCCGACATGGCCCTGCAGGCGCGCGCGGGCGACCATGCGCTGGCAGCGGCCAAGGCCTGGCGCGAAGCCCAGCCGGACTCGCGCGAAGCCAACCGCTACGTGCTGCAGATCCTGATCGCCCTGAACCGCATCGGCGAGACCCCGGAGCTGCTGCGCCAGGAGCTGGCCCAGGCGCCGGTCCAGGCCAAGCCCACCATCCTGGGCATCGTGCCCCAGATGTTCGCCCGCGCCAGCGACAAGCCCCTGGCCGCGAAGGTGGTTGAACAGGCCCTGGCGGACGAACTGGCCAAGCCCGCCAATGCGGCCGCGGCACACATTGCCATCGGGCGCGTGCGCCTGGCCGCCGGCGACAAGACCGGCGCGCTGGCCAGCGCCCGCGCCGCCCAGGACCTGGACCCGACCAGCGAAGGCCCCGCCCGGCTGGGCATGGAACTGCAGGAAGAGAGCGTGCCCGAAGGGCAAGCCCTGGTGACGCGCTATTTCGCCAGCCAGCCGCAGGCCACACCCGAGATGCAGATGGCCTACTCGCGTGTGCTACTGGGCCAGCAGAAATACGGCGAGGCCAAGACCCAGCTCGAAGCCGTGACCCGCGCCAAGCCGGACCTGCCCGAGCCCTGGCTGATCCTGGCCACCCTGCAGCTGCAGGACAACCGCCTGGACCTGGCCGAAACCTCGCTCAAGCGCTTCCTGACGCTCATCGAGGGCCCGGACATCAATCGCGACGCACGCCAGCGCAGCCTGAACCAGGCCTACCTGCTGTACGCGCAGATTGCCGAAAAGCGTGGCGATTTCGCCGCGGCAGAAGGCTGGCTGGCCCGCATCGAGAATTCGAGCGAGCTGTTCAGCGCCCAGAGCCGCCGCGCCTCCCTGCTCGCCAAGCAAGGCAAGATCGCACAGGCCCGCGCGCTGCTGCGCGCCCTGCCCGGCGTGACCGAAGACGACAAGCGCATGAAACTGCTGGCCGAAGTGCAGTTACTGCGCGACCAGCGCCTGTTCAAGGAAGCCCTGGAGGTGCAGACCGAGCTCGTGGCACTGGCCCCGGACGATGGCGAACTGCTCTACGACCAGGCCATGCTGGCCGAGAAGGTCGGCCAGTTCGACACCATGGAAAAGCTGTTGCGCCAGATCATCGCGCGCCAGCCCGACTACCACCACGCCTACAACGCGCTGGGCTACTCGCTGGCCGAGCGCGGTCAGCGCCTGCCCGAGGCCCGGCAACTGATTGCCAAGGCCCTGGAACTGGCCCCGGGAGACCCCTTCATCACCGACAGCCTGGGTTGGGTGGAGTTCCGCATGGGCAACAAGGCCAAGGCGCGCAGCCTGCTCGAGACCGCCTTCAAGGCCCGGCCCGATGCCGAGATCGCGGCCCACCTGGGTGAAGTCGTCTGGAGCATGGGCGAGCGCGACAAGGCCCTCGGGATCTGGCGTGAAGGCCTGCGCCTGAACCCCGACAACGACAGCCTCAAGGACACCTTGAAGCGCCTGGGGGCCAAGCCCTGATGCGCGCAACGGGCGGCGGCATCGCCGGAGGGCGTGGCCACGGCCTGCCGCTGCGCCAGTGGATGGCATGGCTGGCCCTGGCCTGCACGCTGTGGCTCACGGGCTGCGCCCAGCCACCCCGCATTGCCGAGCCCGGCACCGCATCCTGGTCGGGCCGCCTGTCACTGCAGGTGGAGGGCCAGGCATCGCAGTCGTTCTCCTCGCTGTTCGACCTGCAGGGCAACCCCGACAAGGGCGAACTGGTGCTGACCAGCCCGCTGGGCAACACCCTGGCGCGGCTGCAGTGGGAGGCCGGGCGCGCCCAGCTCACCACCGGGCAGGAGACACGCGAATCCACCTCGCTCGATGAGCTGCTGCGCCAGGCCACCGGCACGGCCATCCCGGTGGCGGCCATCTTCGAATGGCTGGGCGGCAAGCAGGCCACGGCCACCGGCTGGCAGGCCGATCTCTCGGGCAGCGCTGACGGCCGTCTGGTGGCTAGGCGCCACGACCCCGCTCCCGAGGCCACACTGCGCATCGCCTTCAGCCGCTGAGCGCCCTGCCCTTTCCTTCTTCCCATGCAAGCCCTGTACGACGTGCCGGCTCCGGCCAAGCTCAATCTTTTTCTGCACATCACCGGCCGTCGTGCCGATGGCTACCACCTGCTGCAGTCGGTGTTCATGCTCATCGACTGGTGCGACACCCTGCATTTCGAACGCCGCCCGGACTGTGCCATCACCCGCGAGGACCTGGGCCCACCCCTGCCCGAGATGGACCTGGTGCTGCGCGCAGCGCATGCACTGCAGTCGGCCACGGGCTGCACCCAGGGCGCCCACATCGGTGTCATGAAGCGTGTGCCGGCGCAGGCCGGCATGGGCGGAGGCTCGTCGGATGCGGCCAGCACGCTGCTGGCGCTCAACCGGCTGTGGGGTTTGAACCTCTCGCGCCAGGCGCTGCAGAAGATCGGCCTGACCCTCGGCGCAGACGTGCCGTTTTTTTTATGCGGCACGAACGCTTTTGTCGAAGGAATTGGTGAGACAATAACGCCGCTTGAGAGTGCACAGCAACTTCAGCAAGCGCGCTTCGCGGTCGTCAAGCCCGCAGCAGGTTTGGAGACAAAAGCAATTTTTTCTTCGCCGAATCTGAAACGCGATTCTGAGTGTGCTACAATCTTAGGCTTTGCTGCAACACACTTTGACTTCGGTCGAAATGATCTGCAGCCGGTTGCCGAGGCACTGTGCCCCGATGTGAAGCAAGCCCTGAGATGGCTTGAACAACGCGGGTTGCAGCCCAGGATGACAGGCTCTGGAAGTGCGGTGTTTGCGCAAATGCCACATGCGGTGGATCTGGAAGACGCCCCGGGCGACTGGCAGGTCAGCGCATGTGACAATTTGATGGTTCATCCTCTGGCTGGGTGGGCATCGAACGAGAATTGAGGTTGGCTGCTTTCGGCAGTTGACCTGTGTAGGGGAGTCGCCAAGCTGGTTAAGGCACCGGATTTTGATTCCGGCATGCGAAGGTTCGAATCCTTCTTCCCCTGCCAAATTTCTTTCACGCGCTTTCTCTCGCGTACGGGCTTTTATTTCAGACCGCTGGGACGCTCATGCAAGGCAATCAACCCGACTTCATGGTATTCACCGGCAATGCCAATCCTGGCATGGCAGCTGAAATCGCCCAACACCTCGGGACCACCCTCGGCGCCGCCGACGTGGGCCGTTTCTCCGATGGTGAAGTGACCGTCGAGATCAAGCAGAACGTCCGTGCGCGCGATGTGTTCGTGGTGCAATCCACCTGCGCGCCCACGAACGAGAATCTGATGGAACTGCTGATCATGGTCGATGCGCTCAAGCGCGCCTCGGCAGAGCGCATCAGCGCCGTGATCCCCTACTTCGGCTACGCCCGCCAGGACCGCCGCCCCCGCTCGTCGCGCGTGCCCATCACCGCCAAGGTGGTGGCCAACATGCTGCAGGCCGTGGGCGTGGCCCGCGTGCTGACCATGGACCTGCATGCCGACCAAATCCAGGGCTTCTTCGACATCCCGGTCGACAACATCTATGCATCGCCCGTGCTGCTCGGCGACCTGCGCCAGAAGAACTACGAAGACCTGATCGTCGTCTCCCCTGACGTGGGTGGCGTGGTGCGTGCCCGTGCGCTGGCCAAGCAGCTGAACTGCGACCTGGCCATCATCGACAAGCGCCGCCCCAAGGCCAACGTGTCCGAAGTCATGCACGTGATCGGCGAGATCGAAGGCCGCAACTGCGTGATCATGGACGACATGATCGACACGGCCGGTACGCTGGTGAAGGCCGCCGAAGTGCTCAAGGAGCGCGGTGCCAAGAGCGTGTACGCCTATTGCACGCACCCCATTTTCTCGGGTCCTGCCATCGAACGCATCGCCAAGGGCTCGGCCCTCGATGAAGTGGTGGTGACCAACACGATTCCCTTGAACGACAACGCCAAGGGATGCGCCAAAATCCGCCAGCTCTCCGTGGCCCCGCTGATCGCCGAAACGATCCAGCGCATTGCCAAGGGTGAGTCGGTGATGAGTCTGTTCTCGGACCAGGAAAACCTGTTCTAAAAAGCCCCGGGCCTCGCAGGAGACCCTTGGTTTTGCAGAACGCTGGACACCAAGCCTCCTTCGGGAGGCTTGTCCATTGGTTGGTTCGGGAACGCAATGTGGCCTGCCCTGTGGCAGGCCTTTTTAAAACAGGACACGACTGGTCGCGGTCTGTCCTTTTCAGGAGCTAGTTATCATGAACTTCGTCGCTTTTGAGCGCGCCAAGCAAGGTACGGGTGCGAGCCGCCGTCTGCGCAATTCGGGCAAGACGCCTGGCATCGTCTACGGCGGTACCGCTGAACCCCAACTGATCGAGATCGACCACAACGCACTGTGGCACGCCCTCAAGAAGGAAGCCTTCCACTCCAGCGTGCTGGACATGGAAGTCGCCGGCAGCACCAGCAAGGTCCTGCTGCGTGACGTGCAATACCACCCCTACAAGCAACTCGTGCTGCACATCGACTTCCAGCGCGTGGATGCCAAGACCAAGCTGCACATGAAGGTGCCACTGCACTTCAGCGGCGCTGAAGAATCCCCCGCCGTGAAGGTGGACCACTGCCTGGTGAACCCCGTCGTGAACGAACTCGACGTGTCGTGCATGCCTTCGGACCTGCCTGAGTTCATCGCTGTGGACCTGTCCAAGCTGCAAAAGGGTTCTTCGCTGCACCTCAAGGACATCAAGCTGCCCAAGGGCGTGACCGCCGTGATCCGTGGCAACAAGAACAACCCCGTTCTGGTGTCCGTGGCTGCTCCGGTTGTGGTCGTCGAGACCCCTGCCGAAGCCGCTCCTGCTGCCGACGCCAAGGGCAAGGGCAAGGGCAAGAAGTAATTTCTTCTGCTTTTTTGCACATCAAGAACGGCTCACTTCGGTGGGCCGTTTTTGTTTTGTGGGCCTGCCTTGGTGTCGATGGTTGCCACATGTCTTTGCGAAGTGCAGAGGCCGGGATGTGCGCCCGGCGGCGCACCCACCTTCTTTTGCGTCGCCAAAAGAAGGTGGGCCAAGAAAA
>NZ_AKJX01000121.1 GCF_000276605.1 Acidovorax sp. CF316 | reverse complement strand
CGACTTTAAAGGGCGGGATTATTCGGCCAGGGGGCTCAAAGGCACACGCCCGGCATCGCCGGGCGTTTTGCATTGTGCGCAGTGCATACACTCCCTGCTCCGTGTTGCCCCCTTCCTTCTGATGCAAGCCCTGTTGAACGCCATCGCCACGATGGCCCCCCTGCCCACCGACGCCCATCGCGTGTTCCATGGCCGCGGCGGCCTGTACCCGGGCTGCGAGCACTGGGTGCTGGATGTGTTCCCGCCCGTGTGGGTGCTCACCAGCTTCCAGCCCGTGGCCGAGGAGGACCTGGCCACCATCGGCGCCGCCCTGGCCGCGCGCTGGGAGCAGTTGCACCCGGGCGAGCCGCTGAACTGGGTCTTCCAGACCCGGCACGAGGGCCGCAGCGAGACCCGGCTGATGGCCGGCAGCGTGCCCGACCCGCATGTGGTGAGCGAGCAGGGCGCGCGCTTTCGCGTGCACGTGGCCCGCGGCCAGAACCATGGCCTGTTCCTCGACATGGCCGAGGGCCGCCGCTGGGTTCGCGACTACGCCGCCGCGCGCAGCACCGACCGCTATGGCCTCAAGGTGCTCAACCTGTTCGCCTACACCTGCGCCTTCTCGGTGGTGGCCCTGCAGGCCGGCGCCAAGCAGGTGGTCAACGTGGACATGGCCCAGGGCGCCATCGCCATCGGCCAGCAGAACCACCAGCTCAACGGCCTCACCACGGGCGCGAGCTTCCTCGCGCACGACATCTTTTCCACCTGGGGCAAGATCACGCGCGGCGGGCCCTATGGCCTGGTGATCGTGGACCCGCCGAGTTTCCAGCGCGGCAGTTTCGTCGCCACCAAGGACTACGCGCGCCTGATGCGCCGCCTGCCCGACCTGCTGATCCCGGGCGGCCATGCGCTGCTGTGCCTGAACGCGCCCGAACTGGACACGGCCTTTTTGCAGGACCAGATGCGCGAGATCGCGCCCGAACTGGAGTTTGTCGAGCGCGTGGCCAATCCGGCGGTGTTTGCCGATATATCGGAGGAGCGCTCGCTCAAGGTGCTGGCCTACCGCATGGCGGACTGATCAGCCGCCGCTCACGTGGGAGTGTTCAAGGCGTGGTGTCGCCATCGATTCCCAGAATGGCACCGACCGAGCGCTCCAGTTCTGCCACCAGATCCGGGTCCATGTACTGGTACTCGTCGGGGATGTCGAGCACGTGGATGGGCTTGTGCGCAAGGACGCTGCCGAACTCTGCCAGGAGCCGGGACTTGTGCTTTTCTTCCATCACGAAGATGGCCTGGGCCCACTGCAAGTCCCGTTCGGACACGGGGTGCCGTGCGTTGGGGCTGGTGCCCGCAGACCGCACGGACAGCTGGGGATGGTTGCGCCAGACTTTTTCGGCGGTAGGGCTGCGCCACTGGTTGCGGCTGCAGATGAACAGTACCTGGAGCCGTTGTTCGGGTTGGAGCGCAGGCTGGCCAAGGCGGTCTCTCTGCGGCTGGCCTGGCAGCAGTTCGCCAATGATGGCGGCCTGGTTGGGGATTGGGGCCCGTGCACGTTGCACGGCCTGGCGGTACAGAAGTTTCCAGTTCTTGTCGCGCTGGGGGTCAGGGGGCATGCAGAAGGGATCGAAGTGGAGTCATCCCGACTGTAGCGCCACTGTGGTGTGCCTCCAAACCGGGTGTCCTGCGCTTGCAACACCCTTCCAGGCCGGACGCGTCGCCTGCGCCTTGGCAGGGGCCTGGGATCATTGGCCGGCGCGTTGGTGGCGCTCCTTGAGCTTTGCCACTTCCTTCACCTGCTGCCGAAAAGCCTCCACAGCCTCCCTCGACTCTGCGTCCCAGGACTCGGTCTTCATGTGCTGCAGCACGGCCAGCAGCGCATCGCTCAACTGTCCTATCTGGCGCCCGTAGCTCCCCACGTCCTCGATGATCTTCTGCTCGAGTTCGGGGTCCGAGGATTTGCCCATGTTGATGTTGATCAGGCCCACCTGGCCCATCGTCATCTTGGTCCAGTACTGGAAGGCCTGGTTCACGGGGCCGGACAAGGGCATGTGGAAATCGGGCATGGCGCATCTCTCCTTTGAGGTTGGTGGCGGCAGGAGAAGAGATTGCAAGCCAAAAGCCGGCCCGTATCCAGAAAATTCTGGCAAGCCCTAGCCCGTAAGCCAGCGCAGCGGCGCCAGCACCGTTTGCGGAAACAGCACCATGATGAACATCACGGCGAACTCGGCGGCCATGAAGGGCAGCACGCCGCGCGTGACCTCGTCCATCTTCATGCGCCCCACGCCGGCCACCACGTTCAGGATGGTGCCCACCGGCGGGGTGACCAGGCCGATCGAGTTGTTGATGATGAACAGCACGCCGAAGTAGACCGGGTCGATCCCTGCCGCCTTGATCACGGGCATCAGCACCGGCGTCAGGATCAGGATGGTGGGCGTCATGTCCATCGCGGTGCCCACCAGCATCACCAGCACCATGATCGCGATCAGCAGCAGGGTCTGGTTGCCCATGAAGGGCTTGAGCAGCTCGACCATCTGGGCCGGCAGGTTGGCCACCGTGATCAGCCAGGACGACACCATGGCCGCCGCCACGAGGAACATCACCACGGCGGTGGTCTTGGCGGCGGTGGTGAAGATCGGCAGCAGGGCGGACAGCGGCAGCTCGCGGTAGATCACGCTGGCGACGAACAGCGAGTACACGGCCGCCACCACGGCGGCCTCGGTCGGCGTGAACACCCCCATGCGCAGGCCCACCAGGATGAACACCGGCAGCGTCAGGGCCCAGACCGATTCGCGGGCCGCGCGCCAGATCTCGGCCGCGCTCTTCTTTTCGGGCAGGGCGAGGGCCTCCTTGCGCCCCACCCACCACCAGGTGACCGCCAGGCCCATGCCGATCATGATGCCGGGAACAATGCCGGCAATGAACAGCTTGCTGATCGACACATTGGCCGCCACACCGAAGATCACGAAGCCGATGCTCGGCGGGATGATGGGGCCGATGACGCCCGAGGCCGCGATCAGCCCGCCCGACACCTCCTTCTTGTGCCCGGCCTTGACCATCATGGGGAGCAGCAGCGCCGTCAAGGCCGCAGCGTCGGCCACGGCCGAGCCCGACAGCGAGGACAGCAGGCACGCCGCCAGGATCACCACATACCCGAGGCCGCCCTTGACGTGCCCCACCAGGGCCAGTGCGAAGTTCACGATGCGCTGCGACAGGCCGCCCACGTTCATGATCTCGCCGGCCAGCATGAAAAAGGGCACGGCCAGCAGCGGAAAGCTGTCCGCGCCGTTGATGAAGTTCTGCGCCAGGATCTGGGCATCGAACAGGTCGAGCTGCCACATCAGCCCGACGCCCGCCGCCAGCAGCGCGTAGGCGATGGGGATGCCCAGGGCCATGGCGCCGATCAGGCCGCCGAGAAAAATCAGCACGGTCATGCTCTTGCCCCTGGCTTGTGGTTGGCAGCGTTCTCGCGGGCGAGTTCGGCCTGCAGGGCCTCCAGCTCCGCCTGCTCTTCGGATTCCTTGACCATCACCAGGTCGTCCTCGCGGACCTTGCCGGTCAGTACCCGCAGCAACTGCAGCACCAGCAGGAAGCCGGCGCACACGGAGAACACCACGCCAGAGGCATAGAAGAAGGCCATCGAGGCCCCGGTGACCGGTGCCTCCACGTCCCAGTTGATCACCATCTGCTTCCAACTTCCGACAAGGAAGAGCCAGGTGAGGTAGAGCATCAGCACCTGCCCGAGCACCATGCAGACCTTCTTGCCCTTGACGGGCAGCCGGGACACCAGCATGTCCGTGCCCAGGTGGGCGTTCTCCTTGAGGGCCGCCACAGCGCCCAGGAAGGTGATCCAGATGAACAGCCAGCGTGAGAGCTCTTCGCTGACCGTGATGCCGGAGTTGAAAACGTAGCGCAGCACCACGTTGCCGAAGACCAGCACCACCATCACGGCAAGCGCCAGCGCGATGAGCAGGTTGATGGCCCGCACGTAGCGGTCGATAAAGGTGTCGAGCATGCTTGGCTCCTTGTTGGGCGTGCTTCAGAGCTGCGTTGGGTTCAGCAGGCCGCGCGCCGCCAGGTTGGCGATGAAGGCCCTGATCCCGAAGCGCCACGGCGGGGCCGTCTCGCTGTGGGTCACGGTGTTGTGCAGGGCACCGAGCCAGGCGCTGTGGATGGTGACCTTGTCGCCCAGTCGGTGGGTAAAGCCGCCGCCGGGCTGGTCACGGTCCTCGATGGGGGCGAACAGGGTGCCCAGGAACAGCATGAAGCCATCGGGGTACTGGTGCGCGGCCAGGGTCTGGGCCACCAGATCGGCCGGGTCGCGGCTGATGCTGGCCATGGTGTTGATGCCGCGCAGCGTGAAGCCGTCCAGGCCCTCCACGCGCAGGTGCACGGTCTCGCTGCGCACCTGGTCCAGGCCGAAGCTGGCATCGAACAGGCGGATGAACGGACCGATGGCGCACGAGGCGTTGTTGTCCTTGGCCTTGCCCAGCAGCAGCGCGCTGCGGCCCTCGATGTCGCGCAGGTTGACGTCGTTGCCCAGGCTGGCGCCCACGATGTCTCCGCGGCTGTTCACCGCCAGCACCACCTCGGGTTCGGGGTTGTTCCAGGCCGAGTCGGCGCGGATGCCGATGTCCTCGCCCGTGCCCACCGAGGCCAGCACCGGGGCCTTGGTGAAGACCTCGGCGTCGGGTCCTATGCCCACTTCGAGGTACTGGGACCACAGGCCTTTTTGCTGCAGCAGGGCCTTCAGGGCCATGGCCTGGTCCGAGCCCGGCCGGATGTCGGCCAGGCTGTCGCCGATCAGGCCGACCACCTGGCTGCGCAGGCCTTGCGCGCGGCTGGCGTCGCCCCGGGCCTGCTCTTCGATCACGCGCTCGATCAGGCTGGCCGCAAAGGTCACGCCCGCGGCCTTCACCACCTGCAGGTCGCAAGGCGCCAGCAGCCAGGGGCGTGCGGTATCGCGCAGGCCAGGCTGGCTGTTGGCCAGCAGGTCGGGCACGCTGCACAGGTACTGGCCCGGGGTGGTCCGTGCTGCTTCGGCGGGGTCGGGCATGTCCAGCAGGGTGCTCATGGTGGGGTAGCGACCGCTCAGGTCGTAGACGCCATCGGCGCGCAGCGCCACCACGGCAGGGCCGGGGGGGCTGCCCGCCACCCAGGCGCGGCCCACCAGGGTGCCGGCCAGGCCATCGTCGGGCAGGGTATGGGCGTGCGTCGCCGCACCGGCCACGGCGGCCGCTGTTGTGTCACTCATCGGTCAGTCCTTGAAAATTCGAGATCGGTGCCAACCCGCCTCGGGGCTGGTCAGTGGTTGTGGCGCGGCGTGTTCTCGGCAATGCGGCGGTAGTCGAGGGCAAAGTCCAGCGTGGCACCGTCGACCAATTGCCCGGTCTTCTCGCGGTACAGCGCTTCCCAGGGGGACTGGCTTCGGGGCACCGGGGGCGGCGGCAGTTCGCGGCGGCGCCGTGCGATCTCCTCGGGCGCCACCAGCGCATCGCAGCGGCCGGCCGCAAGGTCGATGCGGATGGTGTCGCCGCTTTGCAGCCAGGACAGGCCGCCGCCCACCGCGCTTTCGGGCGAGGCGTTGAGGATCGAGGGGCTGTCGGCCGTGCCCGACTGGCGTCCATCCCCCAGGGTCGGCAGGGTGGTGATGCCGCGGCGGATCAGGGCGTCGGGCGGCTGCATGTTGACCACCTCGGCCGAACCCGGCCAGCCGATGGGGCCGGCGCCGCGCATCACCAGGATGCAGCCCTCGTCGATGCCCAGCGCCGGGTCGTTGATGCGTGCGTGGTAGTCGTCGGCACCATCGAACACCACGGCGCGGGCCTCGAAGATGCCTTCGGCCCCGGGCCGGCTCAGGTAGCGCTGGCGAAAGGCCTCGGAAATCACCGAGGTCTTCATGATCCCGAAGTCGAACAGATTGCCTTGCAGCACCAGGAAGCCGGCCTTGTGCATCAGGGGCGCCTCGAAGGGGAAGATCACCTCGCGGTCGCGCGTCTCGCGGCCCTGCAGGTTCTCGGCCACGGTCTTGCCGGTCACGCTCAGGCAATCGCCGCGCAGGCGCCCGGCCTGCTGCAGCTCCCACATCAGTGCCGGCACGCCCCCGGCGCGAAAGAAGCGCTCGCCCAGGAACTTGCCGGCCGGCTGCATGTTGAGCAGCAGCGGCAGGTCGTAGGCGTGTTCGGTCCAGTCCTCGGCCCGCAGGTCCACGCCGGCATGCCGCGCCATGGCCATGATGTGCACCTGCGCATTGCTCGATCCGCCGGCCACGCTGACCACCGACAGGGCGTTGAGAAAGCTGTCGCGGCTGAGGATGCGCGAGGGCCGCAGGTCCTCGAAGGCCATCTCGACGATGCGCCGCCCGGTCTCGTACGCCATCTGGCCGCGTTCGCGGTAGGGCGCGGGGATGGCGGCACAGCCCGGCAACGACAGGCCCAGGGCCTCGGCCACCGCGTTCATGGTGGAGGCTGTGCCCATGGTGTTGCAATGGCCCGCGGAGGGCGCGCTGCTGCAGGCACGCTGCAGGAATTCCTCCTCGCCGATCTCGCCCGCTGCCAATTGGCGGCGGCTGCGCCAGATCACGGTGCCCGAGCCCACGAGCTCGCCGTCGTGCCAGCCGTCCAGCATGGGGCCGCCTGAGAGCACGATGGCCGGGATGTCCACGGTCGAGGCCGCCATGATCCCGGCCGGCGTGGTCTTGTCGCAGCCCGTGGTCAGCACCACGGCATCGATGGGGTAGCCATACAGGATCTCGACCAGGCCCAGGTAGGCCAGGTTGCGGTCCAGCGCGGCGGTGGGGCGGCGGCAGTTCTCGAAGATCGGGTGCACCGGGAATTCCATCGGAATGCCGCCGGCATCGCGGATGCCGTCGCGCACGCGCCGCGCCAGGTCCACATGGATGCGGTTGCAGGGCGACAGGTCGCTGCCGGTCTGGGCAATGCCGATGATGGGGCGGCCCGAGCGCAGTTCCTCGGGCGTGAGCCCGTAGTTCATGAAGCGTTCGAGGTACAGCGCGGTCATGTCCGAGCGCGCGGGGTCGGCGAACCATTCGCGCGACCGGAACGGACGGCGGGGTGTCTTGTGCATGGCGTGGCTTGAAAGGGGAAAGACAGGAGAGGCTTCGCGCCGGCGCGCGGCAGTGCCCGCGCCGGCCGGGACCGGATCACTTGGCGGTGCCGCGCACCTTGGCCAGCTCGGCGTTCAGCTCGCCGGTGGTCTCTTCACCGAACTCCTTGCCGTACTTGGCCAGCACCGGCTGCAGCTTGGCGCGCATGCGGGCCTGCTCGGCCGGGGGCAGCTCGGTCACCTGCATGCCCGCCTTCTTGAGCTCGCCCAGGGCCTTGTCGCCGAAAGCGCGGATGGTCTTTCGCTCGAACAGGGTGGCCTCGCGCGCGGCCTCCTGCATGATCTTCTGCTCCTGGGCCGAGAGGCCGTCCCAGGCCTTCTTAGAGATCAGCAGCACCCAGGCGCTGTACATGTGGCGCGACAGCACCAGGTGCTTTTGCACCTCGTAGAACTTGCTCGACAGGATGGTCGCGGGCGGGTTCTCCTGGCCGTCCACGGCGGCCTGCTCCATCGCCGAATACAGCTCGGTGAAGGGCATGGGCGTGGCGTTGGCGCCCAGGGCGTTGAAGGTGTCCAGGAACAGGGGGCTCTGGATCACGCGCAGCTTCAGGCCGGCCAGGTCGTCGGCCTTGGTGATCGGGCGGCGCGAATTGGTGACGTGGCGAAAGCCGTTCTCCCAGAACCCCAGGCCCACCAGGCCTTTTTCCGGCAGCTTGGCCAGCAGCTTCTGGCCGAAGGGGCCATCGAGCACGGCATCGGCCTCCTGCTCGTTGTTGAAGGTCAGTGGCAGGTTCAGCACGCCGAAGGGCTTGATCAGCGACATCAGGGTCGAGCTGTCGGGCACCGTCATCTCCAGGGTGCCGCCGCGCAGCGCCGAGGTCATGGTCACATCGTTGCCCAGCGAGCCGCTGGCATACAGCCTGGCCACCAGCTTGCCGCCGCTCTTGGCCGATAGCTGCTCGGCAAAGTGCTTGACGGCCAGCGCCTGGGGATGGTCATCGTTCAGGCCGATGCCCACCTTGAACACGTGTTCCTTGGTCTGCGCAGATACCGGGGCGGCCAGGGCGGCCATGAGCGTGGCCGCCAGGGCCAATGTTGTGAACTTCATGAATGTCTCCAAATATGGAATGGCTTGGACACGATGGGATGGCCCATCGGCACCTTCAGGTCTCTGGCGGACCCTCCTGGACGCAGGGCAGAGATTAGGTTTTGGGCCTGCCCGGGTCCACTCACTTTTTTGCTAGCATCCATTCCAAATGCTTATGACTTCAGGTCCGTTCCCGGGCAAGCCCCTGTCCATGGCCCAGGCCTGCGCGCGGCTGCGCTTTCGGCACCTGCAGTTTCTGGACATCCTGGGCCAGACACGCAACCTGCGCCTGACGGCCGAGCAGATGCACATCACCCAGCCGGCGGCCACCAAGATCCTGATGGACATCGAGGAGATCCTGGAGTCCCGCCTGTTCGAGCGTCTCTCGCGCGGCATGCGGCCCAACGAGCTGGGCCTTTTCACCTTGCGCTATGCCGCGTCCTCGCTGGCCGGGCACCGCAAATTCGTCGAGGAGTTCAATGCGCTCAAGCAAGGCGGGCATGGCCACCTCACGATAGGCGCCATCACGGGGTCCGCCGCGCACGTGCTGATCGCCTCCGTGGCCGAGATACAGCGGCTGCGCCCGCTGCTGGTGCTCAAGGTGCTGGAGCAGAGCAGCGACCAGCTCGTCGCCTGGCTGGAAGAGCGCAAGATCGACCTCATGATCGGGCGCTTCACCGACGATGCGCAGAGAACGCAGTTCCAGTACGAGCGCCTGTCCAGCGAGCCGCTGCAGGTGGTGGCGGGCGTGCACCACCCGCTGCGCGGCGCGCGCGACCTGGGCATGGCGGAGCTGTCCCACTGGCCCTGGATTCTCTACCCCGCTTCCACGGCCTTGCGCAAGGTGTCCGACGACATCTTCGGGCGCAACGGGCTGGCCCTCGCCTCGGGCGTGGTCGAGACCCCTTCCTTCCTGTTCGCGCTGGAGATGATGCAGGCCACCGACATGCTCTCGCTGCAGCCTTCGGCCCTGGTGGAACGCTACATCCACAAGGGGCTGCTGGCGCGCATCCCGGTGGAACTGCCGGACCGCATGCCGGACTACGGCCTCATCACGCGGCTGGGCGAGTCGCCCACGCCGGCCGCGCAGGCGTTCATCGACGTGCTGCGCGCAGTGGCGGCCCCGCCCACCGAGGCTGCACCGTGAGCGAGCCGCCTGCAGTGCCCCAGGCGCTCCATCGATAACAAAAGGTTATTCGAAAATGGACGCGGCTGCCGGCCAGTATGCTCTGCGCCCTTTCTCCCATTGAATCCTTGCGGGACCTCCCCCATGCCAGACGATCAGGACATCCCCGAACCCATCAACGAAGCGCGCCTGTGGAGCGACGAGCGCTGGATGGCGCGCGTCATCAAGAACGAGGACGACGATGGCTGGGCCGTGTCCATGACCCTGCACGGCGAGGCCGAGCCCGCGCTGGTGGGGCCCTGGACCATGGGGCGCGACAAGAAGAACCCCAAGCCGCTCGACGTCTCGGCGTTCAACACCCTGGTGAAGACGGCCAGCGAAGTGCTGCGCCGCCACGAGCAGCAGTTGCACGCCCAGCTCAACAAGAACCTCGCCATCACCACGGCGCAGGGCCAGCGCCTGCGCGTGGCGCTGGCCATCGTGCCCGACGAGGAGGGCGCCACGGCGACGCTGAGCGCCCAGGACGAACTGGGCGAGGAGATCGCGCGCGTGCCCGTGTCGCCCGGCTTCAAACTCACCGTGGCGACTGCCACGGCCTGGGTCGAGGGCGGTTTCGAAAAGCCGCGCTGACCATGTTGCTGGTCTTGCAGGTGACTGCACGATCTCAGGGTTTGCCCTAGAATAATTCCGCCGGGCTCGAATTCTTTCAGTCCGGCAGCGTTCTCAGGGCGGGGTGCAATTCCCCACCGGCGGTATCTGTGCAGTCTTGGGCCATCCAGGGCAGTGCAGGAGCCCGCGAGCGCCTGCAGCAACTGGCTGGTGTCTTCGGATGCATGCCAGGAGCGGCGGGGTCAGCAGATCTGGTGCGATGCCAGAGCCGACGGTCACAGTCCGGATGAAAGAGATCGCGAAGCCATGGGCCCTGCCGCCGGTGTGGGCGCCCGCGTGGATGCATTGCCGCTTCGGCGCGGCCGGCCTTCGGGTAGGCGGGTGCTGCAGGTGCGGGCCCGCGCGTGCGCCATGCCGTGTGCAGACGCCTTGTTCGCGCGCGCCCTGATTCTGGTAATCCTTTTCTTTCGTACGAGAAAATCCATGAATCAGCCTCTCCCTCCCCATGCAGTCACGGCCATTGCCGGCAGCGGCGCCTCTCGCGGCGAACGCGTCGCGGTGATCTGCGCCAGCTGGCACCGGGACATCGTTCACCAGGCCCGCGATGGGGCCGTGGCGGAATTCGGCCGCAATGGCCTGCCTGCGGGCCAGGTCGAGCATTTCGACGTGCCCGGCGCCTTCGAGATCCCGCTTCTGGCCAAGAAACTCGCGCAAAGCGGGCGCTATGACGCCATCGTGGCCTGCGCCCTGGTGGTCAACGGCGGCATCTACCGCCACGAGTTCGTGACCACGGCCGTCATCGATGGCCTGATGCGCGTGCAGCTCGACACCGAGGTGCCGGTGATGTCTGCCGTGCTCACGCCGCGCGACTTCCATGAGCACGAAGAGCATGTGCGCTTCTTCCGCGAGCACTTCGTGAAGAAGGGCACGGAAGTGGCCCAGGCCTGCCTGGCCACCATGGCCCATCTGCGCGCGCTGGAGCCAGCGCACGGGGATTGATGAACGGGTAGGCAGTCCGCTCCTCAGCCTGCTGCCAGCCTGGGGATCCGCTGCGAGGGCGCGATCTGGGCCCCGCTGCCCTGGGCCTGGCCTGCACCCGGGTGCAGGCGAAACACCGCCACGGCCTGCACCAGTTGCTGGGCCTGCACCTTGAGGCTGTCGGCCGCAGCCGCGCTTTCCTCCACGAGGGCCGCGTTCTGTTGCGTGGCCTGGTCCATCTGCGTGATGGCCTCGCCCACCTGCGACACGCCCAGGCTCTGCTCATTGCTGGCCGCACTGATCTCGCCCACGATGTCCGTCACGCGGCGGATCGATGCCACCACCTCGGTCATGGTGGCCCCCGCCTTGTCGACCAGGGTCGTGCCCAGCTCGACCCGCTCCACGCTGGCGTGGATCAGGCTCTTGATCTCCTTGGCCGCTTCGGCACTGCGACCGGCCAGGCTGCGCACCTCGCTGGCCACCACGGCAAAGCCGCGGCCTTGCTCTCCGGCCCGGGCGGCTTCCACCGCCGCGTTCAGCGCCAGGATGTTGGTCTGGAACGCAATGCCGTCGATCACGCTGATGATGTCGGAGATCTTCTTGCTGCTGTCGTTGATGCCCTTCATGGTCTTCACCACCTCGGAGACCACGTCACCGCCCTGCACGGCCACGGTGGAGGCATTGAGCGCCAGCTGGTTGGCCTGGCGGGCGTTGTCGGCATTGGCCTGCACGGTGGAGTTGAGTTCTTCCATCGAGGCTGAGGTCTCTTCGAGCGCACTGGCCTGCTGCTCGGTGCGGGCCGACAGGTCGTTGTTGCCCTGGGCGATCTCGGCACTGGCCAGGGCCACGCTGTCGGCATTGGTGCGCACATTGCTCACCACGCTGGACAGGCTGCCCTGCATGGCATGCAGGGCGTTGAGCAACTGGGCGATCTCGTCCCGGCCGCGCACCTCGGTGGCCACCGTGAGGTCGCCGCCCGCCACGGCCTGAGACACCAGAACGGCATTGCCCAGCGGCTGCGTCACGGTGCGGCTGAACACGATGGCCCCGGCAATGCCCAAAGCGCACACCACCAGCATCACTGCCAGGCTGATGGTGGTGGCCTGCGATGCGCTGGCGGCCGCGCGGTCGGCCACCCCGGTGCTGGCCTTGCCGATCAGCTCGCCCGCCTGGTCGAGCAGTTGGGAGGGCTCACGGTCCATGCCCTGCACGGCCTTGTCGCCGGCTTCCACGTCCTGCCCGGCGGCCTTGAAGGCCTCGAAACCCTTGCGGTAGGCCGCACCCATGCGCTCGTGGGCCTGCACGAACTTCGCCACATGCTCGCGCCCTTCGCCCGGGGGCAGGGCGGCCAGCAGCTTCTGGGCCTGGTCGCTGACCGACTTTTCCTGCTTTTCAAAGGCAGCCCAGTAGCGCGTGAGCTGGGCCGGGTCCTTGCCGCGGATCAGCACGTTCTTCCATTCCTGCACCTGCACCTTGAAGCCATTGAGCACATCCGACGCCATGCGTTCGTGCTGGAAGCTTTGCGCTACGGCGGTCTGGTAGGTATCGAGGGCCTGGTTCAGGCGGCTGATGCCGAACATGGCGGCTGCAAACAGCAGCAACAGCGACGCGGTAAAGGCCAGGGGGAGCTTGAGGCTGAGCTTCATGACGGGACTCCTTGGATTCCACAGATCACCGCAGCCTGGCAGTCGGGATGCCAGGGCACTCCACTGCATTATGGGCGTTGTAAATGTTTGTGTCCGGCTTTTTTGCGGGATTGGCCGGTACCTGGCCTGTGCTCCGGAATGCAAAAGGCCTGGCTTGCAAGGCCAGGCCTGGGAGTGGCGGGCGTGCGCCGTGGTTACAGAACGCCGGCCGCCCGGAGCTGCGCAATGCGCGCCGCATCCAGCCCCAGCTCGGTCAGCACCTCGTCGGTGTGCTGCCCCAGGGCCGGTGGCGCATTGCGCAGCGTGGGCGGGTTGGCCGACAGGCGCAGCGGGCTGGCCACGCCGGTGATGTGGGCCACGCCATCGCCAGCCTCGCCGTCCTTCCAGCGCGGCAGGGCCACGGCCAGGCCGCGTGCCTTGACCTGGGCATCGTCGAAGGCCTGGGCAATGGTGTTGATCGGGCCACAGGGCACGGCCTTGTCTTCGAGCAGGGCGATCCAGTCGGCCGTGGTGCGCGTGCGCGTCAGGGCTTCCATGGCCGGGATCAGCTCGGCGCGGTGCTTCACGCGCAGCGTGTTGCTGGCAAAGCGCTCGTCGCTGGCCCACTGGGGCTGGCCGGCGGCGGCGCAAAAGCGCGCGAACTGGCCGTCGTTGCCGATGGCCAGCAGCATGGCGCCGTCCTGCGTAGGGAAGTCCTGGTAGGGCGCCAGGCTTGGGTGGCTGTTGCCCTGGCGCGTGGGTGCATTGCCCGTGGCCAGAAAGCCCGCGGCCTGGTTGGCCAGGATGGCCATGCCCACGTCCAGCAGCGACATGTCGATGTGCTGGCCCTCGCCCGTGCGGTGGCGCACGTTGAGCGCGGCGACGATGGCGGTGCTGGCGTAGACACCGGTGAACAGGTCGGTCAGCGCCACGCCCACGCGCAACGGGCCGCCACCGGGCTCGGCGTCGCCCCGGCCGGTGATGCTCATCATGCCGGTCATGGCCTGGATCATCAGGTCGTAGCCTGCACGCTCGGCATACGGCCCGTCCTGCCCGAAGCCGGTGACCGAGCAGTAGACCAGGCGCGGGTTCAGCGCGCGCAGGCTGGCGTGGTCCAGGCCGTATTGCTTGAGGCCTCCCACCTTGAAGTTCTCGACCACGATGTCGCTTTGCAGCGCCATGTCGCGGATCAGCTGCTGCCCCTCGGGCGTGGCCATGTCGATGGTGACCGAGCGCTTGTTGCGGTTGCAGGCCGTGAAGTAGCTGGCCTGCGTGGTGTCATTGCCCTGTGCATCCTTGAGGAAGGGAGGGCCCCAGTGGCGCGTGTCGTCGCCCGCGCCGGGGCGCTCCACCTTGACCACGTCGGCCCCCAGGTCCGCCAGGATTTGCGTGCACCACGGGCCCGCCAGCACGCGCGAGAGGTCCAGGACTTTGATGCCATCGAGGGCGCCGACAGGAGGTGTGCTCATAGGATTCGATCAGGAACTGCAAATCGTGAAAGGACAGGCGGCCGCCGCACAGGGTGCAGCGGCCGCGGTGGGACAAGGGGCGGCGCTTGCGCGCCCTTGTCTTAGTTGCTGAAGGCGGCGATGCCGGTTTGGGCGCGGCCCAGGATCAAGGCGTGCACATCGTGCGTGCCTTCGTAGGTGTTCACCACTTCCAGGTTCACCAGGTGGCGGGCCACGCCGAACTCGTCGCTGATGCCGTTGCCGCCCATCATGTCGCGGGCCAGGCGGGCGATATCGAGCGCCTTGCCGCAGCTGTTGCGCTTGATGAGGGAGGTGGCTTCCACGGCAGCGGTGCCCTCGTCCTTCATGCGGCCCAGGCGCAGGCAAGCCTGCAGGCCGATGGCGATCTCGGTCTGCATGTCGGCCAGCTTCTTCTGGATCAGCTGGTTGGCGGCCAGGGGGCGGCCGAACTGCTTGCGGTCCAGCGTGTACTGGCGCGAGGTGTGCCAGCAGAATTCGGCCGCGCCCAGGGCGCCCCAGGCGATGCCGTAGCGCGCGCTGTTCAGGCAGGTGAAGGGGCCCTTCAGGCCCTGCACTTCGGGGAAGGCGTTCTCTTCGGGCACGAACACGTCGTCCATCACGATCTCGCCCGTCACGCTGGCGCGCAGGCCCACCTTGCCGTGGATGGCCGGGGCCGACAGGCCCTTCATGCCCTTTTCCAGCACGAAGCCGCGGATGGGGCCCACGGCGCCGCCTTCGGACACTTCCTTGGCCCAGACCACGAACACGTCGGCCACGGGGCTGTTGGTGATCCACATCTTGCTGCCCTTGAGCTTGTAGCCGCCGTCCACCTTGTAGGCGCGCGTGGCCATGCTGCCGGGGTCCGAGCCGTGGTCGGGCTCGGTCAGGCCGAAGCAGCCGATCCACTCGCCGCTGGCCAGCTTGGGCAGGTACTTCTGGCGCTGGGCTTCGGTGCCGAATTCATAGATGGGCACCATCACCAGCGAGCTCTGCACGCTGGCCATGGAGCGGTAGCCTGAATCCACGCGCTCGACTTCGCGGGCGATCAGGCCGTAGGCCACGTAGTTCAGGCCGGGGCCGCCGTACTGCTCGGGGATGGTGGGACCCAAGAGGCCCACTTCGCCCATCTCGCGGAAGATGGTCGTGTCCATCTTCTCGTGGCGGAAGGCCTCGAGCACGCGCGGGGCCAGCTTGTCCTGGCAGTAGGCCGCGGCTGCATCGCGCACCATGCGCTCGTCGTCGCTCAGTTGCTGGTCGAGAAGAAAGGGGTCGTCCCAATGGAAGGCGGCGTTTTTGGCCATGGTGCGTGTCTCCGTGAAGATGCAGATGAAAGAGGAGGGCACGGTACGGGGCCGTGCTGCGAATGGATGCCATCGTAGGCCTGCACCGGCCTGGCAGCAAGCGAGTTCTTTTCATCCAGAAATGCGTTTTTGGAATGTATGGAATACTGGATACCTGGGCGACTCGCCTGTGGATCCCTGGCACCACGGTTTCTAAAGTTCCTCTTCAGCATGCGCCGTAACATCCCCTCCACGCAGGCACTGGCCTGTTTCGAAGTCGCCGCCCGGCACGAGAGCTATACCCGCGCCGCGCAGGAGCTATCGCTCACGCAAAGCGCCGTGTCGCGCCAGATCCAGGCGCTCGAAGAGTTCCTGGGCGTGGCCTTGTTCCGGCGCACGCGCCATGGCGTGGTGCTCACGCCTGCTGGCGCGCACTACGGCCGCCAGGTGGCGCGCTGGTTGCAGGGGCTGGAGCGCGACACCCTGGACGTGATGGCCCACCAGGGACAGGGCGGCACGCTGTCGCTGGCGGCGGTGCCCACCTTTGCCACGCGCTGGCTGATACCGCGCCTGCCGCAGCTGGCCCAGCAGCACCCCGACATCGTGGTCCACATCGAGACGCAGACCCGCCCCTTTTTGTTTGCCGACACCCCCTTCGACGCCGCCCTGTACGCCGGCACGGCCGAGCAGGTGGCCAACTGGCCCGGCATCACCGCCCAGCTGCTCATGACCGAGGACGTGGTGCCCGTGTGCAGCCCGCGCCTGCTGGAGGCCGCCGCCCAGCGCGGCATGGGCCGCGCCTACCAACCCGTGGCCCCCCAGGTGCTGACCGAGCTGCCGCTATTGCAGCAGAGCACGCGCCCTTATGGCTGGCGCCAGTGGTTCGAGGCCATGGGCGTGGACGCACCGCACGCACTCGATGGCCCGCGCTACGAGCTGTTCTCCATGCTCGCAGTGGCCGCCACCTGCGGCCTGGGCGTGGCGCTGATCCCTCCCTTGCTCATCGAGGCGGAGCTGGCGCGCGGCGAACTGGTGGTGGCGTGCAACCAGCCGCTGCAGGGTGAGCGCGGCTACTACCTCATCCGCCCCGCGCACGCGCAGTCGCCGGTACTGGCGGCCTTCTCGCAGTGGCTGCGCGAGGCGGCGGGCGCGCACGACTCCTAGGACTCTGTCCCTAGGGCTGCCACCGGCTTGCGCCTTGCGGCGGACAGGTCTACGCTGGCGATGCGGGCAATAACGAGCAAGCAAAAGTAGGGCAGGGGCCACGTCCTCCCGGGTCCTACAGGCCGATTGGAAAGATGGACGGAACGTATGCGCGGTGCGCGGGTCACACCCAGTGTGTGGCGTCGGGGAGGCATTCCCGGGCCATGCAGGCACCTCATACCTTCACTATTTCATCAAGGAGCCGTCATGACATTGAACGCGAACTACAGCCCCGTCTACCATGCCCCCCATTTCGAGCCCACGGTGGACGAACTCGCCGCCTTGAAGCACCTGGAGATGGAGAACATCAGCGTCACCTCGGCGCTGAAGGAGCATGTGTCCGGGCGCTTGTACGAGCACGGCTTCATTGCCAAGAATGCACACGGCCAGCTGACCATCACCGACACCGGCCGCCACCTGGTGCGCCGGCAGAACAACTGACTACCCCTGAGGCGCTTCGCGTCTCGGTGCGTCCGCCAGAGGCGGCGGGGCGGCCCTTGCACGGCGGCACTGGCACAGGCCGCGCCAGTGGCTTCGGCTGGGGTTTTACACCACGGCGGACTGCGCCTACATACCGGGGCTGAAGGTCGTCGCACAATGGCAGGCACAGGAGGCCATGATGCAAGACCCGCAGGAAGAAAACGTTTTCGGTGAGTACGACGGATCGACCTACTCGGCCACGCTGCGCGAGCAGGCGGGCCGGTACTACTGCAGCAACCTGGTGATCGATGGGCACAACACCCTCGTGACCAACGATGGCTGGTCCAGTCGCGAAGAGGCCATGCAGGCGCTGGACGAGATCGCCTCGGGGGCGCGCAAGCCCTAGCCCGGCGTCTCGGGCCGGCTGCAGCGCCCATGGGCCCGGGGTGTCGCACCCTGTTGCGATGCCTAGGTTCGTCCCCCTTACTGGTCCATTTCCTTGAACACCTCCGCCGCCGTGCGGAAAGAGTCGATCGCGGCGGGCACCCCGCAGTAGATCGCTGTCTGCAGGAAGACTTCCTTGATCTCGTCGCGCGTCACCCCGTTGTTGAGGGCACCGCGCACGTGCAGCTTCAGCTCGTGCGGCCGGTTCAGCGCCGTCAGCATGGCCAGGTTCAGGAACGAGCGCGTCTTGCGGTCCAGCCCCGGCCGGTTCCACACATCGCCCCAGCAGTACTGGGTCACCATCTCCTGCATGTCGATGTTGAAGTCGGTCGCGTTGCGCACTGCGGCATCGACGTACTCGGCGCCCAGCACCTCGCGGCGGGTGGACAGACCCTGGTCGAACAGGGCGGGGTTTTGCGGTGCTAAGGCTCGGGTCATGAAAGAAGCTCCTGGATTGCTGGCGAGGGACTGGAAAAAGCGGCACAGATGGGCGCCATCACTGAAATACAATAAGATTGTCGGACAATCATATGACAAGGCCGTGCAAGAAGGCAACCACCGCATGCTTGTCCGACAATCTGTTGCAGGAGGATCCGCTAGGATGCCGCGATGACCGCCATGCTCCGTGTGCCCCGTGAAGAAACCTCCCTGCGCGAGCGCGCCACCAGCGCGCTGCGCCAGGCCATCCTCGACGGGGAGTTTTCGCCCGGCCAGAAGCTCTCGGAGCGCGAGCTGTGCGAAAGCCTGGAGGTCAGCCGCTCTTGCGTGCGCGAATCCTTGCAGCACCTGCAGGCCGAGGGGCTCATCACCATCATCCCGCACCGCGGTCCCGAGGTGAGCACCATCTCGCCCAAGGAAGTGCGTGACATCTACGATGTGCGCGCCCACCTCGAAAGCCTGGCCGCCAAGGCCTTTGCCCTCCAGGCCTCGCCCGAGCAGGTGCGCGCCCTGCGCGCCAAGCTCAACGAACTGGCCAAACCCGCCCTTGCGCAGGACCGCGCCCGGCTGCTCCAGGCCAAGAACCAGTTCTACGAAATCCTCGTCGACGGCTGCGGCAACCTCGTCGCCGGCCAGATGCTGCGCCAGCTCAACAACCGCGTGACGGTGCTGCGCCGCATCTCCATGGCCCAGCCCGACCGATTGCCGCACACGCTGCAGGAACTCAACGCGATGGTGGCGGCCATCGAGCGCGGCGATGGCGAGGCAGCAGCCCGGCTGTCGGCCGCGCACGTGCAGAAGGCGGGGGAGAACGTGCTCCGGAGCATGGAGCACAAGCCATAGCCGGCGGGCTGGTCTGCCTGTCTATTCCCTGGTAAACCGCAGCAGCAGTGAGCTGGTCGCAGGCGCGATCACCAGCTCGCCCTCGATGAAGCCGTACAGCCGCCCCTCGGGTCCGGCGGAATAGAGTTCATTGCCGTCGATGCGGTAGAGCTGGTGCTCACCATCGCGCACATACTCGTCGCCATCGACCACGCCCACCAGTCGCCCGGACGGGTCGGTCACATTCCATCGGCCTGTTTCGAACATTGAAGAACCTCCCGGTAGCCGGTTTCTCGGCGCCACAGCAGCATTCAAGTCAAGAAAAGGGACGTCTCGGGCCCTAGTCTGGCGCGGCAGGGGGCGGAGCGTCCGTCGGATGAGGACTGTAGCAGCCCCCTGCTGCGAGTGCAAAGGTTGGGGGCGGGGTGGGTGAGGGCCTCCGACCTTGTCGTTGCATGGCCTTTCGGGAGTTTGGAAGGGCCAACCTTCCCCTGCTTCAACACCGGCGATCTGCCGGTTTCACCCCTCAGGAGGCCTGGGCGTGTGTGAGGATGAACCACACCAATGGGCCACCGAACATGCTCGCAACTGCAGTGATCTTCGCGGCCGCCGCTGGCTCGCGCTTGCCTGCAGACATTGCGATCCGATAGGTCGCCCATCCAACAACACAGTTCGCCAGCATAACGCCGAGCAGATTGGTCAGTCCCATCCCGCCTGACGGCTGTGCATGGGCAAGGCACGCCGATGCCGTGAGTGGCATGAGCACGGCGGCGGCAGCAATCCAATTCATGGGTTTTCCCTCCTGTTGCTGATTATTGCCCCGGGGCATCGAGCGCTCTTGACGAAGGCTTGGGGCGTGGTTACTTCGGCGGATCACCTCGGTATCAGCACCATTTCCCCATGCGCATGCCTGCGACGAAGGGCAGGCGCCCGCAGCGCTCGTTGCGGGTACTTGGTGCCGTGCGCCCGACAGTGCCTGCGCAGGCGCTCAATGCTCAAAAAATGGAGTGGGATGGCGTGCATGGCCGTGATGGTCGCAGGGCAAAGTACCCGGGCAATCACGTCCGTCAGCGGGAGGAAATCGAAGGCATTGCGCCAAGACCTGCGCCAACGGTGCGCCTATTTAGTCAAAAACCATAGCAAAAAAGCCATGGTGCCCGGGGCCGGAATCGAACCGGCACGCCTTGCGGCGGGGGATTTTGAGTCCTGTGAGAAAACCAGGATTCATGCGGGTTCCCTGGCAATCTCTGCTCGAAAACAATTTTTATTACTCTGGTAGACCCATCTACGATGGAGTTTCACCAGGAGAAGCCAGCATGGCCACGACAAAAACCACAAGACGAGCGCTCAGCTCGCGCCGAGAGGCCGCAAGGGCCAAGACCAGACGCAAGAACATCATCGCGGGCGTGCAGGGCGCCAAGGAAGTCGATGACATGGTGAAAAAGCGCCAGGAAGACGCAAGGGAGGCGCGCCGCATCAGGGAGTTTGATGAATGGGCATCCGGCCGGCGAGAGCACCTGACCCCGGAAGAGGTCGACCCCAGCATCCTGCTGCCTCGGATGTAGTGGTGATCGCCCCTGCAGGCGCTGGCAGCGATATCTAAGCCGCATCACGCTGACCACGTCACGGGCCTTCGGGCCCGTTTCCATTGGTGGGCCCGGGTACCATCGTTTCATCAACAACAGGGGGAATCGAGATGAGCACCGGAACGGCCAGCGAAGATAAATCTTTGGAAACAAGCATACTGATTTGGCGGATAGCTATCGGACTTGCTGGCGCATGTGTCGTCGGCTCCTTCATCTGGAAGTTCGGTTTTCGCCCTGTAGAGGATCAAAGCAAGTGGGGACAGTTTGGGGATTTCATTGGCGGCTTTTTGAACCCCCTGGTTGCGTTCGCTGCCTTCTACTGGCTCACCCAGTCGGTAAAGCTTCAGAAAAAGGAATTGGTAGACACTCGGGCTGCACTGGAAGAGCAGGCAGAAGCGGCGGCTGCGTCTGTCCGGCTGCAGGCCTTGGTCGCGCTCTACGAGGTCTATGACCGCGACGACGACAGATTCGAGCAGCGCATCATCAGCCTGGAGGCAGAGTTGAGAGCTGCCAAGCGCAACGCGAGCGCTGACGCAGCGGATATCCAGAGCCAGATAGATAGCTTCAGAGGCTTGGCCAACGCGCCGAAGGTAATGAAAGGTCCCCTGTTCATGCGCATCCAGGCGATCCTCGATGAGTACCCAGGCGGGAAACGCGCCCCCCAGTAGGGGTCGCGCGATTCCAGCGCCGGAATGGGCGCACGGCTCATATTTCCGCCAAGCCGCAACAACTCAGCAACATCCTGACCGGCCAGTAGGTGACCATGGCAGTGGGCCAGGTCTGGGGAGAACTCAAAGCACTCAAGCGGGAGCTGGGGGCGTAGCGGGTAGGATTCCCCGAAAAGGGGGGAACCGATGATCACCGTATATCTCGATAGCCAGGACTACTCAACTCTTTCTTCATCAAGGATTGAACCTGCGCAAGAGCAAATTCGAGAACGTTTGCGGGAGTGGTCGCGATCCGGCGCGGTCAGGTTTGTGTTTTCAGCCTTTATCGTGAGTGAAGCGGCCCCCACCGGTCCGCATGCAAATGACTTTGCAATTGCGCGCGGGGAGCTTCTGTCGAATTTGTGTGGGGAGAATGCCCTATTAGAGGGCTGGCTGCTTCTTCAGGAGGAGGCTAGGCATCTCTCAAGCGCCAATGACAGCCCTTTAAGTCCACTGAGCCCAACTGGAGATTTTTTCCCAGAAATCGGTTTTGACGATCCACCTTCGTTGGAACAGTCGGTTCTGGAGACAGCCCCCAATCGAGCGCAGCGGCGCAAAAGTTTTAAAAACGGGGTGGTGCGTCCTCAGTTCCGTGAGCAACTTCGCAAACTGTTGAGTCAAACTTACGTTGAGCAAGTGGTTACCAAGTATCCGATGAAGTTGGAATATGCTGACACGTTCGCGCGCTTTGCTTTAGGTGAAACGAGTCGAGAAGAGGCATCCGCGGCGCTCCGTGCTTCAATTCGAGATCCTCGCTGGTTGATGAGTTGGTTTGCTGCGAATCCCGAGCTGGCCAAACCAATCATGGAAATGGTCAGGAAGCCTGGCCGTGAAATGGGTCTAAAGGCGCGTGAATTGATCCAGTATCGGGACAGTTTCCAATCCGACCCGCAGACACGAAACATGCCCAGCGCGGTTTGGAATGACACAGCCGAACTAAAGAACATGTGGGTGTCCCATACCTCCGCTACAGTGGAATACGTCGCAAAAAGGTTCTGTGTACATAGCGATAGCTTGTGGCCAGAGCACGCAACTGCAGAGGGAATTGCTAAATACTGTCCAGGCCTCAATGCTATGGTTCGCTCGATGTTGGATTCGGTTTGGGACAGTTTTGGGGGCGGGAGGAAGGTGGAGCCTACCGACAGTCAGTTTCCCGACGCTATGCACGCGATTTACGCGCCCTATGTGGATGTTTTCCGAGCAGATAGATTCATGGCGCCACACATCCGTCGCCAGTTAGAAGGTTCCCGCACCACCGTAGTGTCGCTGCTCGCCGAACTTCCTGCGGTGATCGAGCGAAGGCTAGCTGATAGGTAAGTGGGACTTTCGTAGGACGTTGGTTGCTACCAGCCACGATCACGATAGTTCTCCGCGTCTACGTAGTAGTCGCCGTGCCCGTGATCACGGTACAACTGCCAAGCGGCTCAGATTAAAACGCCGACGAGAAGGCTGCCTATGATGAGGCGGTGCGCGCCGGGGTGATCGACGTCACCACGGCTCACGACCTGGCCGGCATCGCCCAGGGCGAGGATGTCGGCGTGATGTGGAAGCTGCGCCCGGTCATGAAGGCCGCCAGCTTGATGTTCCATCACGCCGAGAAGTTCAACCGCTAGGTGACATTCGTGGCGTCGTACCGGCTCGCGCGCCAGGCCGGCGCCGACCAGAAGAAGGCTACGAGGAGGCGGTGAAAGCCACCTATGACGGGCACTTCGACTACAGCTCCAACAACCGCCCGCGGGTGATCCAGGGCAACGTGGCCCGGGTGCTGCTGTTCAAGCAGTACGGCCAGAACATGGTCTATACCCTGGTGCGCAACGCCCAGCAGTCGCTGAAGGGCGCCACGCCCAAGGAGCGCACCGACGCGCGCAAGGCGCTGGCCGGCCTGCTGACAATGCACGGGCTTGCTGCCGGGGCCCTGGGTCTGCCGATGGTTACCACGCTGCTGGCCGCCGCTTCGATGATCGGGGGCAGCGACAATGAACCCTGGGACGCGCAGGTGGCGCTGCAGAACATGCTCGCCGACACCCTGGGCCAGAAGCCGGCCGAGGTGCTGGCCCACGGCCTCTTGCGGCTCACGCCCTGGGACATCTCCGGCCGCGTGGGCCTGGACAAGTTGATTTTCCCGGACGTGCAAGAGGGGCTGGAGGGGCAGCGCCTGGCTGAGTCCGCCATGACGGCCGCCCTGGGCCCGGTGGCCGGCATCGGCGTCAACGCGCTGAAGGGCCGTGCAGGCCTTGGGCGAGGGCCAGTACCTGCGCGGCCTTGAGGGCATGCTGCCCACGGTGCTGCGCAGCCCGATGAAGGCGATCCGCTACGGCAGCGAGGGCGTGAAGGACAAGACGGGCATCGTGGTGCAGGACGAGGTGGGCGCGGCCGAGCTGCTGGGCCAGGCCGCCGGCTTCTCGCCATCGAGCGTGCGCAATGCCTTCGAAGGCAAGAGCGCTATCGTGAAGCACGACCGTGCCCTTCAGGCCCGGCGCAGCGCCCTGGTGGAGCAGTTCGCCATGGCCGCCATGGCCGGGGACGAAGCGGGCAAGACCGAGGCGCGGGAGGCGGTGGCCGCGTTCAACGAGAAGAACCCCACCCGGCGCATCCAGGCCATGCAGATGGCGCAGAGCGTGAACCAGCGGCAGAAGCGGATCCGGGAGGCGCAGGACTGGGTGTACCTGCCGAGCAAGCGCCGGACCGATGCGATGGAGGCGGGGCGCTTCGCGGTGCCGGAATGAGTTCTCGACTAAGCTGCTGTCCAGGGGCTAGTTCCTGGGGTGTGGCTGAGCGTGTCTTTCGTTGGAGCCCAGGGCGGGGCAGGGCGGCGATCGTGAGTGCGCGACGGATGGTCAGTCGCACTCGGTTACAACAGAGCCGCTGATGGTCCGTTTGGAAGTGCACCTCATGGGAGCAACTTGCACTGGCTGTCGGGCGGCCCGCGCATCCATGACCCCGGCAAAACCAGCAGCAAGCCCTTCTATCAGCGCATTCGCACGGCGATCCTTTTCAGCCTGGGCTTGCGCTGCTGCAGCTTGGGCCTGTGCGGACGCAGCCTGTTTGCGGTCAGCCAGTTCCAATGCGAATCGCAGATCCTTGTCCAGGTCGGGATCCGCTGGGTTGCGGTTGACCACTACCCGAAACTGAGTCGTATCCACAGACGGGCAAAGCCGGATTGCCTTTGTGCTCGAAGCAGCCGCACCGCTACCCCATCGAGCGTCAAAGCCGTAGGTGTAAATACAGCCGTTGTCATCTTTTTTGAACAGGGAAGCAGGGTAGCTGTAGATCTGGGGGGACATGCCCCCAACGCCCTTCCTCATGTCGGTGATGTAGGCGCCGTCGGGCTGGCTGGTAACCGTGATGAAGACGGTATCGGCGAGCTGGGCCTGGGCTGTGGCGCTGGCCAGGGCAGCAAAGATGAGGGCGATGGTGCGCATGGGCGGAATGTAGCACCAGGGGAGGGCGGGGGGGGGGCTACAGGATGATAGAGCCGTCATGGATGAACGCTTCAGCCACCTTGGCCAGCTTTTCCATCATTGTGCGCGTCTCAGGGGTCCGCATTTTCACAATGACATGGGCGTCAGGCTCTTCCAAGATCAGGATGAGCAGATGTCCATGTGTTGGATCGCTTGCGTAAACCAACGCGCGATCGCTGCTTTTTCGGCCCTCGAAGCGGTGCGTTCGATTCCACTTCTTGAGCTTGTCGGGATCTTTTAACGGCACCAAGTGCACGTGCCGGAGCACATTGGCTTGCCCGCCGACCTTCGGCGCGATGTATGCGCCGTCCTTCCCGAACAGGTAGTTGCTGAATTCGCCTGCTTCGCCCGACGCTTTCCAGGCGTCGAACTCAGTGGCAAAGTTGGCCGGGTCTACTTTGAGCGCGGTCAATGCGGCGAGCATTGCCTGCGTGCACTGGGTCGCCAAGATAGCGCGCCCGACTACAGTTTGATGTTTTCGAGCGCCTTCAGCGCAGCCTCAACCGTGAACAAGTGCTTGTTCGCAGGATCAGAGATCTTCCTGAACGTGCGCAGTGTTTCTTCCGGGATGCCTGCAGCAGGATTCCACTGCTTGCGAACACGGCTCTTCGCAGTCTTCGTTTTCGACCAAACACGCACAGAACCGCCGACCACGGCTGCGCTTGCTGGTTTTACGAAACCATGCGTGCGTCGACCGATCAGGCGAATGGGGTGGGTGTTGATGTGCATGAGACTGGGGGGTCAGGTACCAAGATTAGTGGTATCAGAGTGCTATCACTGTGGTGTCATTGTGCGTTATTTACGGTACCCCCACAACCAGTGACAGATAGGACAATGAGCTGTTGACCATGTAGTCAATTGCCTATTTACCCCACCTATAGGTGCAATCCGTAGGTGTGATGGTGATGCTGTAACCCAGGTATCTTGTACCTCGCCATGTTGGCTGTTAACGCGGAGCATATATGCGAGTCGACATGACCGGTTGAGGTTCCCGGCCAACTTACCGAAGGTGTAACTGGGGAAATTGGCGGCTACTTCAGCGGCTTGCAATGTCTAGGCGGTCTTGTAGCTATGTTTGCCATACTGATGACATGCTGCTTACCCTTCATATCATCAAGATCGAGTCCGGGGACTACCGCGCCCACGTGATGGAAGGGACCGAGCACCTAGGCGACTACGAGGCAAGCAGCATCAGGGAGGCCATCCTGCTGGCGGCCGAGAACCCGCTGCCCGACCTGGCCGGGTTCCACCTCTGGTATGAGCACGTCTGCGCCGGCAGCGTGTCGGCGGGGGAGATGCGCGCCGATGCCGAAGCGCTGGCGCAGCAGTTTGTGGAGCGGCACGCGAAGTTCTCGCAGTGATCAAGGGGTAGTGCCATGGATGCCGATTCGCCCAGAAGCATGTTTCTGACCCAGGAAGAGGTGGCCGAACTAACTGGCATCCGGACTGGGCGCAAGGGGAAAACGCGGGAGCAGTTGCAGATTGCACAGCTGAATGCCATGCGCATCCCGTACTACGTCAATGCCATCGACCGGCCGATTGTGGTGCGAGCGTTACTTGAAGGAGGGAGAAAGGCAGCAGAAAAGCCGGAGCCTCCGCCCTGGGAACCTGCTTTAGCGCCAAGGGGGCGAGCTTAGCTGGCCGCCTCTGGTCTCACTTCGCCTCAATTCCATTCCGCTTTGCGGAACACGTGCGGAACGGAACGCGGAACACATTCCTAAAACCATAGCAAGCAAGCCATGGTGCCCGGGGCCGGAATCGAACCGGCACGCCTTGCGGCGGGGGATTTTGAGTCCCCTGCGTCTACCAATTTCACCACCCGGGCAGGGAATTCGTGAAGACTCAAATTATGGCACAGTAGGGCGCATGAAATATCCGACGATTGAAGACGCGATTGGCAAGACGCCGCTGGTGGCGCTGCAGCGCATTGGGGCCGCAGACAACGCCGCGCGCGGCAACGTGATCCTGGGCAAGCTCGAAGGCAACAACCCCGCAGGCTCGGTGAAAGACCGGCCGGCGCTGTCCATGATCCGCCGTGCCGAAGAGCGCGGCGACATCCGCCCCGGCGACACGCTGATCGAGGCGACCTCGGGCAATACCGGCATCGCGCTGGCCATGGCGGCGGCGATCAAGGGCTACCGCATGGTGCTGGTGATGCCCGAAGACCTGTCGGTCGAGCGCGCCCAGACCATGAAGGCCTTCGGCGCCGACCTGGTGCTCACGCCCAAGAGCGGCGGCATGGAGCATGCGCGCGACCTGGCCGAGGCCATGCAAAAGCGCGGCGAGGGCAAGGTGCTCGACCAGTTCGCCAATGCCGACAACCCGCGCATCCACTACGAGACCACCGGCCCCGAGCTGTGGGAGCAGACCGATGGGCGCATCACCCACTTCGTGAGCGCCATGGGCACCACGGGCACCATCACGGGCGTGTCGCGTTTCCTCAAGGAAAAGAACGCCGGCATCCAGATCATCGGCGCGCAGCCGCAGGATGGCTCGCGCATCCCCGGCATCCGCAAGTGGCCGCAGGAATACCTGCCCAAGATCTTCGACCCGCGCGCCGTGGACGAAACCGTGAACGTGAGCCAGGACGATGCCGAGGACATGGCCCGGCGCCTGGCGCGCGAAGAGGGCATCTTCGGCGGCATCTCGGCGGCCGGTGCCTGCTGGGCGGCGCTGCAGCTGTCGCAGCGCGTGAGCAATGCGACCATTGTCTTCGTGGTCTGCGACCGGGGCGACCGCTACCTGTCCACAGGCGTCTTCCCTGCGTGACAGCGCCGGCGCGGCCTCTCCCTTACGATGAAGACCCCGCGCCAGCCGCCCCGCGGCCTTGGCGGCTGATGCTATAAAGTCAAGAGCAAAATGCACTACGAAACCCGTTTCTGCACCCACTGCGGCACGCCGCTGGCACTGATCACCGTGGCCGAGGACGGCGGGGACAAGCAGCGCCTGCGCTGCCCCGCCTGCGGCTGGACGCACTGGAACAACCCCACGCCGGTGCTGGCCGCCATCGTGGAGGTGAACGGGCAGGTGCTGCTGGCGCGCAACGCGGCCTGGCCGGCCAAGATGTTCGCGCTGATCACCGGCTTCATGGAAGCGGGTGAATCGCCGATGGAAGGCATCGCCCGCGAGGTCAAGGAAGAGACCAATCTCGACGTGACCGCCACCACGCTGGTGGGGGCGTACGAGTTCCTGCGCATGAACCAGGTCATCATCGCCTACCATGTGGTGGCCCAGGGCGAGGTGAAGCTTTCGCCTGAGCTGGTGGACTACCGCATGTACGATCTGGCTGACCTGAAATGCTGGCCTGCGGGCACCGGCTATGCGCTGGCCGACTGGCTGCGCACGCGCGGGCACGAGCCGGTGTTCTTCAGCGCCGAAGAAAATGCCGAGCGACGCCGCGGCCTGGACCTGCCGCCAAAGGACTGACGACCATGGACATCCACAAAGAAATCGACACGCGCGGCCTGAACTGCCCCCTGCCCATCCTCAAGGCCAAGAAGGCCCTGGCCGACCTGGCCAGCGGCCAGTTGCTCAAGGTGGTGGCCACCGATGTGGGCTCGGTGCGCGACTTCCAGGCCTTTGCCAAGCAGACCGGCAACGAGCTGGTGGAGCAGAGGACCGAAGGGGCCGACGACACCAAGGAGTTCATCCACGTCCTGCGCCGCAGGTAGCGGCGACGGTAGGGAGGGAGCGAAGCGAGAACCTCGCTCCCCCACAAAAAGTCCTCCAGCTGCGTTCGCGGCGGGAGGACTTTTTTCATGGGGTCTGCCGCATCGGTTGCGGCACGGGGATCGGCCTTACAGGCTCAGCCCCTTGAGGTATTCACGGAAGTGGGCGCCCACCTGCGGGTGCTCCAGCGCCAGTTCCACCGTGGCTTCGAGGAAGCCTTCCTTGCTGCCGCAGTCGTAGCGCTTGCCTTCGTACTGGAAGGCGTAGACGGCCTCGTGCTGCATCAGGCGGGCGATGCCGTCGGTGAGCTGGATTTCGCCGCCCACGCCGCGCGGCTGGTTGCGGATCTCGTCGAACACGCCGGGGGTGAGGATGTAGCGGCCGGCCACGCCCATGCGCGAGGGCGCCACATCGGCCTTGGGTTTCTCGACGATGCGGTCGATGCGGATCAGCGGGCCCCCGGCGGATTCACCGGCCACGATGCCGTACTTGTGCACCTGGTCCTCGGGCACCTCCTGCACGGCGATGACCGAGCGGCCCTGCTGGCGGAAGGCCGCGGCCATCTGCGCCAGCACGGGCTGGCCGCCCTTGGGGCCGACCATCAAATCGTCGGCCAGCAGCACGGCGAACGGCTCCTTGCCCACCAGGGGCTCGGCGCACAGCACGGCATGGCCCAGGCCCAGCGAGCGCGGCTGGCGCACGAAGGCGCAGTCCATGTCGTCGGGCTGCACCGAGCGCACCAGGCTCAGCAACTCCTGCTTGCCGGCGGCTTCGAGTTCGCTTTCGAGCTCGTAGGCGGTGTCGAAATGGTCCTCGATGGCGCGCTTGCTGCGCCCCGTCACGAAGATCATGTGGCGGATGCCGGCGGCATAGGCCTCTTCCACGGCGTACTGGATCAGCGGCTTGTCCACCACGGGCAGCATCTCCTTGGGCGATGCCTTGGTGGCAGGCAGAAAGCGTGTCCCCAGGCCGGCAACGGGGAAAACGGCTTTGCGGATGGCGGATGCAGCGGTCATGGGGCTCCTTGCAAGAACAACGGTGGAAAAGAAAGAGGGCAGGGCCCGGCGTGGAGCCGGGCATTCTGCCCTCAGTATGGCCGGGTTTTTACCCCAGTCGTGTCAGCTGATCGCGCAATCGGCCCAGCGTGGCGGTGAAGTCGGCGATGCGCTTCTTGGCCTCGTCGATCACCGCGGGCGGGGCCTTGGCCACGAAGGCCTCGTTGCCGAGCTTGGCGTTGGCCTTGGCCAATTCGCCCTCCAGGCGCGCGATTTCCTTGGAGATGCGGGCCTTCTCAGCCGCGACGTCGATCTCCATGTGCAGGCACATGCGCGCCTCGCCCACCACGGCCACGGGTGCCGCCTGTGCGGCGCCGGCCCAGGCGGCCTCGTCGTCGAACACCTTGACCTCGCTGAGCTTGGCCAGCGACTGCAGCACCGGGGCCACGCCGCGCATGAAGTCGGTGTCGCCCACGGTGTACAGCGGCAGGCGCGTCGATGGCGAGACGTTCATCTCGCCACGCAGCGTGCGGCAGGCGTCCACCAGGCCCTTGACGCGCTGCATGTGCGCGATGGCGGCCTCATCGATCTTGCTCGGCTGGGCCTCGGGGTAGCGGGCGATGCTCACCGAATCACCGGGCAAGCCGGCCACGGGTGCCACCGTCTGCCACAGGGCTTCGGTGATGAACGGAATGATCGGGTGGGCCAGGCGCAGGATGGCCTCGAGCGTGCGGATCAGCGTGCGGCGCGTGGCGCGCTGCTCGGCCTCGGTGCCGGTCTGGATCTGCACCTTGGCGATCTCCAGGTACCAGTCGCAGAATTCGTTCCAGACGAAGTCATAGATCGTGTTGGCCACGTTGTCCAGGCGGAACTCGGCAAAGCCCTTGGCGACTTCGGCCTCAGTCTTCTGCAGCAGCGACGCAATCCAGCGATCCGCCTGGCTGAAGTGCATGTAGCCATGGGCGGGGCCGCCGGGCTGGCACTCTTCCTTGGTGTGCTCCTTGAGGCCGCAGTCCTGGCCCTCGCAGTTCATCAGCACGAAGCGGCTGGCGTTCCAGAGCTTGTTGCAGAAGTTGCGGTAGCCCTCGCAGCGCTTGCTGTCGAAGTTGATGCTGCGGCCCAGGCTGGCCAGCGCCGCGAAGGTGAAGCGCAGCGCATCGGCACCGTAGGCGGGAATGCCCTCGGGGAATTCCTTTTGCGTGTTCTTGCGCACCGTGGGTGCGGTCTCCGGCTTGCGCAGGCCGGTGGTGCGCTTGTCCAGCAGCGGGTCGAGCGCGATGCCGTCGATCAGGTCCACCGGGTCGAGCACGTTGCCCTCGGACTTGCTCATCTTCTTGCCCTGCGCGTCGCGCACCAGGCCGTGGATGTACACGTGCTTGAACGGCACGCGGCCGGTGAAGTGCGTGGTCATCATGATCATCCGGGCCACCCAGAAGAAGATGATGTCGTAGCCCGTCACCAGCACGGAGGAGGGCAGGTACAGGTTGTAGTCGTCGGTCGGGCCGTCGCCCTGTTCAGGCCAGCCCATGGTGCTGAAGGGCACCAGGGCGGACGAGTACCAGGTATCGAGCACGTCCTCGTCGCGGCGCAGGGTCTTGCCCGGGGCCTTGGCCTGCGCTTCGGCTTCGCTGCGGGCCACGATCACGTTGCCGTCCTCGTCGTACCAGGCCGGGATCTGGTGGCCCCACCACAGCTGGCGGCTGATGCACCAGTCCTGGATGTTGTTCATCCACTGGTTGTAGGTGTTCACCCAGTTCTCGGGCACGAAGGTCACCTCGCCCGTGGCCACGGCGTCGATGGCCTTTTGCGCGATGCTCTTGCCCGTGGGGTCCTGGTCGCTGACCTTGCTCATGGCCACGAACCACTGGTCCGTCAGCATGGGCTCGACCACCTGCCCGGTGCGCGTGCAGATGGGCACCATGAGCTTGTGCTTCTTGGTCTCCACCAGTGCGCCCGAGGCTTCCAGGTCGGCCACGATGGCCTTGCGCGCCACGAAGCGGTCCAGGCCGCGGTACTTCTCGGGGGCGTTGTCGTTGACGGTGGCCTGCAGCGTGAGCACCACGATCATCGGCAGCTGGTGGCGCTGGCCCACGGCATAGTCATTGGGGTCGTGCGCGGGCGTGACCTTGACCACGCCGGTGCCGAACTCCTTGTCCACGTAATCGTCGGCAATGATCGGGATCTCACGGCCCACCAGGGGCAGCACCACGTTCTTGCCGATCAGGTGGGTGTAGCGGGTGTCTTCGGGGTGCACCATCAGGGCCACGTCGCCCAGCATGGTCTCGGGGCGCGTGGTGGCCACGGTGAGGCTGCCCGAGCCGTCGGCCAGCGGGTAGGCGATGTGCCAGAGCGAGCCGTCCTTTTCTTCGCTCTCGACTTCGAGGTCGGACACGGCGGACTGTAGCTTGGGGTCCCAGTTCACCAGGCGCTTGCCGCGGTAGATCAGGCCCTGCTCATAGAGCTTCACAAAGGTGTCGGTCACCACCTTGGACAGCTTGTCGTCCATGGTGAAGTACTCGCGGCTCCAGTCCACGCTGTCGCCCATGCGGCGCATCTGCGTGGTGATGGTGTTGCCGCTCTTTTCCTTCCACTCCCAGACCTTGGCGACGAAGTTCTTGCGTGCCTCGGGCGGGGTCGGGCCCATGTCGTGGCGGCTGATGCCCTGCTCCTGCAGCTGGCGTTCCACCACGATCTGCGTGGCGATGCCGGCGTGGTCGGTGCCGGGCACCCAGGCCGTGTTGAAGCCGCGCATGCGGTGGTAGCGCGTGAGGCTGTCCATGATCGTCTGGTTGAACGCATGGCCCATGTGCAGCGTGCCCGTCACATTGGGTGGCGGCAGCTGGATGGAGAAGGCCGGCTCGCCCGCCTGCGCCGTGCCGGTGCCCCGAAAGCCCGCTACACCGTAGCCACGGCGTTCCCATTCGGGCCCCCAGTGGGCCTCGAGGGCAGCGGGTTCAAAGGACTTGGAAAGGCTGTCGAGGCCGGTTTGTTGCAGGGGCGAGCTCATGGGTGGGGCAGGTGGTGGAGGCTGCCCGGTCGGGCCGCCTTCCGCTTTCGAGAGGGTGGACCGGCCATTTTAAGTCAGCGGCAGGTCCGTCCGGCAGGCGCCCGCGCAGCCAGCCGACAGGCGGGTGTTCGCCTTTCAGCCGGGCCTTGCCGCCACTTATCCAATTGTTACCTTGTGCGACTGGCAGAAAGCAGGTGTTTATTGATAATCCGGCGCGAAGGGGTGGGGAAGTGGCGCGCTGCGGGCGTGCCTGGCCCCCTTTTTTGCGTCGCCGGATCCCACAAAACCATTCCAACTGTCCGCTCCCGTATGAACATCACCTCCGCCCTGCGCCTGGGCCTGGCCAAGGTCTTTGCCTATTCGCTGCTGTCGCTGTTCCTGATTCCGCTGGCCGCCTACCTGTTCACCGGCTACGCGCAGCGCGACGAGGACACGCAGTTCATCACCCGCATCGGCCAGCGCATCGACGCCGAAAAAGGTATGCCGGCGGCCGAAAAGCAGGCCCGCAAGGACTTCTACCGTGCCAACCCGCCGTCCCGGGTGTGCAGCAACCCCGCGGCCGAGGTGCAGGAGTACCGCGAGGCGGTGTGCGAGCGGTACGGCGAGCTGTGGCAGTTCAACCTGGTGCGCAAGGCCTCGCTGTGGACCCTGGTCGCCGGCGTGGTGCTGCTGGCGGCGGTGCTGGGCCTGGGGGCGCTGGCCTTCGTGGACCGCAAGATGCAGTACACCAGCTTCGTCACCGGCTGGCACCTGACCACCTGGTCCAGCGCGGCCTCGCTGGTGGTGCAGGGGGCGCTGGCGGTGTGGCTGTCGTTCTGGCTCACGGCCTTCTTCTTCCAGAAGTACTCGCCCAAGCTCATCATTTTCGTGGGCATCGCGGTGGCCATCGGCGTGCTCATGGCGATCAAGAGCATCTTCACGCGGGTGCAGCTGCACAACGGCGTGGACGGCGAACTCGTGGCCGAGGCCGATGCGCCCATCCTGTGGAAGCGCATCCGCCACATGGCAGAGCGCTTGAAGACCGAGCCGCCCAAACACATCGTGGCCGGCATCGACGCCAATTTCTTCGTGACCGAGGCGCCGCTCACCGTGGGCAACCGGCAGCTCACCGGGCGCACGCTGTTCGTGAGCATCCCCTTGCTGCGCCTGCTGGACCAGCAGGAGGCCGATGCCGTCCTGGGCCACGAACTGGCCCACCTGCGCGGCGGCGACACGAAGAGCAGCGCCCTGCTCGGCCCCAAGATCAGCCAGTACGACCACTACCGCCATGCCATGCGCACGGGCGGCCTCTCGGCCGTGGTCTCGCCGCTGCTGGACATGTACCGCATGATCTTCGAGGTCGCGCTGGCGCGCGAGAGCCGCGAGCGCGAGTTCAAGGCCGACCGCATTGCCGCCCGGCTGATCTCGCCCAACGCCATCGCGCAGTCGCTGGTGAAGATCGCGGCCTATGCGCAGTACCGCTCGAAGATCGAGCACGAGCTGTTCGGCCAGAACCGCCGGCACGATGCCGCACTGGGCATTGCGAGCTACGTGGCGCAGGGCCTGCCGCCCTATGCCGCATCGGCCGATTTCCTGTCGGAGATGAAGACGGCCAACGTGCCGCACCCGTTCGACTCGCACCCGGCCATGACCGAGCGCATGCGCGCCGTGGGCGTGAACCTGCCCGAGAGCGCCTACGGCGCCATCGTCGTGCGCCAGCCCGCCAGCACCTGGGCGCAGCAGATCCTCACCGCCGATGCCATCGAGCAGCGCATGTGGGGCGCCTACGAGCAGGCCTTTGCCGCCGACCACGAGCGCAGCCTGGCCTACCGCTACGAGCCCGCCACCGACGAAGAGCGCGCGCTGGTGCTGCAGTACTTTCCGCCCGTGGTGTTCGCCTTGAAGGGCAGCGACACGGTGACGGTGAGCATCGATGGCATCAGCACCTCGGCCGACGGCACCACGATGTTCTGGGATGCCGTGAAGGCGCTGGAATTCAAGGAAAGCAGCTTTGGCAACGCGCTGGTCGTGACCCACCCCGAGAAAAATGCCCTGGGCCTGGGCGCCAAGACCAGCAAGATCAAGCTGGCCGGCCTGAAGAAGGAAAAGGACGACTTCAACGCCACCGTGGGCCACTACTGGCAGCGCCACCAGATCATGCGCGCGCACCAGACCGAGGGTTGAGCCGGAGCAAAGAGGCTGGGCCCCGCGCCCTGCACGGCCCGATCACCGGCACAGGGTATCCACCCATGGCCGCCCCACCAGCACGGCGCAGCATCGTGCTGCCCGCCGCGGCATATGCATATACCCAGGAAATCCCTGACGTTCCACGTTCACTGAATGCGTGATGCGAGTGAACTTGTGCAGTGTGCCACGCTCTATCCCTGCATGGGCAGGCCCTGAAAAAAGCGTTGCACACCTACACGAATTCCCTGTTCAAAGGCAGGCCGTGGTGCTACAAAGGACCGGAGCCGTTAGCGATTACTACTGCAACACCGTGGCACCACCGAGCACGCCGGGGGCCACCACAGGAGGTCGTATGGATGCCATCAGCAGTTTCGCCTCGCGTTACGCCCGTAGCCGCGAAGAGGAAATGTCGATCGACGAATACCTCGCCGAATGCAAGCGCGATCCCATGGTCTATGCCACGGCCGCCCAGCGCATGCTGGCCGCCATCGGCGACCCCGAGATGGTGGACACGCGCAATGACCCGCGCCTGTCGCGCATCTTCGCCAACAAGGTGATCAAGCGCTACCCCGCGTTCGCCGAGTTCTACGGCATGGAGGATGCGATCGAGCAGGTGGTGAGCTTCTTCCGCCATGCCGCGCAGGGGCTGGAGGAGCGCAAGCAGATCCTCTACCTGCTGGGACCCGTGGGCGGTGGCAAGAGCTCGATCGCCGAGCGGCTGAAATACCTGATGCAGAAGGTGCCGTTCTACGTGCTCAAGGGCTCGCCCGTGAACGAGTCGCCGCTGGGCCTGTTCGACGCGGTGGAGGACGGTGCGGTGCTCGAAGAGCAGTTCGGCGTTCCCCGGCGCTACCTGCAGCGCGTGCTCTCGCCCTGGGCGGTCAAGCGGCTCGAGGAGTTTGGTGGCGACATCCGCCAGTTCCGCGTGGTCAAGCGCTACCCCAGCATCTTGAAGCAGGTGGGCGTTGCCAAGACCGAGCCCGGCGACGAGAACAACCAGGACATCTCCAGCCTGGTGGGCAAGGTCGATATCCGCAAGCTCGAAACCTTTGCCCAGGACGACACCGACGCCTACAGCTACAGCGGTGGCCTGTGCCTGGCCAACCAGGGGCTGCTCGAATTCGTGGAAATGTTCAAGGCGCCCATCAAGGTGCTGCACCCGCTGCTCACCGCCACGCAGGAGGGCAACTACAAGGGCACGGAAGGCTTCGGTGCCATCCCGTTCGATGGCGTGGTGCTGGCCCACAGCAACGAGAGCGAGTGGAAGGCCTTTCGCAACAACAAGAACAACGAAGCCTTCCTGGACCGCATCTACATCGTCAAGGTGCCGTACTGCCTGCGCGTGAGCGAGGAGATCCGCATCTACGACAAGTTGATCCGCGAGTCCTCGCTGGGCAACGCCGTGTGCGCGCCGGGCACGCTCAAGATGATGTCGCAGTTCGCCATCCTGACGCGCCTGAAGGAGCCTGAGAACTCCAGCATCTTCAGCAAGATGCAGGTCTACGACGGCGAGAGCCTCAAGGACACCGACCCGCGCGCCAAGAGCTACCAGGAGTACCGCGACTACGGCGGCGTGGACGAGGGCATGACCGGCATCTCCACGCGCTTTGCGTTCAAGATCCTGTCCAAGGTGTTCAACTTCGACAGCGCCGAGGTCGCCGCCAACCCGGTGCACCTGATGTATGTGCTGGAGCAGCAGATCGAGCGCGAGCAGTTCGCCGCGGAGCTGGAGACCAAGTACACCAGCTACATCAAGGAGTTCCTCTCGCCGCGCTATGCCGAATTCATCGGCAAGGAGATCCAGACGGCCTACCTGGAGAGCTACAGCGAGTACGGCCAGAACATCTTCGACCGCTACGTCACCTACGCCGACTACTGGATCCAGGACAACGAGTACCGCGACACCGACACCGGCGAGGTGTTCGACCGCGGCGCGCTCAACGCCGAGCTCGAGAAGATCGAGAAGCCCGCAGGCATTGCCAACCCCAAGGACTTCCGCAACGAGATCGTCAACTTCGTGCTGCGCGCGCGCGCCAACAACCAGGGCAACAACCCGAGCTGGACCAGCTACGAGAAGCTGCGCCTGGTGATCGAGAAGAAGATGTTCTCCAACACCGAAGAGCTGCTGCCGGTCATCAGCTTCAACGCCAAGGGCAGCGCCGAGGAGGCGCGCAAGCACGAGGACTTCGTCACCCGCATGGTGGAAAAGGGCTACACGCCCAAGCAGGTGCGGCTGCTGTGCGAATGGTACCTGCGCGTGCGCAAGAGCAGCTAGCGCCACCGCAGACAGACAAGCGCTTGAAGGTTTTGCCAGTGCATCCCACCGGGGCGCTGGCCCATGATGGGGGCAAGGGATGGCATTGCAAATCATCGACCGCAGGCTCGCCGGCAAGAACAAATCGGTGGGCAACCGCGAACGCTTCGTGCGCCGCTTCAAGGAGCAGATCGCAGAGGGCGTGCGCCGGGCTGTGTCGCAGCGCGACATCCGCAACATCGAGCAGGCCGAGAACATCACCATTCCGAAGAAGGACATCGGCGAGCCCGCGTTCCACCATGGCCGGGGCGGCATCCACGACCGGGTGCACCCGGGCAACGCCGAGCATGTGCGCGGCGACCGCATCCAGCGGCCCCAGGGCGGCGGGGGCGGCGGGGGCGGTTCGCAGGCCAGCGACAGCGGGGAAGGGGAGGACGATTTCACCTTCACCCTGACCAAGGAAGAGTTCATGCAGCTCTTCTTCGAGGACCTGGCACTGCCCAACCTGCTGCGCACGCACATCGGCGAGACCCCCAAGTACAAGCCGCGCCGCGCCGGCTACAGCCAGAACGGCATTCCCAACAACCTGGCGGTGCTGCGCACCATGCGCGGGGCGCTGGGCCGGCGCATCGCCCTGGGCCAGTCGGCGCACCGCGAGCTGGCGGCGCTGCAGCTGCAGCTCGAGGCCCTGGTGGGTGCCGGCGGCGGCAGCGGCGACGAGGCAGGTGCGCTGCGGCTGCGCATCGACGAGCTCAAGGCGCGCACCGGCCGCATCCCCTACCTGGACCCCATCGACCTGCGCTTTCGGGCCCGGGTGCAGGTGCCCGTGCCCAACAGCCAGGCGGTGATGTTCTGCCTGATGGACGTCTCGGGCTCCATGGACCAGGCGCGCAAGGACCTGGCCAAGCGCTTCTTCATCCTGCTGTACCTGTTCCTCACGCGGCACTACGAGAAGATCGACATCGTCTTCATCCGCCACCACACCCAGGCCGCCGAGGTCAACGAGGAGCAGTTCTTCCACTCCACCGAGAGCGGGGGCACGGTGGTCAGCAGCGCGCTGGTGCTGCTCGACCAGATCATCCGCGCGCGCTACCCCGCAGGGGACTGGAACATCTACGTGGCCCAGGCCAGCGACGGCGACAACTTCACCAACGACAGCGGCAACTGCCGCAACCTGCTGGTGGACCGCATCCTGCCGCTGGCGCGCTATTTTGCCTACGTGCAGGTGGCCCAGGAAGAGCAGAACCTGTGGGAGGAGTACAGCCAGCTGGTGCCGCTGTTCCCCCACTTCGCCATGCGCAAGGTGTCCGAGCAGGGGGATATCTACCCCGTGTTCCGCGACCTCTTCAAGAAGGAAGGGGTGCAGGTATGAACCACTCCATGGCCCAATACCCGGTACTGGAGCGCCGCATGCGCGACAACCCGTGGAAGACCGCCGTCGTCGGCGAGCGCCGCCACCGCACCGTGCCCGAGCAGCCCCTGCCTGCCGGGGCACGGCCCGCGCAGCCGCTGCCCGATCCCAGCGACTGGACCTTCGAGCTGATCGATCGCTACCACGCGGCCATCGCCGCCACCGCCGAGCGCTTCGGCCTCGATACCTACCCCAACCAGCTCGAGGTCATCACCGCCGAGCAGATGATGGACGCCTATTCCAGCGTGGGCATGCCGGTGAACTACCGCCACTGGAGCTACGGCAAGGAGTTCCTGGCCACGGAGCGGCGCTACCGGCGCGGCCACATGGGCCTGGCCTACGAGATCGTCATCAACTCCAACCCCTGCATCAGCTACCTGATGGAGGAGAACACCACCGCCATGCAGGCGCTGGTGATCGCCCATGCCGCCTACGGGCACAACAGCTTCTTCAAGGGCAACTACCTGTTCCGCATGTGGACGGATGCCTCCTCCATCATCGACTACCTGGTGTATGCCAAGGACTACGTGGCCCAGTGCGAGGAGCGCTACGGCTTCGACGAGGTGGAGCGGCTCATGGACTCCTGCCACGCGCTGGCCAACTTCGGCGTGGACCGCTACCGCCGCCCGTCCAAGAAGAACCTGGCGCGCGAGCGCCAGGAGCGCGAACAGCGCGAGTCCTATGCCCAGCAGCAGGTCAACGAGCTGTGGCGCACCCTGCCCACGCGCCCCGGCAAGGACGGTGCGGCGCAGGAGAGCAACCGCTTTCCGAAGGAGCCGCAGGAGAACATCCTGTACTTCATCGAGAAGAACGCGCCGCTGCTGGAGCCCTGGCAGCGCGAGATCGTGCGCATCGTGCGCAAGATCGCGCAGTACTTCTACCCCCAGCGCCAGAGCCAGGTCATGAACGAGGGCTGGGCCACCTTCTGGCACTACACGCTGCTGAGCACGCTCTACGACGAGGGCTACCTGAGCGACGGGGTGATGGTCGAGTGGCTGGGCTCGCACACCAACGTGATCTTCCAGCCCCCCGTGGGGCACCGCGCCTACAGCGGCATCAACCCCTACGCGCTGGGTTTTGCCATGTACCGCGACATCCAGCGCATCTGCCAGAACCCCACGCCCGAAGACAAGCGCTGGTTCCCCGACATCGCGGGGGCCCCCTGGCTGCCCACGCTCGACCATGCCATGCGCAACTTCAAGGACGAGAGCTTCGTCGGCCAGTACCTGAGCCCGCACCTGATGCGCGAGATGCGGCTGTTCGCCCTGCACGACGACGCCCGCGTGAACGAGCTGGTGGTCAGCGAGATCCACGACGAGAACGGCTACCGCAACCTGCGCCAGATGCTGTCGCAGCAGTACGACCTGGGCACGCGCGAACCCAACATCCAGGTGTGGAACGTGAACCTGCGCGGCGACCGCAGCCTGACCCTGCGCCACACCCAGTACCAGGGGCGCCCGCTGGGCGAGGACACGCAGGAGGTGCTGCGGCACGTGGCGCGCCTGTGGGGCTTCGGCGTGCAGATCGAGAGCGTGGACGCCTACGGCAACCACCCGATGCTGCTGCACTCGGTGCCTGCACCCACGGAATAGATGGAAGCACCCCCTGAGTCGCTTCGCGCCTTCACCCCTCTCTCGACTCGCTGCGCGAGTCGGGAGGGGGACGCCCCC
>NZ_AKJX01000120.1 GCF_000276605.1 Acidovorax sp. CF316 | reverse complement strand
CCCCCCCAGCCGCAGCGGCTCGCCGATGCGCTCGCGCTCCACGTCCGCACGGTGAAACGGCAGGGCGTGCCAGGCCTTTGCGGAGAACTGGCGCATCTGGTCGTTCGCATGCGGCGACTCGGGGTTGGTCGACTGGCCATAGGTCAGGATGGCCTGGGCCACGGGCCCGCGCGCGTCGAAAGTCACGGTCTGCACATAGCTCGTGCCGTAGTCGATGCGCAGGCCTGCGGTGTTGATCGGTGCGGGCTCCTGGCGGCCCAGGTTGTTGAGCACGCCCTCGAACTCCTCGCCGCCATGCAGACCGATGGCCTCCTCGGTGATGGCCGGGCGCTGCACGCTGCCCAGCGTGGCGTCCAGGGCAAAGCCGCTGCTGCGGATGGTGGTGACCGCCTTGTCCAGCGCCTCCCAGACTTTGGCGGCCACGGCGGCATCGTCCATCTTCAGCCCGGCGGGCGTGGTGACGGGCTGGGCCGGGTCGAACGGAATGCGGAACACGCCAGGGATGTTGCGCGCATTGCGCCAGAACTCGCGGAACACATGGGCGCCGCGGGCGTCCAGGTCGTTGCGCAGGTTCCAGCCGCGCAGGGCGGTGCAGGCGTCGCGCGATGCGGCGCTGGGCGCCTGGCCGCAGGCGGCCAGCTGGTCCGGCACGGTGACCGAGGCCATGAAATTGCGGTTCTGGAACAGCTGCTGCTGGATGCCCTGCAGCGTCACCTTGCCCCGGCCCAGCATCTCGGGGATCTCGGCGAGCCCCGCGCGGGTGCGCGGGCGGGTCAGGCTGGCGTCGCCCACCAGGGGCGAGATGGCGCCGAACCTTTGGTCGGGGTGGGTGTAGAAGAAGCTGTCGTTGCTGTTGTGCACCCAGTCGTTGCGAAAGGCCACCGGCATGCGGGCCATGGGGATCAGGCCCGGCACGGGCGAAGCGCTGTCGCGGCGCCAGGCGCAGTCGCTGCGCGCGCCGTCCAGCACCACCAGGCCGGCGCTGCTAAGCAAGGCCGCGGCGGGCTTGCCCGGGGCGCAGCGCTCCAGGTCGGCGGCGTCCAGGTCAGGCACCACGCTCACGTCGGCATACATCACGCGGCCCTGGCGGTCGGTCGCCAGCGTGTTCACCCAGGGCAGGCCCAGCGAGGCATGGGCCCGGTGCAGGTCGTCCACCCGGGTGGCGCGGGCGAAGGCCAGCGCGGCATCCATCATGCGGGTGTTGCCCGTGTTGGCGTCGCGCAGGGCGTAGGCGGTCTTGCCGGTCCAGGCCAGGCCGGCACGCGGCACCACCACCAGGGGACCCCAGCGGCTGGACCAGACGGTCTGCTCGCGCGCCTGCAGCGTGCCATCGGGGTTGCGCACCTGGGCCGTCACCTGGCGCGCCACCATCTTCTCGGGTTTGCCATCCACCATGTAACTGGTCGGGTCGCCGGGCACCAGGGCCAGCTCGTACAGGGTGAAGCGCTTGCCGGTGGAGACGGTGTGCGACCAGGCCACGTCCTTGTTGAAGCCGATCGAAACCATGGGGTAGGTGCCTATGCCCACGCCCATCACGTCCATGTGGCCCGGGATGGTCAGGTGCATCTCGTAGAAGCGGTTGGGCCCGCTCCAGGGGAAGTGCGGGTTGCCCAGCAACATGCCGCTGCCATTGGCCGTGACCTCCTTGCCGAAGGCCCAGGCATTGGAGCCCAGGGGCGAGTCGAGCAGGCCCACATCGCGCAGGGCCTGCGCTGCATCGGCCAGGTCCACGGCGGGCGCCGATACCTGCGCGGCCTGGGGCGATGGGGGCTGCGCGCCCAGCATGCCATCGGCCAGCGCGGCAATGCCGGCCTGCACGGCCACCACCTCGGCCATGCGCCGGTACTCCACAAGCGTCATCGGCTGCACCCAGGGCTGGCCCTGGCAGGCCTTGGGCAGGCGGGCCGCGTTGTCGGCCAGGAAGCGGTTGTAGCCTGCCACATAGCCACGCGCCATGGACTGCGCCTGCGCACTGGTGGCCGCCCAGCTGCGTGCCAGGAGGGCGTCGTCCATGTGTGCGGCCATGAACAGGTCGATCTGCTCGTTGGGCAGGTAGCGGCGGCCCAGCAGGCCGGTGGTCTTGCCGCCGAAAGTGGCGCCACGCTGTCCGCGTGCGGTGACGAGCTGCCCCGCCGTCATGCAGACGTTGTCCTGCGCGTACGCATAGGCCACGCCGTAGGCCAGTGATTCAGGGTCGTGCGCGGTGATGTGGGGAATGCCGTAGGTCGTGCGCTCGATGGTCACGCTGCGGTCGCCGCTGCCGGGCGTGCTGGCGCAGGCGCTCAGCAGCAGGGCGACGGCGCCGGTTGCGGCCGTGGTGCAAAAGGCCGTGGTACGGCTCCGTGTCGGTGTCATGGTAGGTGTCTCCGGTTCTGTGTGTTGTCTTGGCGTTGGCGAACGCAGTGCCATGCTACGTCTCGGTAACATTTGGACATGAGGGTGAAATGGACACGAATGGTTGCAAAATGGCCGCCATGCCGCCTAACCTGTCACCGCCATTTGCCTGTGTGAACGTGGGCATCCTCTGGGGCCAGGACAGCATCACCAGCACGGCGGCGGCCGTGGTGGACATCCTGCGCGCCATGAACATGCTGGCCGCCATGCGCGCGGCCGATGCCCCGCCACCGCTGCGCTGGCACTGGCTGGAACTGCCCGGCGAGGCGGGGCTCCATGCCCCGCCCATTCCGGGCACGGATGGGCTGCAGGGACCTCTGCACGTGGTGGTGGTACCTGGCTGGCTGGTGCCCACGGGTCCGCAGTTGCGCGACATCTGCGACCGGCATGCCGCGCACTTCGGGCCGCTGCTGCGCTCCCACGTCGCGGGCGGCGGGCTGGTGGCAGCGCTGTTCAACGGCTCGGCCCTGCTGGCCGATTGCGGGCTGCAGGCGGGGCGCAAGGTTGCGGTACCCTGGGTGTTCGCCCCATCCATCTTTATGCAGGCCGGCGACACCGGGCAGGGCGCAGCCATCGGCGCCAACTGGCAGCGCCACCAGGGCTGGCAGCGCGATGGCGCCCTGTGGACCACGGCTTCGCTGCAGGAGACCATTGCCGCCATGCTCGATCTGCTGGCCTGCACGCCCCTGGCCGAGCTGGCCCAGGCTGCATCGCCGGTGCTGCGCTTCGACCCGGAGCGCCAACTGACCGCCCCCGCGGGGATGGAGACGCCCACCGGTCGCCCGCTGGTTTCCGGCGCGCTGGAGCAGGCCCGCCGCTGGCTGCAGGCACACCGCAGCGAACCCTACAGCCTGCAGGCCACGGCGCGCGCGGCGTCCATCAGCCCGCGCACGCTGCTGCGCTGGTTTGCGCAGGAGCATGGGCAGACCCCGCAGGACTACCTGCACGGCCTGCGCGTGGCGCAGGCCCAGGCGCTGCTGCAGACCACCTACCTCACCGTGGAGGACGTGGCCCAGCAATGCGGCTACAGCGATACCGGCAGCTTTCGCAAGGTCTTCGTGCGACTGTGCGGCGTGACGCCGGGGGCCTGGCGCCAGCGTTTTCGGCTGCGCGCCAAGCGCAAGCAATGGCAGGGGGCCGGAACGCCGCCCGCAGCGGCCGGGCGCTGAGAGTCGCCCGCGTCAGGCCTTGGTGCCGAGCAGCGCCATGATCCGGTCCCAGTGGGCCTGGTCCACCGGTGTGATGGACAGCCGGCTGCCTTTTTGCAGCACGCGCAGCTCGGCCAGCTCGGGGTGCTGGCGCAGCTCGGGCAGGCCGAGCAGGCGCGTCTTGCGCAGCGCCTGCACGTCGAGCAGCAGCCAGCGCGGCGCGTCGGGCGGCGACTTGGGGTCGTGGTAGGGCGAAGCGGGGTCGAACTGCGTGGGGTCGGCCCGCGTGCCCGAGGCCACGCGCGCAATGCCGACGATGCCGGGCTCGGCGCAGCTCGAGTGGTAGAACAGCACGCCGTCGCCGACCTGCATGCCGTCGCGCATGAAGTTGCGCGCCTGGTAGTTGCGCACGCCGGTCCAGGGCACGGTGGCGCCAGGTGCGGCCAGGGCATCGTCGATGGAGCATTCCTCGGGCTCGGACTTCATGAGCCAGTGGCGGGGGGTGGCGCTGGATGGGGATGTCATGGCACCATTCTGGCAAAGAGACTGTTCGACCGCAAAACATGCGAGGGGAAACCGCACTGCTGTCCGTATGGGCAGCTGCGCTACAAGCCATGGCTGAGCAATCCGACACCAAGAGCAAGAAAGGCAACGGTCCCGGCCCCTGGGTGCTGGTGCTGTTCGGCATGCCGTTTGCGGCCGTGGGCCTGGGCCTGTTGCTGCTGAGCGTGCTGCCCACCCTGTACGACTGGACCACCATGCAGGGCTGGCAGCCCGTGCAGGCCACGCTGGTCTCGGCCGAGACCGTTGCCAGCCGCGGCAGCAAGTCCACCACCTACAGCGTCAAGGCCGAGTACCGCTACCGCGTGGCGGGCCAGGAATACACCGGGCGCCGCGTGGCCATCGGCTCGGGCAGCGACAACGTGGGCGAGTTCCAGCAGGAGCTGGGCGCCCGGCTCGAAGCCGCGCAGCGCAGCGGCACGCCGGTGGAGGCCTGGGTGAACCCGGGCGACCCCACCGAGGCCGTGCTGGACCGCAGCCTGCGGCCGGGCATGCTGGCCTTCAAGCTGGTGTTTGCGCTGGTGTTCGGCGGAGCGGGCTTGGGCATCATCATTTTCGCCCTGCGCATCCGGTTCGCGCTGAGTCCGGGGGCGCCGACGGCGGGGCCGGCCTGGGAGGCGCGCCCCTGGGAATCGCGCGCCGCCTGGAAGGACAACCGCATCCGGTCGCACCGGCGCCTCGGGGCATGGGTGGCCTGGACCATGGCCGTGCTGTGGAACCTGGTGGCGATCCCCATGGCCATCACCGTGGTGCCGCGCGCGCTGGCCCGGGGCAACCACCTGGCAGCGGGCACCCTGGTGCTGGTTGCGCTGGTCAGCCTGGTGCTGCTGGCCTGGGCCGCCCGCAGTGCCTTCCATGCCCGGCGCTATGGCGATACCCGGCTGGAGCTGGACCCGTTTCCAGGCTCCATTGGCGGGCACTTCGGCGCCACCCTGGCGGTGCCCGTGGCCTACAGTTCGGGGCTGCGTTTTCTGGCCACCCTGCAGTGCGTGGAGCACACGCGCACCCGTTCGGGCGGCAAGACCAGCTACGAAAGCCGCACGCTGTGGCAGGTGCGCGGCCTGGCGCAGGTGGAGGCACAGGGCGAAGGCGTGCGGTTGGCAGTGCGCTTCGACGTGCCGGCGCACCTGCCCGCATCGGAAGACCCGGGCAGCGACTACCACCGCTGGGAGCTGCAAGTCCAAAGCGTGCCAGGCAGCTCGGGGGACAACCTCGCGCCGGGCTTTGCGCGCAGCTTCGATGTGCCGGTGTACCTCACGAACCAGAAGTCGGTCTGGCTGCGCCACGACGCGGCCGAGCACCCGCAGCTGGCCGAGGTGGCCCAGGCCGGCGATGACGCGAACCTGTCCGACATGGAGCAGGTGCCTGGCGGGGTGCGGCTGTACTTTCCCTACGGCCGGCGCTGGAAGACCATGCTGGCGCTGCTCGTGTTCGGCGCCATCTTCGCGGGCGCGGGCACGCTGCTGTGGAACAGCGATGCGCCGCTGCCGTTCACCCTGATCTTCGGCGGCATCGGCTGGCTGGTGGTGCTGGGCGCCCTGTACGGCCTGGGCAACAGCCTCACGGTGCACCTGGACCGCCAGGGCATCCGCTCCGAGCGGCGTCTGCTGGGCGTGGTGCGCTGGCAGAGTGCGGCTTTGGCGAGCGAGGTCACCCGGCTGGAGCTCAAGGAAAGCTACTCCACCACCACGGGCGGCCACAAGGAGACCTACTACCGCCTGCAGGCCGCGCTGGCCAGCGGCAAGACCATCACCGTGGCCGACAGCCTGCGCGGCAAGGCTGCGGCCCAGCAACTGCTGTCGTCCCTGTGCCGGCAGACGGGCTACACCAAGGGCTCTCTTCCCGGTTGAGTTATCCGGCCTTGCGGAAGGTGAGGTTGATGCGCAGAGCACCCGTCAGCGGGTGCTCCGCCTCGGCCAGCGGCATCACGCCGTGGTAGCGCAGCCGCGCCGGTCCGCCCCAGACCACCACATCGCCATGGACCAGGGGAATGCGCTGCGCCTTGTCGGCCCGCGCATCGCCGCCGAACAGGAAGACGGCAGGGATGCCCAGCGACACCGAGACGATGGGGTGGCCGTGGTTGCGCTCGTCCTTGTCCTGGTGCAACGACAGGCGGGCACCGGGCGCATAGCGGTTGATCAGGCAGGCATCGGGCGCGAAGCCCGCAAAGCCCGCAGCATCGGCCGCCCCGTGCGCCAGCGTGGCGAATACGGCGGGCAGGGGCGGCCAGGGCCGGCCGCTGAGCGGGTCGGCCCGGCCATAGCGGTAGCCGCTGCGGTCGGAGATCCAGCCCAGCGGGCCGCTGTTGGTCATGGCCACCGACATGCGCTGGCCGCCCGGGGTTTCCAGGTGCCGGAAGGGTGCATGCCCGGCGATGCCGTCGACCGCCTGCAGCAGCGCCGGTGCCACATCGAGCGCAAAGCCGCGCAGCAGCACGGCCCCGGGGGCCACAGCCTGCCGCGTGCCGGCCTGCTGCTGGAGCAGCGCGGCTTCCTCCTCATGGCCAAACAGGTTCAGGCTCATGTCGCGTCGTGGAAGATGATGCCCGCCGTGTGCCGCATGCCTGAGCGCAACCGGCTCACGCCATGGCGCATGTTCACGCGGTAGGGGCCGCGCGTGGCGTTGACCGGGCGGTGGTGCACGGCAAAAACGACTGCATCGCCCTGGCGCAGGGGCACGACTTCGGCGCGCGACTGCATGCGCGGGCGCTGCTCGGTCAGCACGAACTCACCGCCCGTGAAGTCGCGCCCGGGCTCCGACAGCAAGATCGCCACCTGCAGCGGAAACACATGCTCGCCATACAGGTCCTGGTGCAGGCAGTTGTAGTCGCCCGCCTGGTACTGCAGCAAGAGCGGCGTGGGCCGCACCTGGCCGGCCGCATGGCAGCGGTCGATGAACTCGGCGTGCGTGGCCGGATAGCGGGTGGGGATGTCCATCACCGCATTCCAGTGGTTGGCCAGTGGGCACAGGTGTGGGTACAGCGCCTCGCGCAGACCGGCCACCAGGGGCGGCAGCGGGTAGGCAAAGTACTGGTACTCGCCCTGGCCGAAGCCGTGGCGCGCCATCACCACGCGGCTGCGAAAGCGGCTGCCGTCCGGGTACAGGCCCGCGAGCGCCTGGCATTCCCCGGGGCTGAGCAGGGCCGGGAGAATGGCAGCGCCCTGGGCGTTCAGGCCGTCCGTGACTTCGGCCCAGCCGATGGCACTGGCGCGGGCGGCCCAGTCCGTGGCGTGTTCGGGGAGGCGGGCATTCATGCGGGCTGGCCCTTGGTCTGGCGCTGCTCGCGCTCCAGCAGGGCCTGCTTGCGCTCCACGCCCCAGCGGTAGCCCGACAGCGCGCCGTCGTTGCGCACCACCCGATGGCAGGGGATGGCCACGGCCAGGGCATTGGCCGCGCAGGCCTGTGCCACGGCGCGGGCCGCCGTGGGGGAGCCGATGCGCTGGGCAATCTCGGCATAGCTGGCTGTTGCACCGGCGGGGATGGCCTGCAGCGCCTGCCACACACGCTGCTGGAAGGCCGTGCCCTGCACGTCCAGCGGCAGGTCCAGGCCCAGGCCAGGGGCTTCCACGAAGGCCACGACCCGCGCCACCAGCGCATCGAAGCTGCGGTCGTCGCCCACCAGGTGGGCCTGGGGAAAGCGGTCCTGCAGATCCTGCGCCAGCAACTGGGCGTCGTCCCCCAGCAAAATGGCGCACACACCGCGCCCGCTCTGCGCCACGAGGAGGGCGCCCAGCGAGCACTGCGCGATGGCGAAGCGGATGGTGACCTGCCTGCCACCCGCCTGGTAGCGCGTGGGCGTCATACCCAGCACGCCATCGGCCTCTTCGTAGAAGCGGCTGGTGGCGTTGTAGCCCGCGTTGAAGATGGCATCGGTCACGCTGCCGGCCTGGGACGCGGCCAGTTCGCTGCGCACGCGCTGCGCGCGCTGTGCGGCGCCATAGGCCTTGGGCGTGAGGCCCGTGGCCTGCTTGAAGATGCGGTGGAAGTGGTGGGCGCTCAGGCCCATGCGGGCGGCCAGCGCGTCGAGCGTGGGCGGCGCCTCGGCCGCCTCGATGATGCGGCAGGCCTCGGTGACCAGGGCCGCGTGGTGCGCCACGGGCGATGCCTGGGTCGGCTTGCAGCGCTTGCAGGGGCGAAAGCCGGCGCGTTCGGCATCGGCGGTGCTGTCGTGGAAGCGCACGTTCTCGGGCAGCGCCGGCCGGGCGGCGCAGCTCGGGCGACAGTAGACGCCGGTGGTCTGCACCGAGTAGTAGAAGCGGCCGTCGGCCGCAGCGTCGCGCGAGCGCACCGCCGCCCAGCGCGGGTCGGCCAGGGTGGCCGCGGCCTGGGCGGCCTTGGCGCTGGCCTTGGGCGGGTGGCTGGTGGGCATGCTGCGGTGGGCGAATGCGGTGGTGGTGGTGTTCATGGGGGCCTCGCAAAGGTGTTGGAGATGGCCCCACTGTAAAAATGGACCGCCGTGCACGCACCCCGAAGCTTGCTTTTGAATTCTGCACCGTTGGCAGTCGCCCCGGTGCCGTCAGGGATCCGGCACGAACGGCAGCGCTCTGCGAAGCCCCGTCCCGCCCCAGCGTTTGGCGTCCTCGCCCGGTATCGCCAGCGGGTTGTTCTGCGGCTCCGACAGCGGCGCCAGCAGGGCCTGCAGGTCGGCCTCGCTGAACTTGACGGCGCCTTCCCCGTCATGCCCCAGCACGCCCTGGGCCAGTGCGGCCTTGCGCGCCTGCAGTTCCAGCATGCGCTCCTCGATGCTGCCTTCCACCACCAGCTTGTAAACGAAGACCGGCTGGTCCTGGCCGATGCGGTGGGCGCGGGCCGTGGCCTGCTCCTCCACGGCCGGGTTCCACCAGGGGTCCACATGGACCACCGTGTCGGCGGCCGTGAGGTTCAGGCCGACGCCGCCGGCCTTGAGGCTCGCCAGCAGGATGGGCGGGCTGGTCTCGTCCTGCGCCTGGAAGCGCTGCACCACCGCGCCGCGCTGGCCCGGTGGCGTCTGGCCGGTGAGGGCCAGGAAGGGCAGTTCCAGCACCTGCAACTGCTGGGCCACCAGCTCCAGCATCTCGGTGAACTGCGAGAACACCAGCACGCGCCGGCCCTCGGCCACCAGGGCGGGCAGCATGTCGGCCAGCAGTTCGAGCTTGGCGCGCTCCATGCTGGCCGCCATCTTGCTGCCCTTGACCAGTCGCGGGTCGCAGCACACTTGGCGCAGCTTGAGCAGGGCGTCGAGGATGCTGATCTGCGCGCCGTCGAAGCTCTCGCGCTCCAGCACCCGGCGCACCTGCTTGTCGACCGTGGTGCGCACGGCCTCGTACAGCTCGCGCTGCTTGCCCTGCAGTTGCACGTGCTGGATGACTTCGGTGCGCGGGGGCAGCTCGGTGGCCACGTCCTGCTTGCGCCGGCGCAGGATGAAGGGGCGCACGCGCTGCGAGAGCAACTGGGCGCGCAGGGTTTCGCCGTTCTCCTCGATGGGCTTGCGCCAGCGGGCGTTGAAGCTGCGCACGTCGCCCAGAAAGCCGGGCATCAGGAAGTCGAACTGCGCCCAGAGCTCGCCCAGGTGGTTTTCCAGCGGCGTGCCGGTCAGGCACAGCAGGTGCGGGGCCTGCAGGCGGCGCAGGGCGCGCGCGCTGCGGCTGCCGGCGTTCTTGACCATCTGCGCTTCGTCCAGGATCAGCAGGTGGAAGGCCTGCCCCGCCAGCGCCTCCACGTCGCGCCAGAGCAGGGGGTAGGTGGTCAGCACCAGGTCGTGGTCGGCAATCTCGGCAAACGCCTTGCCACGGTCAGGCCCGTGCAGGGCCAGCACGCGCAGGCCCGGGGCCATGCGCCGGGCCTCGGCCTGCCAGTTGAACAGCAGCGAGGTGGGCAGCACCACCAGGGCCGGGCGCGTGAGGCGGCCGGCCTCCTTTTCCACCAGGACATGGGCCAGGGCCTGCGCGGTTTTCCCGAGGCCCATGTCATCGGCCAGGATGCCGCCCAGGCCCTGCGCGCGCAGGTACTGCAGCCAGGCCAGGCCTTCGAGCTGGTAGGGGCGCAGCTGCACCTGCAGGCCCTCGGGTGCGGCGACCGGCTCGGGCCTACCGATGGCCTTGAGGCGCCTGGCCAGTTGCGACAGGCCAATATCGCCCTGCAACTGCCAGTTGTTGGCACTGTCCACGCGGTGGGCCTGCACCAGGCCGGCGCGCAGGGCTTCGAGCCGGCGCAGCTCCCAGGCGCCCAGGCGCAGCGGGTCACCCTCCTGGCGCTGGTTGCGCTCGGGGTCGGTGAGCAGATCGACCATGGCGCCCACGATGGCCTTGAGCGGGCCGGCGGGTGCGTCGATGCGCCGCCCGCCCGGTGCGCGCAGCGAGATGGTCTCCAGGTCGTCGATGCGCGCCATGCGCCGCGCGATGAGCCAGCGCGCATCGCGCTTGAGCAGGTCGGCCAGCATGGGCGCCAGGTCCAGCGTCTCGCCGTCGATCTCGATGCCCAGGCTCAGCAGCCAGGCGCCTTCGCGCGCGGGCAACTGCAGCTTTTGCACCGGGCGTTCGCGCGGGCCCACGGGGCCGGCCACTTCCTTGCCCAGTACCTCGCCGGTGTCGGGGGCGATGAGGAGCTTCCAGCGTTGCACGGGCACGCTCTCGTGTGCAAAGCCGGGCCGCACCACCACGCTCCAGCCCTGGGCCGCAAGGCGTGGCACCTGTTCGGCCCAGAAGTCGCCGAAGAAGGCCTCCTGCGCCAGCGTCCACACCGGGCCCAGGCTGGCGCCGGCATCGCGGTTGCGCCACTGCAGGGTGCGCGCGTCCAGGGGCTGCAGGCCCAGCTCCCAGACCAGGTCCATGGCGTCGGATTCGGCCGCCAGGTCGCGCTGCATGCGCACCACGGGGCCGCCGGTGTCGTACAGGTCCACGAGCGGTGCCGGGCGCGAGTTGAGGATGGAGGTGGGCGCCGGCGCCTGCCAAGCGATGGCGGCCTGTCGCGCGTCTTCGAGGCGGTAGGTCCAGTCGATCTGCACCAGCGTCACGCTGTCACCGCGCGGGCCCATCTTGCCCTGGGGCTTGAGGCCCAGCAGCCCCTCGCCCCGGCCCAGGGTCATGAGGGTGATGCGCGGCTGGAAGTGGCCGGCGGCAATGCCTGGGGGCAAGGCCGGGCGCTGCGGGGATTGGGGGGCTTCATTGCCATCGCCCCGCATCAGCCCCATCACGCGCGCGGCCTCGGCGTCCGTCAGCGGGGGCAGGGCCTTGAGCGCATCGGCCCCGGCCTGGCGGCGCAGGGCGGCCACCCAGGCGGCGATCACCGCCTGGCGGTCGGAACGCGGTAGGTTCGGTTCTGCGGGGGAGGGAAAGGGGTCATCGGAACGTGTCACTGGGCGGTGATTGTGCCCGTACTATCCAACTCAATTACCCGAGCACAGGCACGGCGTAGTGCATGACGGACGCGTCCGAGCCACCCTGGTAGCCTGGCCCATAGATTTCCAGGTCCGCACCGCCGCTGTGGCGCTGTTCGGCACCTGCCAGCCAGTTGGCGTAGATGTAGTTGACGGTGTGGTTCACGTTCTCCGGCGCGCCCCGGTGCTCGAACGTGGCGTAGCGCGCGGCCGGCACTTCGAAGTGCACCATGCCTTCGGGCAAGGCGCCGGCGTGCGAGACCTCGATGGCGGCGTGGTACAGCAACAGGTCGCTGGTGCTCGCGGTCTGGCTCACCACGCCGTAGCAGACCCCGGGCACCCGGTGGGGGATTTCTGCCAGCCGGGGCATGAAGCTGGCCCACAGCGGGGGCAGCTTCTGTCCCAGGTTGTCCTTGTCGGAGTCGGCCCCGTAGAAATGGGTGGCCAGCCCCACCAAGTGCAAGGGCGGGCGCTCCTGGATGTCCGGGGTGAGTGACAGGTTGCGGTCCAGCTGGCGCAGGTAGTCCTCGTCGAACTGGATCTTCTTGACGAAGAGGCTTCGCCTGCCGAACTTGCGGTACTGGTTGGGCGTGAGCTCGAAGCAGGCCTTGAAGGCCCGGGTGAAGCTCTCCTGCGTGTCGTAGCCGGCCGCCAGGGCAATGTCCAGGATGCCCAGGCGCGTGTGGAGCAACTGGTCCAGCGCCTTGGCGAAGCGCCGCGACCGGATGTAGGTCTTCAAGGTCTCGTTGGTCAGGGCCTTGAAGATGCGCTGGAAGTGCCACTGGCTCAGCCCGGCGGCCTGCGCCACGTCCGACAGGGCGATGTCGGTATCGAGATGCGCCTCGATGAAGTCGATGCCGCGCTGGATGCGGTGCAGGTAGAACATGCCGGGCTTCTTCCTTCAAGGGGTGTCGTAGAAGCCGGTCATCGCCAGCAGCTTGCCCTGATCGTTGAACTGGCCAAAGCTTACCCCCTCGCCGAGCACCGCGCCATCGGCGCCCACCATCTTCCACTGGGCCATGCAGTGCTGGTGGTGGCTCGCAAAGCGCTCGGTCACGAAGTAGGCGCCCGGCAACTGTTGGTGAAAGCCCTGCATGGTCTCTCCGAGCGCCTCCCAGCCGGACGCAACCCCCAGCGGGTCGGTGTAGGTGCATTGTTCGTCCAGGCTGGCGGCGAACAGGGCCTGCTTTTCAGCGGCGGTGGGCGCCTTCCATGAGGCGACGTAGGTTTCCCAGGTGGTTTGCATTGCGTGGTCCATGGGGGTGCTCCTTGGTTGAGATAGAAGCCACCGATGGTGCCCATTGCTGCCGGCAGGTTTTGATATTTTGTGCTTATCTCATGGGCCTACTTCACGCCTTGCGCTGTGGGCTGCGGGGTCGTCGCCCGCGGCCGATTGCCTTGCAGGTTCATCGCGGCCGCGGCCAGAAGGATGGCCGCGGCCCCGAGCCACTGCGCGGGCTGCAGCCGGTGGCCGAAGGCCACGAAGTCCACCGCGATGGCGACTATTGGGTAGATGAAGGACAGCGCGCCCTGCAGGTAGGTGGGCAGCTTCTGCACTGCGCCGTAGAGCAGGATGTACATCAGCCCGGTGTGCACCACGCCCACCGTGACCAGCAGCATCCAGGTACGCGCATCGCGGGGCAGCTCGCCGAAATGGGCGAACGGGGCCAGCATGAGCACCCCCACGCAGACCTGCACCAGCGCGATCAGGTGCGGTGGCGTGCCCGTGAGCCGCTTGGCGATGACCGAGGCAACGGCCCAGAAGAAGGCCGCGCCCAGCGCCATGGCGATGCCCAGCGCATAGTGGCTGCCCGCGAAGCTGGCGCCCGGCCGGGCCTGCACGATGAGCAGCATGCCGCCAAAGGCCAGGGCCAGCCAGCCGAGCTTGGCGAGGGTGATGCGCTCGCCGAAGAGCAGGGCGCCGAAAGCCACCAGCATGAAGGGCTGGGTGTTGTAGACCGCCGTGGCGATGGAGATCGAGGCATGCGCGTACGCGCCGAACAGCAGCAGCCAGTTGGTGACAATGGCCACGCCGCCGAGCGCGGCCCAGCCCGCCTGGCGCCAGGTGAGCACCCCGCGCAGCAGGCCCATGGCGGCGCACACCAGCGCCAGCGTGGCCGCGCCGAAGGCGCAGCGCCAGAACACCACGTCCAGCGCCGCCAGCCCCGATTGCACGACGAACCAGCCTATCGTGCCCGAAATGGCCATCGCACCACCCATTTCGAGCGTGCCCTGCGTCTTCTTGTCCATCACCGTTCCACCTTGTATCCGATGCACAGAGTGTAGAAAAATGGCGCTGCCAGGTGAATGGTCAAAAAAAGTCGATTGCTCAGATAGTCCTCATAATCCAAGGCATGGCTTGAATCTGGAGTAATTTTCCATGGACCTGGTCGATCAATCCATTCTGTCGGTGCTGCATGCGGATGCGCGCACCTCGCTCAAGCTGCTGGCCGAGCGCGTGGGCCTGTCGGCGCCCAGCGTGTCCGAGCGGCTGCGCCGGCTGGAAGAGCGCGGCGTGATCCGCGCCTTCACCCTGGACATCGAGCCGCGCGCCCTGGGCTACCAGCTGCAGGCCATCGTGCGCATCAAGCCGCTGCCGGGCCAACTGGCCGCGGTGGAGCAGTTGATACGCGACACGCCCGAGTTCTGTGAGTGCGACAAGGTGACGGGCGACGATTGCTTCATCGCCCGGGTCTATGTGCGTTCCATCGAGCAGCTCGACGGCGTGCTCGACCGCATCGCCGACAAGGCCCAGACCAGCACGGCCATCGTCAAGGCGCAGACCATCAGGCGACGGCCGCCGCCGTTCACACCCGGTTGAGCGTCAGCGGCCCAGCACCTTCGCGAACAGCTCGTTGCGAAAGTGGATGCCCATGCGGGCAAAGGCGCGGTTGCGGTAGGTCTTGACCGTGGGCACGCCCAGGCCCAGGTCGGCGGCGATGCCCTCGTGCGTCATGCCCTGCAGCACCCGGGCGCAGACGTCGAGTTCGCGGTCCGTCAGGTCGTGCTGCAGGCGCAGCAGCCGCTCGCGCAGGGCCGGCAGGCCCTGGGGCAGGGTGGCCAGGGCCGGGAGCACCGCATGCTCCGCGTCCTCTTCCTGCAGCAGAGGCACCATGGACTGCGGACGCGCGAGCGTGATGTGCTTGCGCGCCAGGGCCAGCAACACGGGTGCCACGCTCTCGAAGCCGCTGATCTGGCCGTCGCGAAAAGGCGGCTGGTGCTGGTGGCGGTAGAAGTTGACGGCGAACACCGAACCGTCGCTCTCGTAGTCGACCACCGAGACGCGCTCGGCCACGCCGTGGGCTTCGTAGACACGGGCGCGGTGCTCGCCCTCGACTTCGGTGGCCGTCACGTGGCACAGCCGGGTCAGTGGTTCGGCGGGGGCGTCCTCGAACGGCCGGCCCCAGGTGCGGTCGCGGCGGTAGGGGCCCGAGAGGTAGGCCCACCAGCAGTCCTGCGTGGTGTCGGGCACGCCTCGGCTGGCGGACATGAACAGGGTGGGCTTGCAGCGATGCCCGGTGCGGTACACCGACCACGAGGCCGCGGGCAGCACGGGGGCCAGGTCGTCGAGCAGGCCAGCGGCGAAGCCGGCCTCGCCCAGGCGCTGCACCATGCCGGCCAGGGCTTGGCCTGCGGGGCCGGTCGCGGCATGCCTGCCCGTGGCGGGCGGCTCGGAGGGGAGCCATTGCCTCATGGTCGGGTGCCTTGCAGGTGCGTGGAAATCGGTGTCATCGGGTTGTCATCCTCAGGGATGACAGGCCGCTGGCACAACCGGATTTACGCTAGGTTCATAACTAATTTTGCCCTGGATGCCGCCCATGCCCGACCCGCAAGCCTTGCCGGAACCCCGGCTGAAATTCTTTGCCGACCTGCGTGTGCAGGTGGGGCTGCCTCAGGAGGTGGGCCAGACCGCCCACGGCCTGCGGCGGCTGATCCCCATCACCGGCGGCACGGCCACGGGCGAGGGCTGGACAGCCCGGGTGCTGCCCGGCGGCGCCGACTTCCAGCTCATCGTCAACGACCGGCTCTCCGAGCTCGACGCGCGCTATGTGCTCGAGACCGATGGCGGCGATTTCATCTACGTGCAGAACCGGGCCGTGCGCTCGGGCGCGCCCGAGCTGATTGCGCGCCTGGTGCGCGGCGAGCCGGTGGACCCGGGGCAGATCTATTTCCGCTGTAGCCCGAGCTTCGAGACCGCCTCGCCCGCGCTGGCCTGGATCGCCGAGCGCATGTTCGTGGGCTCGGGCGCGCGCTACCCCGATGCCGTGGCCATGCGTTTCTTCGAGCTGGCCTGAGCCTTCCTGATCCCCCGACTTTCCTCACAAGAACCCCTGGAGACAACAAGCATGACGAAGACTTCATCCCAACCCGCCCGCCGCGCGCTGCTGGCTGCCACCGTGGCCGCAGGCCTGGCCGCGCCCTGGGCCAGCGCCCTGGCCCAGAACGCCGCCGCCAGCTACCCGAACAAGCCCGTGCGCATCATCGTGGGCTTTCCGGCCGGCACGGGGCCGGACATCGTGGCGCGGCTGCTGGCGCAAAAACTCTCCGAGGCCTGGGGCAACCAGGGCGTGATCGTGGACAACAAGCCCGGCGCGGGCGGGCTGATCGCCGCCACCGAGGCCGCACGTGCCACGCCCGATGGCTACACGCTGATGCTGGGCGAGACCGGCCAGCTGAGCATTGCGCCCAGCAGCTACACCAAGCTGCCGTACTCGCCGCAAAAGGATTTCGTGGCGGTGAGCCAGGTGGTCACCTCCGACTTCGTGCTGCTGGTCAACCCGCAGAAGGTGCCGGCGCGCAACGTCAAGGATTTCGTCGAATGGACCAAGCAGCAGAAGGGCCTGTTCCTGGCGACGTTCGGTGCGGGCACGCCGGGGCATTTCGGCGCCTTCATGTTCGGTGATGCGGTGCAATTGAAGCCCGAGCCCGTGCACTACAAGAACACCACGGACGCGCTCGGTGGCCTGTTCAGCGGCGACGTGCAGGGCGTGTTCGCCAGCGTGGGCCTGGCCGCCCCCAACGTCAAGGCCGGCAAGCTCGCGGCCCTGGGCAGCACCGGCGCCACGCGCACCAACGCGCTGCCCGAGGTGCCGACCATCAAGGAGCAGGGCTACGCCAACCTGGAGTTCTCGTCCTGGTTCGGCATCGTGGCACCGGCCAAGACCCCGCCCGAGGTCGTGGCCAAGCTGAGCGCCGACATCGTCAAGGCCGTGCAGTCGCCCGAGGGCAAGGCCAAGATGGAAGAGGCCGGCTTTCGCGTGACGGGCACGGGATCGCAGGAGTTCACCAGGATCATCGCCGCCGATACGGTGACCTGGGGCAAGGCCGTGGCGGCCACCGGTTTCAAGGCCGATTGACCGGGCAGAGCCGCACCCAGAACCACAACAACACCCCCAGGAGACACACCATGCCATCCACTCCCCTTCGCACGCGCGCCGTGCGCCGCGCAGCACTGCCCGCCGCCGTGCTGCTGCCCCTCGCGCTGGCCGCCTGTGGCGGCAGCAACGACGGCCCCATGTGGCCCCCGGCCAATGGCGCCTACTCGGCGGCCTGTACCGGCCTGGTGGCCAATGCCAAGCTGGCGGGCACCACGCTGGCCACCAGCTATGTGCCGCCGGACAGCAAGCGCCCGGGTGGCGCGGCCACGGGGGCCTTCCTGCCCGGCCACTGCGTGGTCACGGGCAGCATCAACCCGCGCGTCGGGGTGGATGGCAAGAATTACGCCATCGGCTTCCAGCTGAGCCTGCCGGACAACTGGAACGGCCGCTTCCTGTTCGTGGGTGGGGGCGGCAACGACGGCATCCTGCGCGATACCTCGCTGAGTTCCAGCATCTCGGGTGGCACGCCATCGCCGCTGGGGCAGGGCTTCGCGGTCGTGTCCACCGATGGCGGGCACATCGGCACCACGGCCAGCTTTGGCGCCGACCCGCAGGCGCGCATCGACCACGCCTACAACTCCTACGACAAGACCGCCGTATCGGCCAAGTCGCTGATTGCCACGCACTACGGACGCAAGCCCGACCGTTCCTACTTTTCGGGCTGCTCGGGGGGCGGGCGCCAGGGCATGGTGTTCTCGCAGCGCTTTCCCGATTACTTCGACGCCATCACGGCCGGTGCCCCGGCCATGCGCGTATCGAGTGGCGCCACGGTGGCCGCGATGTGGAACACCATCGCCTTCAATGCCATTGCGCCGCAGGATGCCTCGGGCAACCGCATCCTCTCGCAAGCCTTCAGCAATGCCGACCTGAGCCTGGTCGCCAATGCCGTGAAATCCTCGTGCGATGCCGCTGACGGGGTGGTCGACGGCATGGTCAGCAACACCAAGGCCTGCAAATTCAACCCTGCTGTGCTGCAGTGCAGCGGTGCAAAGGCCGCAGACTGCCTCTCGACCGCCCAGGTAGGCGCGCTCACCAAGGTGTTTGCTGGCCCGCGCAACTCGGCCGGCCAGGCGCTCTATGCCGGCCAACCCTGGGATCCAGGCCTGGCCGCACCGGGATGGCGCGCCTGGACGCTGGGCAGCTCGACCACCGCCACACCCGATGCGCGCTACATCACGCTGATGGTGGATGCGCTCATCAACGAGTTCTTCACGCCGCCGGACCTCACGTTCAATCCGCTGGCCTTCAACTTCGACACCGACCCGGCGCGCATGGCCGCCTACTCGGCGATCTATGACACCTATGCCGACGACAAGCTCACGGCCTTTCGCCAGCGTGGCGGCAAGCTGCTGTTCATCCACGGCATGTCGGACCCGATCTTTTCGGCCAACGACACGGTGGACTACTACGAACGTCTGGCGGCCAACAACGGGGGCATCGCCAGCACCCAGGGATTTGCGCGGACCTTCCTCGTGCCCGGCATGAACCACTGCTCGGGCGGCCCGGCCACGGACAGCTTCGATTCGATCCAGACCATGGTGGATTGGGTAGAGAAGGGTATCGCGCCCGACACCATTGCCGCGAAGGCGCTGCCCACCCAGGTGGACTACCCCAACCGCACGCGGCCGCTGTGCGCCTACCCCCAGTTCGCCAAGTACAAGGGCACCGGCAGTGTGGAGGATGCGGGCAGCTTCGTCTGCTCAGCGCAATGACGCGGGCCGCGACTGCCTGTGCCTATTTCCGGGGTGCAGGCAGTTGCAGCTGGGCTTCCTTCGCCACGCGAATGCAGTCCTGCATGTGCTGCTCGCCCAGGTAGCGCAGCGTGGCGTAGCCAATGGCCGCCGACACGGCCTGGCCAGCCAGGGGCACGTACTTGGCCAGTTGCTTGGTGGTCAGGCGCAGCCCGACGGTCTGGGTGGCGCGTATCACCAGCTCGCGGGTGATGAGCTTGCCGATCAGCACCGAGCCGACCAGGCCCACGGCCTTTTGCACCTTTTCGCGCTTTTCGGGGTCGAGCTGGTCCAGTTGCTGGGCCGACAGGCCGAACTCCGAGCTGATCTGCGGCAGCAGGCGCGAGAGCAGGGCGGCGTCGACGGCCCAGTCCAGCCCGGGTACGGGAACGGTGCTGGCGGCCGCGGCCACCAGGGCTCGGCGGTGCAGCAGGCTCCGGCTGCGCTGCACGGCGGCGGCCAGGGCGGGGTCGTCAGCGGCCATTTGTCGGGCAGTGGGCATGGGTCACCTGCAAAGTGGAAACTCAGCCTGATCTGGGGCCGCGGCGGCCAAAGGCAATGGCCCGGCGCTCAGCTTTTTCCCTTGATCAGGCTGTAGATGAACAGCAGCACGATGGCGCCCACGACGGAGGCGATCCATCCGGCCGCATCGCCTTGCTGGTACCAGCCCATGGCCACACCCACATAGCTGGCCAGGAACGAGCCCGCCACGCCCAGCAGGGCCGTCATGATCCAGCCCATGGAGTCATTTCCGGGTTTGATGGCGCGCGCGATGAAGCCCACGACCAATCCAATCAACAGCGTTCCTATCAGTGAGAACATGGTTTGTCGCTTTGTGTACAGGTGAAAGAAGGAATGGCCCGACTGTAGCCGCGCGGCGGGCACCCGTCTGTCGGACAGCATGCCTTGGGCGCATGGGCCGCAGTTGTTGACAATCAATCGGCGGGCGGGCCGGCGGTGTAGGACTTGTCGCACATGGTAGCGCGCGTACCGCTGATGACCGCTGGCATCGGGACTGCCTACAGTGGTGGACATGCCCAGAACCCGCCAGAAAGAGGTCCGAGATGCGTAAATTGGTCGCTCCCATCGCCCCCACGTCCTTCGTGGCGGTCATCGCGCTCGTGGTCGGGGTGTTTGCGGCGTCGCCATCGGCGGTGCATGCGCAGGGCGACGAGGCGTCGCTGCAGCGTGGCGCCGTGGCGGACATGACGCCGCAGCAGCGCTACAACACCGCCATCCGCGAGGCGGGTGGGGGGATGAAGGTGGCGCTGGAGGAGTGCCGCGCCCAGGCCGGTGCCGAGCGCCGTTCCTGCGAGGCCCAGGCCCGGGCGCGTTACCAGGCCGACATGGCGGCCGCCAAGGAATTCCTGCGCAACCCGAATGCCCGGCCGGTGAACGTGACGGGCGGGCCCATCCGCGGCACGGAATCCACCTACGTGGTCAAGCCATGACCCTCCAAAGCAAAAGCGCGCCGATGGCGCGCTTTGTTGTCATGCGGGCTGCCGGAAAAGCAGCTTACTTCGCGGCAGGGGCGTTGGCCTCGACCGCCGTGGCGGTGGGCGTGACGCGGCGGGCGCCATCGAAGCGGCGCTGCCAGTAGGACTGGCGCATGTCTTCCACCCGGACTTCCGATCCACTGCGAGGAGAGTGAATGAATTTGCCGTCACCCACATAGATGCCTACATGGCTGAACGCCCGGCGCATGGTGTTGAAAAACACCAGGTCACCCGGCTGCAGTTCCTTCTTGTCGATCACCGTGGTGGTGGCGGCTTGCTGGTCTGCGCGGCGGGGAAGCAGCAGGCCGACCGTCTGCTCATAGATGGCGCGGACGAAGCCGCTGCAATCAAAGCCGGTCTCGGCGCTGTTGCCGCCACGCTTGTAGCGCACGCCGAGGAACCCCATGGCATTGCCCACCAGGTCGGACGCCTTGTCCGCCACCGTATGGGCCTTGTCGGCCACCGTGTGCTGCATGTCCTTGAGCTGGGACAAGAGACCCTTGTCCATCAGGATTTTTTCCATGTCATCCGCTTGACCGGCGGATGGTGCAGCCTGTGCGCTGACAGCGCAAGCCAGGAGGAGGGTGCAAAACCATTTGGACATGGGGGCGAAGGGTACCACGCTAAATTGCCCGTTTTGTGAGGGAAGTCACGTATGCCTTCATCTGGGGGCTGGACTTGCCTGCGCCACTCCCTTATACCCATGGGTTGCATGGAACCCAGGTCCAACAAGGCTGACATGTATCTGACATCGAAATGCCGCATTTCTTTGCGCGCCGTGGGGTTTCTTGCTCTTTTTTACATAGCGTCTGCAGGCATGGGAAGCGCCCATGCCCAGGGGACCGCCCCCGCTGCCAAGGCTGTCACCTTGGCGTCAGTGGCCACCGGCCTGGTGAATCCCTGGGCCGTGGCCTTCCTGCCCGAAGGCCGTTTCCTGGTCACCGAACGGCCCGGCCGCATGCGGGTGGTGGAGGCCAATGGCCAACTGGGGCCTGCCCTGGCCGGCCTGCCGAGCATTGCCGCCGGAGGGCAGGGCGGGCTGCTCGACGTGGTGACCGACGCCGATTTCGCACGCAACCGGCGCATCTTCTTTTGCTACTCGGAACCCGGCGCGGCCGGCACCTCGGACAACAGTACCGCCCTGGCACGGGCCACCCTGGCGCCCGACAACCGCTCGCTGCAGGATGTGAAGGTCATCTTCAGCCAGAAGCCCAAGGTGGCCAGCAACCTGCACTTCGGTTGCCGCATCGTCCAGGCGGGGGACGGCAACCTGTTCCTGGCGCTGGGCGAGCGCTACCACCGCAAGGATGACGCGCAAAAGCTCGACAACCACCACGGCAAGATCGTGCGCATCACGGCCGATGGCGCGGCACCGGCAGACAACCCGTTTCGCGAGCGGGCCGGCGCCTTGCCCGAAATCTGGAGCTACGGCCACCGCAATGCCCAGGGGGCCACCCTGGCGCCCGATGGCAAGCTGTGGATGCACGAGCACGGCCCCCAGGGGGGCGACGAGATCAACCTGCCCCAGCCGGGCCGCAACTATGGCTGGCCGGTGATCACATATGGCGAAAACTACGGCGGCGGCAAGGTGGGCGAGGGCACGACCAAGGCCGGCATGGAGCAGCCGCTGCACTACTGGGTGCCCTCCATCGCGCCCTCGGGCATGGCCTTCCTGACCAGCGACCGCTATGGCGCCGCCTGGCGCGGCAGCCTGTTCGTGGGCTCGCTCAAGTTCGGCACGCTGCACCGGTTCGAAGTGGCCAATGGCAAGCTGCAACGCGAGGAGAAGCTGCTCGAAGGCAAAAAGGAGCGCATTCGCGATGTGCGCCAGGGCCCTGACGGCTTTCTCTATCTGGTGACCGACAGCCCGCAAGGGCGGCTGCTGCGGCTCACCCCGGCGTCCTGAAAAGGACAGGTGGGGACCGGGGGCTGCGACAATGCCGCATCCCATTGAATTTCCCCGTATACGCCATGCTGCTCGACGCCTCCGAATCCCAACTCGTCCTGGTGGACTACCAGGAACGCCTGATGCCCGCCATTGCCGAAGGCGCTGCCGTGCTGGCCAATGCACGCCGGCTGGCGCAGATCGCGCAGCTGCTGGAGGTGCCCGTCTGGGGTACCGAGCAGAACCCCTCGCGTCTGGGCCCCAATGACCCGGCCCTGCGCGCCCTGTGCCAGAAGACCCTGGCCAAGATGCACTTCAGTGCCGCCGAGGAAGGCCTGGGCGAATGGCTGCGCCCCCCTGCCAAGCCCCAGCAGGGCGGCAATGCCCGCAGCCTGCCCAAGCACCTGCAAAAGCCCGCCCAGCAGGCGCCCGAGCGCGGCACCATCGTGATAGCGGGCTGCGAGGCCCATGTCTGCCTGATGCAGACCGCACTGGACCTGATCGACGACGAGTTCGAGGTCTGGGTCGTGACCGACGCCTGCGGCTCGCGCACCGACCGCAACCGCGATGCGGCGTTCGACCGCTTGGCCGGTGCGGGGGCCGAACTGGTCACGACGGAGATGGTGGCCTTCGAATGGCTGGGCAGCTGTGAGCACCCGGACTTCAAGGACGTGCTGGCGCTGATCAAGTAGGTGGCGCGGTAGCTGCCAGCGCGTTTTCCAGCGCGCGCCGGGTGTCCGCGTCGGCCGGTAGCAGGTGGTCCATGCGCAGCGACTCCAGCGTCACGTCGAGCGGCGAGGCCAGGGTGGTGAAGGCCGACATGAAGCGCAGCACTCCCGCGCTGGAGCGCAACTGCATCAGCAGCACGGGAGGTTCATGGACCTGCCCTGTGGGTATTGGAAGGGTCATGCGGGCCATCGGCATGGTCTGCAGGCGCTCTGCCAGCGCGGGGTTGAGGGCTGCCTCCGCCTGGGCGCGCTGCAGCACTGCCGATGCCATGTCGGCAGCATTGACGATCCATGGCAGCAAGCCGTCGGGCCCGAGCAGCAGCTCGAGCATGTTCATTGTTGCGGCACCTGGGCGCACCGCAGGCGTGAACCCTATCAGCCGCATCAGAGCGGGCGTTGCGGCATTGGTCTCCAGCACATTCCATTGGGCATCGAGCAGCATGGCCGGAGCCGGTTCGTGTGCGCGCAGAAACTCCCGCAGGGTGTCCCGCACGGGAGCCAAATGCTCGTCCTGCCAGTCGCGGCAGGGGTAGTGCGGTGCGAAGCCGGCGGCCAGCAGGGCGCGGTTGCGTTCGGCCAGCGGGGTGCGCAGCGCATCCAGCAGCGCGAGCAGCATGGCGCGACTGGGTTGGGCCTTGCCGGTCTCCAGGCAGCTCAAATGGCGCTGAGACACCCCCGTGTGCAGCGCCAGCGCCATCTGGCTCAGGCGCTGGCGCTCGCGCAGCGCCTTGAGCAACAGGCCTACGGGGGCAGCTTTCGGAGGGGCGGACCTGGCGTCGGTGCGGGGTGAATGCATGGGGCAATGGTCGCACACCGGGCACACGAGTCGTCGTGGTTATGACCTGGGAGGTGATTGATGCAATGACCTGGGATGCAGAAGATCGGCTCCTCACCATTGACCAGGAGCATCCATGCAGACCCCTTCTTCCCACGTTTCCGCTGTCCAATCCATTGCGCCTTCCACCTTGGCAACGGTACAGACCTGGCGCCAGATGGCCCGCCAGCGGGATTTCAGCGCGGCTGCAGGCCTTCTGCATCCTGACGCCGTATTGCACTCGCCCCTCAGCCACGAGGGCCTGGAGGGCGGCGCGCAGGTGGCGGGTATCCTGTGCATGGCCATCGGCCTTTACAGCGCGTTCAGCTTCGGAGAGCCGCTGTGGCGCGATGGCGGCCTCCAGGTGGCGTTGCCTTTTGAAGGGCAGATGGGACCCCACACGGCACGCGGGGTGGATCTGCTGACGCTCGATGCCGACGGCCGTGTGACTGCCATCGAGGTGTTCATGCGTCCCCTGGCCGTGGTCAGCTATCTGGCGCATCAGGTGGCTGCATTGCAGCCCGCCTGAACTGCTGGCGCCCAGGGGCTGACGACGGCGAGGGCGCCAGTCAGCTTCCAGCAAGCCCGTCATGAATAATTATGAATTCAGAAATGCACCCCGGCCGAGGAGTGCACACGAGATGCTGGAGACACACCATGACGCGCTACGCAGATTTCTACCGCCATTCCATCGAGCAGCCTGATGCCTTCTGGGCCGGGCAGGCGAAACTCATCGACTGGCAGACGCCCCCGCAGCAGATCTGCGACTACAGCAACCCGCCGTTTGCGCGCTGGTATGTGGGCGGCACCACCAATCTGTGCCACAACGCGGTGGACCGGCACCTGGCCGAGCGCGCCGATCAGCCCGCGCTGGTGGCCATTTCCACCGAGACCGACAGCGAGCGCAGCTACAGCTTTGCCGAGCTGCATGCCGAGGTGCAGCGCATGGCCGCCGTGCTGCTCTCCCTGGGGGTGAAGAAGGGCGACCGCGTGCTGATCTACATGCCGATGGTGGCAGAGGCGGCGTTTGCCATGCTGGCCTGCGCACGCATCGGTGCGCTGCACTCGGTGGTGTTCGGCGGTTTTGCCTCGGGCTCGCTGGCCTCGCGCATCGAGGACGCCGAGCCCGTGGCCGTGGTCAGCGCCGACGCCGGTTCGCGCGGTGGCAAGGTCGTGCCCTACAAGCCGCTTCTCGACGAGGCCATCGTCCAGTCGCGCCACAAGCCAGCAGCCGTGCTCATGGTCAACCGGGGCCTGGCGCCCATGCAGCTGCACCCGGGCCGTGACCACGATTGGGCGGCCCTGCGCGCGCAGCACCTCGCTGCCGTGGTGCCCTGCGAATGGGTGGAGTCCACCCACCCGAGCTACACCCTGTACACCAGCGGCACCACCGGCAAGCCCAAAGGCGTGCAGCGCGACACGGGTGGCTATGCGGTGGCGCTGGCGGCCAGCATGCAGCACATCTTCGACGCGAAGCCCGGTGACACCTACTTTGCCACCAGCGATATCGGCTGGGTGGTGGGGCACAGCTACATCGTCTATGGCCCGCTGATCGCGGGCATGACGACCATCATGTACGAAGGCCTGCCGATCCGGCCCGATGCCGGCGTGTGGTGGAGCATCGTCGAGAAGTACCAGGTCACGCACATGTTCTCGGCGCCCACGGCCGTGCGCGTGCTCAAGAAGCAGGACGCGAGCTGGTTGCGCAAGTACGACGTGTCGAGCCTCAAGGCCCTTTGGCTGGCCGGCGAGCCGCTGGACGAGCCCACTGCGCAATGGATCAGCGATGCGCTGCAGGTGCCCATCATCGACAACTACTGGCAGACCGAGACCGGCTGGCCCATCCTCACGCTGGCCAATGGCATCGAGCCGCAGACCACACGCTTCGGCAGCCCGGGCAAGGCCATGTACGGCTATGCCGTGAAGCTGATCGACGAATCGACCGGCGAAGAGCTGACCGGTGCCCACCAGAAGGGCGTGGTCGCCATCGAGGGGCCGCTGCCGCCCGGCTGCATGCAGACCGTGTGGCGCGACGACGAACGCTTCGTCAACACCTACTGGAAGAGCATCCCCGGCAAGCTGATCTACAGCACCTTCGACTGGGGCATCCGCGATGCCGATGGCTACCACTTCATCCTGGGCCGCACCGACGACGTGATCAACGTGGCAGGCCACCGCCTGGGCACGCGCGAGATCGAGGAGAGCATTGCCTCGCACCCGAATATCGCCGAAGTGGCGGTGGTGGGCGTGGCCGATGCGCTCAAGGGCCAGGTGGCCATGGCCTTCGCGGTGGCGCGCGACGCCAGCGGGCTCGACGACCCGGCTGCGCGCCTGAAGCTCGAGGGCGAGGTCATGCAGCGCGTGGACCAGCAGCTCGGCGCCGTGGCCCGGCCGTCGCGCGTGCACTTCGTCACCGTGCTGCCCAAGACGCGCAGCGGCAAGCTGCTGCGCCGCGCCCTGCAGGCCGTGGCCGAGCGCCGCGACCCGGGTGATCTGACGACCATGGAAGACCCGGCCGCGCTGCAGCAGGTGCGGGAGTTGGTGGGGTAGCGTTCAGAGCCGGTGGACCTTGCCACCGGCAGCGCGCACGCTGGCCTCGATCAGGTGCTGCATCTCGGGCGGCAGGTCGGCCACGGGCAGGGTGCTGAACTGGGCGGGCGAGAACAGCAGCAGCCAGACGCGCTCGAATTGCCAGACCTGCTTCACACTGCTCCAGGGCAGGGTGGCCAGGCCCGCTGGCGAGGCGAGCGTGAAGCTGTCCTGGTCTGCCCGCAGCGTGGCCTGGGGCGTGTTGCCCATGTCGCGCAGCTTGCCCATGGCATTGCGGTGGTGCACGGCATAGACGCTGGCGCACACCAGCAGGCTGATGGCCACGGCCGCGCCGGTGACGCCGATCTGCCAGGACCGGTCGCCACGCGCCAGCAGCACCCCGAACCAGATGGCCAGCGCCGCGCTGACCAGCAGTGTGCGCCGGCCCGTCGAGCGGCGCCAGAAGCAAAACACGGCATGGCGGACCAGGTCGGGGTGGTAGTGCAGGGTGGTTTCCAGGGGCATGGCGCTCAAGGCATGGAAGAACAAAGGGCCGCAGTGTGCCACCGATGGCCTGGCTGCCTGGGGCGTTGCGCGGCGCCGTGCAGCGTGCGGTGGCGACAGCTCAGTGCGGCCGCTGGCGCTGCCAACCCGGGGGCGCCTGCCACTGGCCGGCCCATTCCACGAACGCCTCCAGCGCCATGGGCCGGGCGATGCAATAGCCCTGGGCCTGGGCGCAGCCCAGTTGCTGCAGCATCTGGCCTTGCTCGATGGTTTCCACCCCCTCGGCGATCACACGGTAGCCGAAGGAGCGGGCCAGGCCGATCACGCCCTGCACGATGGCCAGGTCGCCGGGGTCGCCCATCATGCCGTGCACGAAGCTCTGGTCGATCTTGAGCGTGTCCATGGGCAGGCGGCGCAGGTAGGTCAGCGATGAATAGCCGGTGCCGAAGTCGTCCAGCGCAACGCTCACGCCCAGTTCGCGCAGGCGCGTCAGCGTGGCGGCCACGGCGCTGATGTCGTAGAGCGCGGCGCTCTCGGTGATCTCGATCTCGACCTGGCGCGCATCGATGTCGGGGCGCCCGGCCAGCATCTGGGCCATCCAGTCGGCAAAGCCGGGGTGCTGAAGGTGCAGGGCCGAGATGTTGATGCTCAGCGGCAGGACCAGGCCCTGGCCGTTCAGACGGCGGAGAAGGTCCAGGGCCGCGCCGACCACCCATTGGCCGAAACCTATCTCGAGCTCGGTGCCCTCCAGCAGCGGCAGGAAGGCCCCGGGCGGCAGCAGGCCGCGCTCGGGGTGCTGCCAGCGGGCCAGGACTTCGGCGCCCACCACGGCGCCGCTGCGCATGTCCACCTTGGGCTGCAGGTGCAGGATGAACTGAGCGCCGGCGATGGCCTCCTGCAGGTGCTTGCCCTGTTCGCGCTGCGCCACCAGGGCCCGCTCCTGCGCGGCATCGAACTGGTGGAAGCGGTTGCGCCCGGCCTGCTTGGCGGCGTACATGGCCTGGTCGGCATGGCGCAGCAGGGTGTCGGCATCGGCCTCGTCCAGCGGGAACACGGTGTAGCCGATGCTGGCCGTGACGACCACGCGCTCGGTGTCCAGCGCGTAGGGGGCGGAGATGTTCTCCATCACCCGGGAGAGCATGCGTTCGCATTCGGCGGTGTCGGCCAGATCGGGCAGCAGCATCACGAACTCGTCCCCCCCTAGGCGGGCCACGCTGTCGCCGGGACGCAGGGCGCGCGAGAGCCGGCCTGCCACCATCACCAGCAGGCGGTCGCCCGCGCCATGGCCCAGGCGGTCGTTCACGGGCTTGAAGCCGTCGAGGTCGAGGTAGCCCACACCGAGCTGGGTGCCGCGCTCGCGCGCCTGGTCCAGGCACTCCTGCAGCCTGCGTGCCAGCAGCACGCGGTTGGGCAGGCCGGTGAGGGCATCGAAGTGCGCCAGCTTCTGCAGCAGCACCTCCTGCTCGCGCTGGGGCGTCACATCGAGCGCCACGCCCAGCATGCGCAGGGGCTCGCCGCCCGCGCCGAAGCTCACGATCTTGCCCAGGTTGCGCACCCAGCGCGTGCCTTCGTGGGGGGCGGGCACCTTCCAGGTGGCGTCGAACGGCGTGGCGGGCCGTGCCGCGTGGCGCGCCACTTCGGCCGTGATGCGGTCGATGTCGTCCGCCGCCACTGCGCTGGTCCAGCGCACCGAGGTCTGGGCGATGGGCCCTGGCGTGCGGCCCTGCATGGAGGCCCAGCGGCTGTCGCCGGTGATGGTGCCGTGCTCCATGTCCCAGTCCCACAGGCCCAGGGAAGCGGCAGAGATGGTCAGCGACAGCAGTTCCTCGCGCTCGCGCACCTGCTCTTCCTGGCGCTTGCGGTCGGTGATGTCGTGCACCGAGAACAGCCAGCAGGGCTCGCCGTCGAAATCGATGGCGCGCATGGACTGCAGCACCGTCAGCCGGGTGCCGGGGCGGCCGTTGAGCGTCACCTCGTGGCTGGCCTGCGGGTCGGTCCGTTCAAAAGCCTGTATCAGCCGCTGGCGCTCCTCCTGGGTGAAGATGCCCAGTTGCACCGCCGTGCGGCCCACGGCCTCGGCGCGCGGTATGCCCAGCAAGGTTTCCCAGGCCGGGTTCACGTCCAGGTACTGCCCGTCGCTGCGGCGCGACAGGCCCATGGGAAACGGCATGAGCTGGAAGATGCGCGAAAAGCGCTCTTCGGACTGGCGCAGGCGCTCGGTGGCCCGCTTGGCCTCGTCGATGTCCTGCATGACCCCGCGCACGCGCGTCACGCGGCCATTCTCGATGACGGGCTCGCCCCGGGCGCGCACCCACAGCAGGTGCCCATCGGCGTGGACCACCTCCAGCTCCAGGCTCCACTCGGCGCGATCAAGGATGCTGGCGCGAAAGTGGTTGCGCAGCGTCTCGCGGTAGGCGGGCGCCACCATGCGGTCGATGTAGTCGGTGGGCAGGGGCGAGCCGGGCGGCATGCCGTGGATGTCAAAGCACACGTCCGACCAGTAGACCAGGCCCTTGCCGCGCACGTCCTCCCAGGCGCCCAGGCGCGCCAGCCGGCCAGCCTGCTGCAGCAGGCTGTTGAGGGCGCGCAGTTCGTCGCTGGTGCGTTGGGCTTCGGTCATGTCGTGGAAAACGAAGACGAAACAGTTTTCACCATCCACAAGCACGGAGCGTGCCGACATCAGCCCCGGGATGCGCACGCCGCGCCGCTGCGCCACCAGGGGCAGGCGGTCCACCTTGCCGTGGCGCTGGTAGGTGTCCAGCAGGCGCTGGCGCTCCTCGTCGCTGGCCCAGATCCTGAGGTCGGTCGAGGTACGGCCCGCCACCTGGTCATGTGCCAGGCCGAACATCTCGCAGAAAGCCGGGTTCACGTCGACGTAGCGGCCGTCCGAGATACGGCTGATGCCCGCCGGATCGGGCAGCGTCTGGTAGAACGAGGTGTACTTGGCCTCGGAGTCGCGCAGCGCCTGCTGGGCCTCGCGGTGGGCGGAGATGTCCACGTCCATGCCGATCAGGCGCAGCGGCTTGCCGCTGGCATCGCGCAAGGACACCATGCCGCGCGACATGAGCCAGCGCCAGCGCCCGGTGGTATCGAGCACGCGGAACTCGGCCTCGTAGGTGTCTTCGAGCCCATCCATGGCGCGGGCGAGCCTGGCGGCATTGCGGTCCCGGTCGACGGGGTGGCGCAGGTCGTACCAGCGCTGCCACAGGCCAGGGGCCTTGAGCGCGTCGTCGCCCAGGCCGAACTGCGCATAGAACCCGCCTTCACAGCGGAACTGGCGCGTGTCCACGTCCCATTCCCAGCGCCCGCCGTTCAGGGAGTCCAGCGCCATGCGCAGCTGTTGCTCACGCTGGCCCAGTGCCCGGTGGGCCGACTCCATCGCGTCCATCGACTGGGCCTTGCTGATCAGCAGCAGGCGGCAGCCCCCCAGTACCAGGATGCCGGTTCCATGCTGCCAGGGAAGGTTTTCCCACCAGCTCACCAGATCCGGGCTCTCTGCCTGGGCACTGACTGCGGTGAGAACCAGGCCGCTCACCACCGGCAGACTCAGCGCCAGGCCCAGCATCTCCGGCCAGCTGCGCTTGTGCCGGTGGAGTGCCACCTGCCGCCACAGCGCCCCGCAGGCCCAGGCGCCCGCCAGGACCAGCGCCCCGGCGAGTGAGGGCGAGCCCTGGATCCAGGTGGCGGCGAGAAAGGCCAGGCCGGCGCAGAGGGCGGTGGCGCGTACGCCGAAGCACATGGCCACGAAGGCGGTGGCCGTGGGGTAGGCCACCAGGGCGGTGCCGCTGGCCTGGAAGTTGAGCACGGCCAGCATGGCTGCCGACACCAGGCCCCCCGCCAGGCCGGCCAGCCACTCGGTGCGCCGTGAAGGAGCCAGCACCTCCCGGGGTGGCAACAGCGCCAGGCCCAGGACGGTCAGCAGCAACAGCAGGCTGCCTGCCAGCAAGGTGTTATGCGCCATGGTGCCCGCGACCGGCCCCCTGTGCGTGCAAATCCTGGGCTGCGCATGCAGCGCGTGGCCAGACCGGCGCTGTAACGCTTGTAAGCAGATGAAAAACCGACGCAAGGCCCATGCGCAGAGTTTAGGGCCGATCCATGGGCTCCCGTGCCGGGGTGCGGGTCCTGACAAGCCCGATTGACAACAGGGGGCCCGTCGCGATGATGGACCCTTGGTGGCCGCGGGCCTGCCAGCCCCTCAGACCGCCAGCAGATCCAGGGTTCGGGGCCGTTCGCCCTCTATGGCCAGCAAGGCGCCCTTGCGGTCCAGGCCACCGGCATAGCCGGTCAGGCTGCCATCGGCACCCAGCACCCGGTGGCAGGGCACGACCACGCTGATCGGGTTGCGCCCCACGGCGGCCCCCACGGCGCGCACCGCGCGCGGCCGGCCCAGCCCGCGGCTCAGGTCACCATAGGTGGCGGTGGCGCCGCAGCCGATGGCCAGCAGCTCGCGCCAGACTTCCTGCTGGAACGTGGTGCCGCCCGACAGGTCCAGCGGCAGGTCGAACGCGCGGCGCTCGCTGCGCAGGAACTGCTGCAACTGGCCCGCGGCCTCCTGCATCAGGGAATGGTCGGCCACCTCGGGCCAGGCGCCGGGGCCATCGAGCAGGGGCGTGGGCTGGTGCCGCTGGCCGTCGAACCACAGGCCGACCAGGCCTTGGGGCGATGCCGCCAGGCGCACGGCGCCGAGCGGGGAGGTGGCGCGCGATTGCACCGTGGCGGGATGGAATTGCATGGAAGGGGTGCTCTCTCTCTATATAAATAGGCAGGGGGCCGCCGCCGTGTCAGGCACTGGGGGCACTGGGGGCCCGGGCCGCCGCCCCGGGCAAGGGCAGTTCGGCCCAGGCCCGCAGCACGGCATAGCTGCGCCACGGGCGCCAGGCGGCCGAGGCCTCGGTGGCGGCGCGGGCCGGGTTCTTCTGGCCCTGCACGCCCAGGGCCTTGTGCAACGCCACGTCGCCCGCCGGGAAGGCGTCGGGCCAGCGCAGCACGCGCATGGCGATGTACTGGGCCGTCCAGTCGCCGATGCCGGGCAGGGCGCACAGGGCGGCTGTGGTGCCGGCCACGTCGGCACCCGCATGCAGCGGCAGGGCGCCGCTGTCCACCGCCTGCGCCAGTGCCACGATGGCCGCCTGGCGCTGGCGCACGATGCCCATCTGGCCCAGCACCTCGCCTTCGGCACGCGCCAGCACCGAGGGTGGCGGGAACAGCCGGGTGAGCTCGGGCCACGGTGTTTCGATGGGCTCGCCCAGGCGTTCCACCAGGCGCTGGCCCAGGGTGCGGGCCGCGGCCACCGTGATCTGCTGGCCCAGCACGGCGCGCACGGCCAGCTCGAAGCCATCGAAGGCACCGGGGACGCGCAGGCCGTCGCCCTCGGGAAAGCGCGCATGCAGCACGGCATTGATGGCGCCGGGGTCGGCGTCCAGGTCCAGCATGGCGCGCACCCGGGCAATCACCACCGGCAGCACCGGGTACAGGCTGTCGCTGGTCTGCAGCAGCACCTGGTGCCGGGCGGTGTCGAACCGGGCACTGAGCCAGCCCGTGACCTCGGCGCCCCCGGTCAAGGCCGGGGACAGGCGCACCGTGCGCCGCAGGGCAGGGGCGCCGTCGCCCGTCTGTTGCACCCATTCCACCCCGAGAAACCGGCGTCGCTCGAAGAAGGCGAGCAGCGCCGCCACGTCGAGTGGCGGCCGGTAGGCCAGGCGCAGCGTGCCCGTGCTGGTGGCGCTGTGGGCGCTGCCGTTCTTGCGCAACTGGCCCGGTTGGAGCCCGTAGTGTTCTGCAAACGCCGCATTGAAGCGGCGCACGCTGCCAAAGCCGCTGGACAGGGCCACCTGGGTGATGGGCAGGGGCGTGTCGGTCAGCAGCTGCTTGGCCGTGAGCAGGCGCCGCGTCTGCAGGTACTGAAGCGGCGATACGCCCAGGGCCGCCTCGAAGATGCGGCGCAGGTGCCGGTCGCTCACGCCCAGGCGCTCGGCCAGCCGGGCGACGGTCGCCCCCTGGCTGTCCCGGGCCCAGCCTTCGGGGGCATCGAGCAGGCGCACGGCCTGCTGCACCAGGATGCCCGAGGCGTCCTGCACCGACCAGGCCAGGGATTGGGGGGCCAGCTCGGGCCGGCAGCGCAGGCAGGGGCGAAATCCCGCGCTCTCGGCCTGGGCCGCCATGGCGAAGAATCGGCAGTTCTCGCGCCGCGGTGTGCGCACTGAGCAGACCGGGCGGCAGTAGATGCCGGTGGAGGTCACTCCCGTGAAGAAACGGCCGTCGAAGCGGGCATCGCGGGCTTGCAGGGCCAGGTAACGGCCCTCGTCATCCGCCACCGGGCCGGTGGCGGTGCAAGGCTGGCCAGTAGAGAGCAGGGGGGGGGACATGGGGGGAATGATAGGCCGCGCCTACATCCGGTCTGGCCGTTTTCGGACATGTGCCTCGGGCAATCTGTATACGATGCTTCGCTGGAGCTGCAGGGGGCGCCCCCTACAATCCAGCGCACTGTTCCAACGCTCACCGCAAAGGCCCCCACGTGCAACCCACGCCCGCCATTTTCAAAGCCTATGACATCCGCGGCATCGTGCCGACCACCCTGAACGAAGAAGTCGCCCTGGGCCTGGGCCGTGCCTTCGGCACAGCCGCCCGCGCCGAAGGCCAGACCACCGTGGCCGTGGGCCGCGATGGCCGCCTCTCCGGCCCGGCCATGTCGGCCGCGCTGATCCAGGGGCTGGTGGAGGCAGGCATGGAAGTGATCGACGTGGGCATGGTCACCACGCCGCTGCTGTACTTCGCGGCCAGCACGCTGTGCCAAAGCGGCATCCAGGTCACCGGCAGCCACAACCCGCGCGACTACAACGGCTTCAAGATGGTGCTGGCTGGCCGCGCCATCTACGGTGAAGAAATCCAGTCCCTGCGCCACACCATGGAGCAGGAGAACTGGCAGCTTTCGGCCGGCGGCAGCGTGCGCCATGTGGACGTGCTGCCCGCCTACCGCGAGCGCATCACCGGCGACGTGAAGCTTGCCCGCCCGCTGAAGATCGTCGTCGACTGCGGCAACGGCATTGCCGGTGCCACGGCCCCGGACATCTTCCGTGCCCTGGGCTGCGAGGTGATCGAGCTGTTTTCCGAGGTGGACGGCAACTTCCCCAACCACCACCCCGACCCGAGCAAGCCCGAGAACCTGCGCGACCTGATCGCCGCGCTGCAGGGCAGCGACGCCGAACTGGGCCTGGCCTTCGATGGCGACGGCGACCGCCTGGGCATCGTCACGCGCGATGGCACCAACATCTTCCCCGACCGGCAGATGATGCTGTTCGCCCAGGACGTGCTCACGCGCGTGCCCGGCGGCAACATCCTCTTCGACGTCAAGTGCACCCAGCGCCTGGCGCCAGCCATTGCCGCCGCGGGTGGCGTGCCGGTGATGTTCAAGACCGGGCACTCGCTGATCAAGGCGCGCATGAAGGAGCTCGACTCGCCCCTGGGCGGCGAGATGAGCGGCCACATCTTCTTCAAGGAGCGCTGGTACGGTTTCGACGACGGCACCTACGCCGGCTGCCGCCTGCTCGAGATCCTGAGCCGCCATGCGGACCCGAGCGCCGTGCTCAATGCACTGCCCACGAGTTTCTCGACGCCCGAACTCAACGTCTCGTGCTCCGAGGGCGAGCCGCACCGCCTCACGGCCGAGCTGCAGGCCCTCGCGGCCGGCAGCTTCAGCGCGCCTGCCCAGGTGAACACCATCGACGGGCTGCGCGTGGACTGGCCGGACGGCTTTGGCCTGATCCGCGCGAGCAACACCACGCCGGTGCTGGTGCTGCGCTTCGAGGGTCACACCGAGGAGGCCCTGGCGCGCATCGAGGCGGCCATGCTGGCGATGCTGCACAAGGTCAAGCCCGACGCCCGACTGGGCGCCGCCGCCCACTGAGCCCAGGCCTGACTTCCATCTTTGCGAACGCATTCTCCTTGACTACCCCCTTGTCTCCCGTGCTGTGCATCGCCGCAGCGCAATCGATATCCGTGCCTGGCGATGTGCAGGCCAACGTGCAGTCGCACCTGTCCATGGTGCTCGCAGCCGCGCGCCATGGCGTGCAGCTGCTGGTGTTCCCCGAGCTGTCGCTCACCGGCTATGAACCCACGCTGGCCGCAGGCCTGGTACTCGGCGCCGACGATGCCGTGCTGGCGCCCCTGCGTGAGGCCGCTCGCAGCACCGGCATGGCGCTGGTGGTCGGGGTGCCCGTGGCCCCACTCGCGGCGGGCGACAAGCCGGCCATCGGTGCCTGGGTGTTCGGTGCCGATGGCGCAGCCGCCCTGTACCGCAAGCGCTACCTGCACCCTGGTGAAGAGCAGTTCGCCAGCGCCGGTGTTGAAGATGTCCACGTGCGCCTGCTGGCGGGCCAGCCCACGGCGCTGGCCGTGTGTGCCGACACCACGCATCCCGAGCATGCCCGGGCCGCCCTGGATGCGGGCGCCTTCCTGTATGCCTGCGGCTCGGTGATCTCCGAAGGCGGGTACGCCAAGGATTCGGTCCAGTTGAAGGGCTATGCCGCCGATCTGGGCATGTCCGTGTTGATGGCCAACCATGGCGCTCCCACGGGGGGCTACGCTTGCGCAGGCCGCAGCGCCTTCTGGGCGCCCGGCGGCGCACAGGTGGTGGCAGCGCCTGGCGTGGGTGCCTGCCTGGTCATTGCGTCCCGCGAGGACGGGGCATGGCAAGGCCGCGTGGTCGAGGCCCCCGCGCAATGAGGCGTACCGCATGACCACCGCGCGCGCCTTGTATTCCATGGTGACCTGGGCGGCCCAGCCGCTGCTGCGCCGCAAGCTGCGCCGCCGTGCCGCGGCCGAACCCGGTTATGCGGTGGCGGTGGGCGAGCGCTTTGGCCGCTACCCGCAGCCCATCGACAGCCTGGTGCTGCACAGCAGCACCGATCCGCTGGGCCAGTTCGTCTGGATCCACGCGGTCTCGCTCGGTGAAACGCGCGCCGCCTCCATCCTGCTGGCCGAATTGCGCGCGCAGCTGCCCGGCATGCGCCTGCTGCTCACGCATGGCACGGCCACCGGCCGGGCCGAGGGGGAGAAGCTGCTGCAGGCGGGCGATGTACAGGTCTGGCTGCCCTGGGACACGCAGGGTGCCGTGCTGCGCTTTCTGCGCCAGTTTCGCCCGGCCATCGGCATCCTGATGGAGACCGAGGTCTGGCCCAACCTGGTGGCCGCCTGCCGCAAGCGCGGCGTGCCATTGGTACTGGCCAATGCCCGGTTCAACGAGCACTCGCTGCGCAAGGCCCGGCGGGTGTCGCCGCTGGCGCGCCCGGCCTATGCGGCGCTGACCGCCGTGTATGCCCAGACCGAGGACGATGCCGAACGCCTGCACGCCATCGGCGCCCAGGTGCACGGGGTGTTCGGCAACCTCAAGTTCGACGTGGTGCCCGATGTGGCACAGCTGGAGCTGGGGCGTGCCTGGCGCGTGCAGGCCATGCGCCCCGTGGCCATGCTGGCCAGCAGCCGCGAAGGCGAAGAGGCGCTGTGGCTCGAGGCGATTCGCGCCTGGAGCACCTCGCGCGCGGATGCCGCGCAACCCGTGCAATGGCTGGTCGTGCCACGGCATCCGCAGCGCTTCGACGAGGTGCAGCAGCAGCTCCAGGCGGCCGGCCTCACGGTGTCGCGTCGCAGCACCTGGAGCCTGCTGCCCGAGCCGGCCGACGTGTGGCTGGGCGACTCGCTCGGCGAGATGGCCCTGTACTACGGCATGGCCGGCGTGGCGCTGCTGGGCGGCAGCTTCGCGCCGCTGGGGGGGCAGAACCTCATCGAGGCGGCTGCCTGCGGCTGCCCCGTGGTGCTGGGCCCGCACACCTTCAATTTTGCCGAGGCGGCCGAGCTCGCTTGTGCCGCTGGAGCGGCGCAGCGCGTGCCCGACCTCACCGCCGGCGTCGCGCAGGCGATGCAACTGGTGCGCGACCCCGCGCAGCAGGCGGCCGCCAGCGAGCGGGCGGCCCGCTTCGCACGCCAGCACCGGGGCGCAGCCCGGGCCACGGTGCGGGAGTTGCTGCAGCTGGTGCGCCGGCGCACGGTGGGGCGGCTCGAAGAAGACGCCGATGCCTGAGCCGCCGTCCATCCGCTCGGCGGTGGCGGCCATCGCCGGCCTGATGGGGGCAATTGGGCTACGAGGCCAGCGAGGCGCTGGTCGTCCGCAAGCTCGCGATCCTGGCCGCGCAAGCCGGCGACAACGTGCTGTTGGCCGAGGTCGATGGCCGTGTGGCCAGTGTCATCAGCCTGCATGTGCTTGAGCTTTTCCGTGCCGAAGGCCGGATCGGCCGCATCACCTCGCTGGTGGTCGATGCCGGGCAGCGGGGCCGCGGGGTCGGGGAGGCGCTGGTGGCCGCTGCCGACCGCTTCTTTACCGGGCAGGGCTGTGTGCGCGCCGAAGTGACCAGCGGCGACCACCGGCCTGCGGCCCATGCGTTCTATGCGGCCCAGGGCTACGCGCCCGATGAACGGCGTTTTCTCAAGCGCTACGTCGGCTTGAACGTCCAGCAATCTGGCTGACCCTGTGTTGTGCAAGGGCCCTGATCGTCTTACGTCCCCACCACGCCGCCATCGGCCTTGCGGATCACCACCGTGGCCGAGCGCGGGCGTCCGGCGGGGCGGTGCTCGGGCCAGTTGGAGAACTTGCGCGGCTCGGCGGGGTCGCTGCGCTCGCTCGGGCTTTCGCCGGGGTGCTGGATGTTGATGAACAGGGTCTTGCCATCGGGCGTCATGGTTGCACCGGTGATTTCGCAACCCGAAGGGCCGACCAGGAAGCGGCGGATCTCGCCCGTGCGCGGATCGGCCGCCAGCATGGCGTTGTTGCCCATGCGCGCCAGATCGCCCTTGCCCATGGCCGAGGTGGACATGTCGGTCTGCACCCAGAGCACGCCGCGGCCATCGACCCACAGGCCATCGGGGCAGGCGAGCATGTCGCCCTTGACACTGCCCTTGGCATCGGCACGCTCATTGGCCGGGTCGCCGGCCAGGATGAAGTGGTCCCACTGGAAGCGCGCGCCATCGAAATCCCCGGCTTCCTTCCAGCGGATGATGTTGCCCATGCTGTTGTTGGCACGCGGGTTGGCGGCATCCACGCCAGGCTGGCCGGTCGTGCCGCGGTTGCTGTTGTTGGTCAGCGTGCAGTAGATGGAGCCGTCCTTGCCGATGGCGATCCACTCGGGGCGGTCCATCTTGGTGGCGCCCAGCAGGTCGCTGGCCTGGCGCGTCTTGATCAGCACCTCACCGGCATCGGCAAAGCCGTTGGCGGCCGTCAGCGGGCCCTGGCCATGGCTGAGGGCCAGCCACTGGCCGCTGCCATCGGCATTGAACCTGGCGACGTACAGCGTGCCATGGTCGAGCAGCTCGGCGTTCTCGCGCGCGCCGCCCTTGCGGATCTTGTCACGGCTCACGAACTTGTAGATGTACTCGAAGCGCGAGTCTTCGCCCGAATAGACCACGGCGCGGCCGTCCTTGGTCACGGCCACCGTGGCGCCTTCGTGCGCGGCGCGGCCCAGGGCCGTGCGTTTGACGGGGGCGGAGCTGGCGTTGAACGGGTCGATCTCCACGATCCAGCCGAAGCGGTTGGGTTCGTTGGGGTTCTTGGTGGCGTCGAAACGTGCATCGTGTTCGGCCCAGCGGTAGCCAGCGGGCTCGCCCTTGCGCAGGCCCCAGCGGGTGTCGTGGGGGTTGGGGGCGTCGGGGCCCTTGAAGTAGTTGATGAAGTTCTCTTCGCAGGTCAGGTAGGTGCCCCAGGGCGTGATGCCGCTGGCGCAGTTGTTCATGGTGCCCAGCGGGCGCATGCCCTCGGGGTCGGCGGCCGTGCGCAGCATGGGGTGGCCGGCGGCCGGGCCGCCAAACGCCATGGGCGTGCGCGCCGTGATGCGGCGGGCCCAGGGCGAGGGGCGCACGATGTCCCACTGGCCATCGGCCTTCTGTTCCACCTCGATGACCGAGACGCCGTGCGCGGCCTGGGACTTGCGCACCTTCTCGGCGGTCCAGGTCTTCATGCCGTCGGCATGCAGCAGGCCGTCGTCGGTGTACTCGTGGTTCATCACCAGCAGACCCTGGCGGCTGCCCTCCTGCGCATAGAAGTGGATGCCGTCGTGGTGCATGCCGAGCTGCGCTTCCTGCTCGGCGGCGGTGTTGGAGCCGTCTTCCTTGAAGGCCGGGTTCTCGCCCGACAGGCCCACAGGGTCGCCCCAGGGCGCGATGACCTGGGCCACATAGCCCTCGGGCACGACGATGCGGTCGGCCGTGCCGATGGGCACGCTCTTGAAACCCAGCAGCGGGCCGCTGGGGATGCCGGTACCACTGGCGCAACCGGGCAGCGACACGGCAGCCAGCGGCGCCAGCAAGCCTCCGACGGCCGATGCCAAGCCGCCGCCGAGCAGGGTGCGGCGGCGCAGCGCCGACACCTCGTGGATGCTCGGGTTGGCCGAGCGGTTGCTGTCTTCCATCGAATCGAAGTCTTTTGCCATGGAGAGTCTCTCAGTGGGGTGGGGCGGGATTGCTTTTTGGGGAAGGAGAAATTCATGCGCGCCGGGCTTGCAGCGTGTGGCGGTAGATGGCCTGGCCTGAGGCATCCTTGAGCTGCACGGTGAGCGTCCGGCTCCGGCTGTCGACGTCGAGCTGGCCGAAGAACTGCAGGCCTGCCAGGGGCGACAGCGTCTGGCCGGGCGGCGCGCCTTTGCTGAAGACGACCTGCGGACCGAAGGTGTTGTCCATGGGCAGCGGTGCGGACGTGCCGGCGTGGATGGGGCCGGCGACGAACTCCCAGAACGGCTCGAAATCGCGGAACTGCGCGCGCGTCGGGTCGTAGTAGTGGGCGGCGGCGTAGTGCACGTCGGCCGCGGTGAAGACCACGTTGTGGATGCGCTCGCGCGCCAGCTGGCGCACCAGGCGGGCGACCTCCAGTTCGCGGCCCCGGGGCGGGCCA
>NZ_AKJX01000119.1 GCF_000276605.1 Acidovorax sp. CF316 | reverse complement strand
CCCGCCAGTCGCTGGCGGCCGCGTTGCTGCCCCTGGCCAGCAGGTGGCGCAGCGCGTGGCGGCAGGCGATGAACTCCTCACGCCGGGCCGGGTTCTGCATGCCCGCCAGCCGGGCCTCTTCACTCCCGGTCAGCCATCCCGGCGCCAGCTGCCGGGCGCCTGCCGCCAGGGGGGCCTGGGCGGCGAGCAGCAGCTGCAAGGGCGCCGCCGGGGTGGAGGGTGTCACTGCCCGAAGCGGACGTAGGTGCCCTTGAAGGTCACGCCGGTGAGCATGTTGCCCGCGTGGCATTCGTAGTTGACCGGGTCCTTGTAGACCTTGCCCTTGAAGCTGCTGTGCAGGTCGACCACGGCGTTGGCGCCGCGCTTCTTGGCGAATTCTTCGAGCGCGATCAGCGTGGACAGGGCCACCCAGTGGCAGGCCTCTTCCTTGCTCTTGCCGCCGGATGCCGTCCGGCGGTTGGCGGTTTCTTCGCCGATGGCGGTGCCGCCTTCGGGCGTGGGCGCGCCCGACAGGTAGAACTTGACGCTGCCGTCGAGCTTCTTTTGCGCCAGGCCCAGTTGCACGGCCTCTTCCAGGGGCAGCATCAGCACTTTTTCGGCATGGGCTGCGGTGGTGCTGGCGGCGGCCAGAACGGCCAGGGCCAGAATCGTTGTGGTCTTCTTCATGCGCATGTCGGTGTTCCCTCTTGGTCTTTGGCGCTCGTCAGGAGTCGCGGTGTTGAATGGATGGATGGATGAATGGCTGGCTGGGCGGTTCGCGGTCCCGGCTCAGGGCGCGGTGCGTGCGTAGGTGCCCTTGAAGGCCACGATGGTCTGGTAGCTGGTCTGATTGCACTCGAAGCGGGCCGGGTCCTTGACGGTCTTTTCGTTGTAGAAGCTGTGCAGGTCGACCACGGCGTTGGCGCCACGCTTCTTGGCGTTCTCCTGCAGGGCCATCAGGCCGGCCAGGGCGGCCCAGTGGCAGGCAAACACCAGCTCCTTGCCGATGTTGCTGGTGCGCCGGTGCAGGTACTCCTCGCCCAGTGGCTGGTCCGCAAGCTGCGGCACAGGGGCACCCGAGAGGTAGAAACGGACGCTGCCGTCAAGCTTGCCCTCGCGGATGCCCATCTGCACCGTGTCTTCGAGCGGCAGCATCGACACCTTGACCTCGCGCGCCTGTGCCGCAGTGGCGGCCGACAGCACGGCCAGGGCCAGAGACCATTGCTTCGTCATTTTCATCACTTGTTGTCCCTCATTTGGGTTCCCACGCTACGCAACTGGCGCGCCCAAGGCCAGCGCCCTCGCGCAATGGCCGCCCCGCCACGCTGGGGGCGTGTCCCCCTGGGAGGATGACGCGAAGCGGCTCAGGGGCGCTTCAAATTTTTGCGAACGTGCCCTTGAGCGTCACGCCGATTACCACCGCGCCAGCATGGCACTCGTAGTTGGCCGGGTTCTTGTAGGTGGCACGCTTGTAGTAGCTGTGCAGGTCGACCACGGCGTTGGCGCCCTTTTGCTTGGCCGATTCCTGGAAGGCGATCAGCGCCGACAGCGCGGCCCACTTGCAGCCGTAGGCGTCGTCCTTGCCGACGCCGTTGGTCTTCTTGTTGGCGATGTCCTCGCCCAGGCGGGCGCTGACCTTGGGCGTCTTGGCGCCCGAGAGGTAGAACTTGACGCTGCCGTCGAGCTTGCCCTGCTCCACGCCCATGCGCACCACTTCGTCGAGGGGCAGTGTCAGAACGGTATTGCGGGCTTGCGCCGCGGTCACGGCCGACAGCGCGGCCAGTGCCAGTATCCATTGCTTCATGCGGATCTCCCGTTGGGTCGTTGCCTCCCCACGCGGGAAAGGCGGTTTCGAATGGCTTGCGCGCCGGGCTTCAGCCGCCGCTGATGCGCTGCATGAGGTTGCGGATCCAGCGGTTGTAGTTGGGGTGGATGCGGCGGTTGCCATCCACTTCGGCATAGTTGAGGTTATAGCTGGTGACGTAGTCGATCTTGTAACCGGCATGGTCATAGCGCACGGCGATGTGCGCCATGTGCTTGCCCTGCTTGTCGTACTGCAGCTCCACCAGGCCCGGAGCTTCGCGGGTCACGGCCCAGCCCAGCGACTGGCCGGCCTGGATGATGCGGTCGCGCACCTGCGCGGCGTTGGGTACGTAACCGCCCGAGAAAACGACCTGTGGCGCATCGGCGAGTGCTTCGGCGCGCGCGTGGGCTGCGCCGCTGTGCAAGGCCAGTGCCAGCACGGCCCCGATCGCCAGGGCGCTGCCGCGGCGGATGTGTGTCTGAATTCCCATATCGATTACTCCCTCCAACGTTTGAAAATCAAGGATGTGTTGATGCCGCCGAACGCGAAGTTGTTGCTCATCACCACGTCGGTCTGCAGCTGGCGCGCCTGGCCCATGATGTAGTCCAGCGCGCCGCAGCGCGGGTCGGGTTCGGTGAGGTTGGCGTTCTGGGCAAACCAGCCCTCGCGCATCATCTCAAGGGTCATCCAGGCCTCCAGCGCGCCGCAGGCGCCCAGGGTATGGCCCATGTAGCCCTTGAGCGTGCTCACGGGCACCGCGCTGCCGAAGACCTCGCAGGTGGCGTGGCTCTCGGCGATGTCGCCCTGGTCGGTGGCCGTGCCGTGGGCGTTGACGTAGCCGATGGCGTCCGGCGCCAGGCCGGCATCGTCGAGCGCCATGCGCATGGCCTGGGCCATGGTGGCGGAGTTGGGGTGGGTGACGTGGGTGCCATCCGAGTTGGTGGCAAAGCCGATGATCTCGCCCAGGATCTGCGCGCCACGGGCCCGGGCATGTTCGAGCTCTTCGAGCACGAAGGTGCAGGCGCCCTCGCCCAGCACCAGGCCGTCGCGGTGCGCGTCGAAGGGCCGGGGCGTGAGCTCGGGCGTGTCGTTCCTGGTGCTGGTGGCGAACAGGGTGTCGAACACCGCCGCCTGGATGGCGTCGAGCTCTTCGGCGCCGCCGGCCAGCATGGCCAGCTGCTTGCCGCTCTGGATGGTCTCGTAGGCGTAGCCCAGGCCCTGGCTGCCCGAGGTGCAGGCGCTCGAGGTGGTGATGATGCGCCCCGTGGCGCCGAAGAACACGCCGATGTTCACCGCGGCGGTGTGCGACATCATCTTGATGTAGGTGTTGGCGTTGATGCCTTCGGTGCTCTTGCCGGCGATCATACGGCCGAAGTCGCCGATGGCGGCCGGCGTGCCGGCCGACGAGCCGTACGAGATCCCCATCTGCCCGCTCTTGACGAAGGGGTCGCCCAGCAGGCCGGCGCTCGTGAGCGCGATCTCGGTGGCGCGTGTGGCCATCACGGCCACGCGGCCCATGCTGCGCATCGTCTTGCGGTTGTAGTGCGCGGGCAGCTCGAAGGGCGCCACGCTGCAGGCCAACTGGGTGTTCAGGCCCTCGTAGACGGCCCAGTCGGGCATGCGGCGGATCACGTTGCGCCCGCTTTGCAGCTGGCTGCGCACCGTGGCCCAGTCGTTGCCCAGGGGGCTGAAGGCGCCGACGCCGGTGACGACCACACGGCGCCTGCCGCTGTTGTTCGGGGTGGTGGAGGAAGCGCTCATCCGACCATCCCCCCGTTGACCGAGATCACCTGGCGCGTGATGTACGAGGCCTCGGCCCCCAGCAGGAAGGCGACCGCGCCGGCCACCTCGTCCACCGTGCCCATGCGGCGCATGGGAATCATCTCCAGGGCGTGCTCCAGCACCTCCTCGCTGACCATCTCGGTGTCGATCAGACCCGGGGCCACGCAGTTGACCGTGATGTTGCGCTTGGCCAGCTCGATGGCCAGCGACTTGGTCGCGGCGATCACGCCGGCCTTGGCCGCGCTGTAGTTGGCCTGGCCGCGGTTGCCCATGAGGGCAGAGACCGATGCCAGCGTGACGATGCGCCCGGGCTTGCGCCGGCGCACCATGGGCATGACCACCGGGTGCAGCACGTTGTAGAAGGCGTCGAGGTTGGTGTGCACCACGCGGTCCCACTCCTCGCCGGTCATGGCGGGGAAGGCGTTGTCCATGGCGATGCCGGCGTTGCAGACCACGCCGTAGTAGGCGCCATGGGCCTCCATGTCGGCCTCGAGCGCGGCTGCGCAGGCAGCGCGGTCGGCCACGTCGAACTGCAGCACGCGCGCGCTGCGGCCCAGGGCCTCTATTTCGGCCGCGGCGCTGTGCGCCTGCTCAATGCCACTTCGGCAGTGCACCACGATGTCGTGGCCGTCCCGGGCCAGGCGCAGTGCGATGGCGCGGCCGATGCCCCGGCTGGAGCCGGTCACCAGCACGGTGGTGGCGGCAGCGGGCGCTGGTGTCGTCGTCGTCTTCGTCGTCAGCTCATTCATTCTCGGTATCGATTGCCTGTTGTATCTGTTGTCTGTGGTGGCCTGTCTGCCTGCATGTCCCGGCCCTAGCCCGCGGCGGGGGATGGGGAAATATAGGCGCTACCGTCCTCGGGCTCAAAGACGGAAATGCGCGCACTTGCCAATTCCGTCTCATCCTGGCCATGGATGCGACAGTCGAACATGCCCAGGCCGTTGTCGCCCATCAGGTCGCAGTGCACGCTGATCCTGAGCAGGGAACCCGGCGCGAAGAAGGCCTGGGCCGTCTCGTACCTGCGCGAACCGAGCAGGAAGCCGATCTTCACCGCCTGGCCCTTGCGCAGCGCGTTCCAGCCGGCCCAGGCGGCCACCGTCTGCGCCATGTACTCCATGCCCACCCAGGAGGGCATGCCTGCATCGTGCAGGAACAGGCCGCCGCGCGGCACGGTGACCTCGGCCACGGCGCTGTCCACGTCGGCGGCGATCAGGCGGTCCAGCAGCAGCATGGCGCCCCGGTGGGGCACGTAGTTCTCGACGGGTAAAAGTTCGGTGCTCATCAGTCGGCTTGTCGTCATTCGTCAGGCGGCTTCGAACAGCAGGCTGCTGTTACTGCCGCCAAAGGCAAAGGAGTTGCTCATCACGGCACGCGCCGCGCGCCCGAGCTGCAGGCCCGGCGCCACGGCGGCCAGGGCCGGCATGGCGGGGTCGGCCACGCCATCCCACCAGTGCACGGGCAGCACGCCCTGCGGATTGTCCTGCAGCACATGCCAGGCCACCACGGCCTCCAGCGCACCGGCGGCGGCCAGGGCATGGCCGGTGAGCGGCTTGGTGGAGCTTACCGCGACATCGCTGCCCTGCACGCCACCGAACACGGCCTGCACTGCGCGGCTTTCCATGGCGTCGTTGTGCGGCGTGGCCGTGCCGTGCAGGTTGACGTAGTCCACTGCGGTGGGCTGCATGCCGGCGCGCGCCAGCGCCTGCTGCATGGCCGCCGCGGCGCCCTGGCCCGTGGGGTCGGGGGCGGACATGTGGTGTGCATCCTGCGATTCGCCCCAGCCCGCCAGGCGCACCGGGCCGGCCTCGCGGCTGAGCATGAAGAAGGCCGCGGCCTCGCCCAGGTTGATGCCCCGGCGGTGGGCCGACAGGGGGTTGCAGCGCTCGGCGGACACGGCCTCCAGCGCGCTGAAGCCGCCCACGGTGAAGCGCGCCAGCGCATCCACGCCGCCGGCCAGCACCGCATCGGCCATGCCGGACTGCAGCAGCCGCGCGGCCGAGGCCAGGGCCTTGGCACCCGAGGAGCAGGCGGTGGAGACGGTGTGCGCCGGCCCGCGGATGCCCAGGTGCTGCGCCAGGAACTGGGCTACGTTGCCCATCTCCTGCACGGCGTAGGCGAAGTCGGCTGGAAAGCGCTGCTCGTGCAGCAGGTGGCGCGCGGCCACCTCGCCCTCTTCGATACCGCCGGTGCTGGTGCCCACCACCAGGGCCACGCGCGTGGGGCCGAAGCGGTCGATGGCCTGCTGCACCGCGCCCTGCAGCGCCTGCACGGCGCCCCAGGCCAGCGCGTTGTTGCGCGATTGCTGGTGGATGGGCGCAAAGTCCAGCGCCGGCAGCACCGCGCCCGCGGGCAGGCAGCCCAGGGGCAGGCTGCGGCCGGGGGAGTAGCGCTCGGTCCACTGCAGGGTGGCGGGGTCGGTGGCGGCGAACAGGTGCGCGCGCATGGATGCGGCATCGAGCCCCAGCGCGCTGTGGGCCGATGCGGCGTTCAGGTAGACATGCGGGCGGGCCATCACGGCAACTCCTGCGCCGGGGCGCACAGACGGGAGCCCCCGGGCGATTCGACGCGCAGGGTGAAGGGCCCACCGGGGTAGATGATCTCGACGGCCGAGTTGCCGACGAACTGCACGCGCACCTGCTCGCGGCCATCGCGCAGCAGGCGGCGCCCGGTGGGGCCGACCTCCACGCTCCAGGGCGGCTGCACAGCGCGCTGCACGGCCCGGGCGGGCCAGAAGGCGAGCTGCAGGTCGCTGAGCACCTGCTCGGGCGCGAGCTGGGCGGGCCAGTGGCGCGAGAGCTGCTTGTCCCACTGCCAGCCGTCCCACACCAGGGTGCCCATGCCCTGCCCCATCACGAAGAAGGCCAGGCGCACGGCCTCGGCATCCACTTCGAGCAGGGATTCGAGCTGCTGCGCGGGCCTGCCGGGCACCTCCACCGTCAAGCGCTGCTGCACGGCGACCTCGCAGCGCAGGGCCGCAGGCGCCAGCGCCAGCCGAGGGCTGCGCGCGGCATCGGGGGCGCCCGGCGATGCGCAGCCTGCAAGCAGCAGAACCGACAGGGCAGCGCCCCAGCCGAGTGGCGTGGCAAGGCTCATGCGGGCACGGCCCCCGGTTGCTGCGGTTGCTGTGTTTGCATGCGGCACAGCTCACCCAGCACCTGCAGGCGGCGCTGCGGCTCGGCCACATAGGGGTTCTTCGCGTCCCAGGCGTAGCCGGCCAGGATGGAGGCGATCATGCGGCGGATCTCGGGGCTGTGCCGGTCGTGGAAGATCACGTCCTGAAAGCCCCCGTCGTACCAGCCCTGCACGAAGGCGCGGAAGGTGTTCACCCCCGCCTGCAGCGGCACGGCATAGTCCTGCTGCCAGTCCACCGCCTCGCCGCGCCAGGCGCGGTCAATGCAGCGCGCGGCCAGGCTGGCCGAGGTGACGGCGATGGTCACGCCGCTGGAGAACACCGGGTCCAGGAACTCGCCCGCATTGCCCAAGAGCGCAAAGCCCTTGCCCCACAGCGCGGTGACGTTGGCCGCATAGCCGGTGATGGAGCGGCCCGGCGTGTCCCACACGGCGTTGCGCAGCACGTGGGCCAGGCTCGGCGTCTCGGCGATGCTGGCGCGCAGGCGCTCGACCTCGCTGCCCTGGTAGCGCGCCAGGAACTCGGGCGTGGCCACCACGCCCTGCGAGCAGCGGCCGCCGGAAAAGGGGATGGTCCAGAACCAGACCTCGTGGTGCACCGGGTGCACGGAGATCAGGATCTTGCTGCGGTCCATGTCGCCATGGGCGATGCCGTCCTGGATGTGCGTGAACAGCGCACCGCGTACCGGAAAATCCGACGGGCGTTCGAGCTGCAGCAGGCGCGGCAGGATGCGCGCGAAGCCGCTGGCGTCGAGCAGGAAGCGCGCCTGCACGGTGTACTCCTCGCCCTCGGGCGAGGTGACCGATACCTCGGGCCGCTCGCCCGATACGTCCACCGCCGTCACGGTGTGGCGGTAGCGCACTTCGGCGCCGGCCTTGGCCGCAGCGTCGGCCAGCACCTTGTCGAAGTCGCCGCGCTGCACCTGGTAGGTGGTGCCCCAGCCGGGCGAGAACTTGTCGCGGAAGTCGAAGTCGGTGCGCAGCTCGCCCTTGGCGAAGGCGGCGCCGTTCTTGTACTGGAAGCCCGCCTCCACCACGTCCTGCAGCATGCCGGCCTCTTCGATGTAGGCCATGCTCTGGGGCAGCAGGCTCTCGCCGATGGAAAAGCGCGGAAACGTTTCCTTTTCGAGCACCAGCACCTGGCGGCCCTGCTTGCGCAGCAGGCCGGCGGCCACGGCGCCCGAGGGGCCCGCGCCCACGATCAGCACCTCGGTCTGTTCCATGCGGCGTTGTGGCATCAGGGTTCCTTGGGGTCGGTAGGGCTGCGAAACAGCGGCGCCAGCACCAGCACCAGCGGCAGGCCCAGCATGAGGGTCAGGCCGAAGGCCTTGAGTGCCGGCGTGGCCGACAGGCCCAGCAGGCCGAACGACAGCCAGGTGCTGCCCGCGCCGATGACCACCGCCAGCCAGGCATGGGGGTCGTCCTCATGCTCCTGCAAAAAGATGCCATAGTCGATGCCCACGCCCAGCAGCAGCATCAGCGCCAGCACGTTGAACAGCTGCCAGGGCGCGCCAAAGGCCGTGAGCACGCCCACCACCACCAGGCTGGCCAGCACCGTGGGCATCCAGGCGCGCCAGGCCTTGCGGCCAAAGCGCAGCCACAGGGCGGCCAGCACCAGCACATGGCCCAGCAGCAGCAGCTCGGTCATGGAGATGCGGTAGCGCTGCAGCAGGCCCGATATCTCGGCCGGCTTGTCGACCCAGGCCACGCCTTCGAGGCCCTGGGCCGCACCGGCCAGCGCGGGCAGCGAATCGAGGTTCGTCACACCGCGCAGCATGACCAGGCTGCGGTAGCGGCCCTCGCGCTCGCCCAGCCACAGCGGCCGCGCGGCGGTCGAGATCGGCTGCGCCAGCCAGGCCTGCACCGTGAGCGGCGCCGGCGCTGGCGTGGCGGCCCGGGCAAAGCTTTCGCCGAGCGCGTCGTTCACGCCCTTGTACACGGCCTCCTGCGCACGGGCCACCAGCGCTCCATCGCTGTCCTGGCGCCGGGCCGAGGGCACCCAGTCGGACACGGCGCTGTAGCCCACCAGCAGCTGGCGCGCGACCAACGCGTCGAGCCGGTCCTTGAGTTCCTCTTCGCGCTGCAGCACCTGCTCGGGCGTGCTGCCCTGCACCAAGTAGAACTGCGCCGGGCTGGGCAGGCCCAGGATCTCACCCACCTGGCGCTGCTGCGCGACCAGGGCCGCCGATCCGCTTTGCAGCTGGCGCACGTCGTCCTGCGCGCGCAGGCCGCCCAGCAGCCACAGCAGCAGCGCCATGGCCACGCAGACCGCCACCGAGCCGGGCAGCGCCTGGCGCCAGCGCGGCCAGGCCATCAACGTCTGGCCGATGCGCTCGGCCACGCGGCTGTGCGGCATGGTGCCGCGGTCGAGCCAGGGGAACCAGCAGACCACGGTGAGCATGGCGGCCGTGAGCCCCACCACCGAGAACACCGCCATCTGGCGCAGGCCCGGGAAGGCCGCGGCCCCGAGCGCCAGGTAGGCGATGGCGCTGGTGCCCAGGGCCAGCCACAGCGCCGGCATCAGCCCGCGCATGAGGCCGTGCGGGCTGCGGCCAGGCGCGCCCTGGCGGCTGGCGAAGTAGTGGATGCCATAGTCTTCGGCCACGCCCACCAGGCTGGCGCCGAACACCAGGGTCAAGAGGTGCACCTGCCCGAAGAGCAGCGCCGTGACCGACAGCGCCACCGCGCAGCCCACCAGCAGCGACACACCGACCAGCGCCACCGGCCGCAGCGAGCGGAACGCCAGCCAGGCCAGCAGCAGCACGCCGGCCAGCGAGCCCCAGCCGATGGTGTTGATCTCACTGTTGGCCTGCACGGCCGCGGCCTCGGCATGCAGGGGCACGCCGGCCACCACCATGCGGGCGCCGGGCCACTGGGCCTGCACCTGGGCCAGCGCGCCCTGCAGGGCCTGCCCCAGCACCGGCTCGCCCGACAGGCGAAAGGCCGAGCCCTCCAGCGTGAACTGCAGCACGGCCCACTGCAGACCGTCGGCCGCCACCCACAGCTGGCCGTCGCGCGGGCGGGCCTGGCTTTGCGCGCCGCGCGTGGTCCACCACTGGGTCCACAGGCCCAGGGGGTCGCTCACCCAGTCGGACAGGCGGGCCTGCACGGCGGGCTGGTACAGGTCCTGCAGCGCCTTTTGCACCAACGCGGCATCGGGCGTGCCGGTCAGCAGGGCGCGCTGCTGCGGGGTGAGCAGGCGCTCGCGCCAGGGCTGGTAGAAGCCGAGCGCGGCGTCGATGGAGGTCTTTTGCGCGATGGGGTCTTCGCGCAGGCGCGCGCCGGCCCCGCTGCCCAGCGACTGGCGCAGCACCTGCGCCGCAGCGCGCGCATCGGCCCATTCGCCCGCACCGAGCAGCACCACCACCTGGCGCGACATCTGGCCCACCAGCTGCTCGGTGGCCAGGGCCACGTCGGGCGCCTGCTCGTTCACGGGCAGCAGGGCCATCACGTCGGTGTCGATGCCGTCGTGCTTCCAGAACTGCCACTGGTGCAGGCCCACGGCCAGCACCACCAGCAGCCAGGCGAGCGCGGCCGCGCGCCACAGCCGGCCGGGGGCGGCATCCCGCAGGGGGGGGCTGCCCGTCATTCGAACTGCGCCGCGTCCTGCGGGCGCAGGGCGTTCTCGGCCACGGGCGCAAGGATGCGGATCAGGCTGCTGTCACCGCGCGCCTCCTGCAGCTTCACCTCCTGCACGAACTGGTTGCCCTGCAGGTCCACGGCGGTGAGCCACTGGGCCAGCGTGGGGTCGCGCGGCACCAGGCGCAGCGACCAGCCCTTGGCCGCCACCTGCCCGGTCACCTCGAAGTGCTGGGCCAGCTCGGTCAGGTTGGCCGACATCACGGCGAACAGCATGGCGTTGACGGTGCGCAGCACGGGCTCGTCCTGCGCGCGCATCTGCGTGGTGAGCTTGCCGTCGCTGCCGCGCGACTGCAGGCTGTCGGGCCGCACCACCAGCGTGGACTCGAAGGGTTTGAGCACATGCCAGACGATGCCCTTGCCGCGCGCCACGACGAAGTCGCCGCCCGAGCGCAGCGGCTGCTTGAAGCCCTTGACAGTTTTGAGCTGCTCGAACTCGCCGCGCACCACGGGCGCATCGTGCACGCGCTGGCGCACCTGGGCGAGCAGTTCCTGGGCCGCGGGTTCCGCCGCATGGGCCGGCACGAGCACCAGCGCACACAGGGCCAGCGCGGCGGCGCGCAGCCAGAGAAGGGGCTTCATGGCGCCACCCCCAGCCGCTCCCACAGCACCGGCGGGCAGACGAAGCACATGGCGCGCGTGCCCATGTCCACCGCCACCTGGATGGTGTGGGCGCTGTTGACCTTCTGGCCCGTGGCGGCGTCGCTGATCAGGTAGTCGATGCGCAGGCGGTTCTCCCACTCGGTGATGGTGGCGCGCACCTTGAGCACCTGGCCGAAGGTGGCCGGGCGCACGTACTTGAGGCGCATGTCCACCACGGGCCAGCCATAGCCCGACTCGCGCATGCGCGGGTAGTCGTAGTCGAACTTGGCGAGCAGCGCGCTGCGCGCCAGTTCGAGAAAGCGCACGTAGTGGCCGTGGTAGACGATCTCCATCACGTCGATGTCGTAGAACGCAGGCGTGATCTCGATCTCGTGGCTGAGCCGCTCGCGCGAGGCCAGCTCTTTCTCAGTGGACATGCGCAGGCCTCCGGGTCGATGGGGTGGCGTGAAAGTGGATCATGCAGTGTGGGCAGCGTGAGCAGGGCGTGCGGGCGCGCCCTGTTCCCAGAAGGGAAAGAAGTTGAACCAGTCATAGGGCGCCTTGCGCAGCATGCGTTCGAGCTGCTGGGCAAACAGGGCAGCGTACTCGGCCAGCGCCTGCTCGCGCCGGGCACGGGGCAGCAGCACGCGCTCGGCCAGCGGCACGAACTCCACTGCATAGCCCGCGCCCTCGTGCACGCAGCCCATGAAGTACAGCGGGCATTCGAGCACCGAGGCCAGGATGTAGGGCCCGCAAGGGAACGGCGCCTGGTGCCCGAGGAACGGGGCGTGCGTGACGCGGCTTTCGCGCACCGGCACGCGGTCGCCGGCGATGGCGATGAGCTCGCCGCGCGCCACGCGCTCGGCCAGCATCATGGCCGTGGCGGCATTGAACTCGGTCACCTGCAGCAGTTGCACGCCGCTGTCGGGCGCCAGGCGCTGCAGCACGCGGTTGAAGCGCTCGGCATGGGCCGTGTGCACGAGGATGCTCAGCCGCAGGCCCGAGCGCCGCTCGGCCACCGCGCGGCACAGTTCGATGCAGCCCATGTGCGCGGTGACCACCACGGCGCCCTGGCCCTGCGCGAGCAGCGCGTTGAGCGGCTCGCGCCCGGTGAAAGCCACGCGGTCGAAGCGGTAGCGCCCGCTGAGCGCGAGCAGCTTGTCCAGGATCACCTGCGCAAACATGCGAAAGTGCCGCTGGCTCTGGCGCCAGCCCGGCATGCGGGGCCACAGGCCGTGGGCCGCCTGCATGCGCTGCAGGTACTGCAGCGATGCGCGGCGCGCTACCGGGCTGGCCAGCCAGTAGTAGGCGACGATGGGGTACAGGCACAGCAAAAAGGGCCAGCGCCCGAGGAATCGGTGCACCTGGACCATGAGCCACATGCCTGCGACAAAGGTGTTCTCGCCCAGCTGCGCCCAGTGCGGGGCAGCGGGAGGCGGGGCCGCCTGCGGCCCGGGTGCGGGCGTGGGAGCCGTCATGCCGCCTGCCCTGCGCCGCGCCGGCCCAGGAGCTTGCGCGCCAGCAGCAGCGGGCTGCGCAGCAGCATGCCGCCGAACAGGCGCGTGTGCATGCCCGAGATGAGCACGTTGTCGCGCCACACGCGAAAGTGCGAGAGTCCGTCCTGCGGGTAGGTCACGGCCGTGCGCTGGGTGATGAAGGGCACGCCCTTCCAGTGCATGCGCACGAGGATCTCGGTGTCGAACTCCATGTGCTTGCCGATGCGCGCGCCGTCCATCACGCCGATGGCCTCGCGCAGCGGGTAGACGCGAAAGCCGCACATCGAGTCCTCGATGTCCAGCGACAAGGTGTTGATCCACACCCACACGTGGGTGGCATAGCGGCCGTACAGGCGCGCCTTGGGCACGCTGGCGTCGTAGCGCGGGGCGCCGCAGACCATGGCACCGGGTTGCGCGCGGGCCAGCGCGATGAAGGCGGGGATGTCGGCCACGGCGTGCTGGCCGTCGGCGTCGATCTGCAGCGCGTGGCTGTGGCCCGCTGCCAGCGCATGGCGCATGCCGGTCATCACCGCACCGCCCTTGCCCTGGTTCTGCGGCAGGCGCAGCAGCGTGACCTGTTCGCCATGCTGCACGGCCAGGGCATCGAGCACGGCAGCGCAGCCGGGCTCGCAGCCATCGTCGACCAGGATGCAGTGCAGGCCCGCGGCGAGCACGCCCTGCACCATGGCGCCGATGGTCGTCGGGTGGTTGTAGACCGGGATGATGGCGACGGGGTTGAACAACGCGGCGACGCTCATGCGGCCCCCTCCCCTTGCACCAGGCGCCCGCTGGCATGCGGCCCGCGGCTGGAGGTCAGCGCGAACTGCAGGTAGCCCTTGTCGGGCACCCACTGCAGCTGCACCTGCACGCTGGCGCCGGGCAGGATGGGCTGCTGGAACTTGACCACCTCGGCACGCAGGAAGGCCGCGGGGATGCCGAAGGCCTGCTGACCCAGGGTGACCACCCAGTGCAGCTGCGCCACGCCGGGCACGATGGGCGCACCGGGGAAGTGGCCCTCGAGCACGCGCAGCCCGGCATCCACCAGCAGGGTGGCCGTGGCCTGGTGTTCGCCGCGCTCGGTCCACTCGGGCTGCGGCATGAGGGGGCGAAACAGCGCCAGCAGGTCGTGCTGCGTGGTCTTGCCCTGCGCGTTCTGCGGCAGGCGGGCCACGTAGCGCCAGCTGCGCGGCAGGGCCACGCGGTCCACCAGGGGCACGAGCAGTGCACGCAGCGCAGCGCCCATCTGCCTGCGGCCCTGTTGCTGCAGGGCCTGCCAGCCGGCGTCGCTCAATTCAAGCACCATGCCCACGCGGGCTGCGGCGGGCGGTGATTCGAGCACCACGGCCCTGGCCGCGGCCACCCAGTCGCTGGCCAGCAGCGCGTTTTCCATGGCGGTCAGCGAGACGCGCTTTTCGGCGATCTTCACGATGCGGTCGGCCCGGCCCTGCAGCACGAAGCCGGCGCCGGCCTTTTGCGGCAGCGCGCGGTCGGCTGTCTCCCACCAGGCGGTGGCATCGGGCAGGTGACCCGAGCGCACCGAGAGGCAACCGCTGTCGGCCAGGCGCACCTCCACGCCCGGCAGGGGCTGCCAGGCATCGCCCTGCTCCGCGCGGCGGCGCCAGGCGATGCCGCCGGTTTCGGAGCTGCCGAAGACCTCGGTGGTGGAATGGCCGAGCAAGGCCAGCGCATGGGCCGAGGCCTCGGGCGGCAAGGGCCCGCCCGACGAGAAGATGCCACGCAGGCCCTGGGACGCGGCCGCCCAGTCGAGCTGCTGCGGCAGGCGGCTGAGCATGGCGGGGCTGGAGACCAGCAGCGCGGGGCCGGGCTGCGCGAGCTGGGCCACCAGCTCCTCGGGGTAGCGCAGGAATTCGGTGCCCAGGCGCCGCCCTGCTGCCAGCGGCCACAGCACGCGGAACAACAGGCCGTAGATGTGCTGGTGCGACACGGTGGCCAGGGTGCGCAGTGCGGGCGCATCCGCCATGGGGCCAAAGACCGCCTGCAGGGCATGCACCTCGGCATCGAGCTGCGACAGGTACTTGGCGATGCGCTCGGGCACGCCCGTGGAGCCCGAGGTGAACAGCACCACCTGCGCTGTGCGCAGCGACAGGGGCTGCGGCGACACAGCGCCAGCCCCCGCGTCGTCGGGCCCGATGGCACCGGGCAGCAGGCCTGCGCAGGCCTGTACCTGGGGCAGCAGGTGCGCCAGGGTATGCGGCTGCAGGTCGCTGGCCAGCACCGGCGTCTTGCCCGCATGCCAGGCGCCCCAGAGGGCGGCGGCAAAGGCCAGTGGGTCGTCGAAATACAGGCCCACCTCGGTGCCCTGCACTTTCTGGAAGGCTGCGCACCAGGCCTGCACGGCGCGCACCCAGTCCGCATGCTGCAGCGTGCGGCCACCGGTGGCCGCGACTTCATGCGCGGCCGCACGGGCCTGCGGCAGGGCCACTTCGGACAGCGCTGTAAACGTGTTCACTTGCTCGATTCCTGATTCTTGGAGTTGTTTGGACAGGGACGGACGAAAAATCTGACTGACTCTCTATCGCAGGGTCACGCCAGCGCGCTGCGGCGCTTGACCCACTGGCGCACGCACCACTCGGCGCCCATCAGGCAGCCCATCAGCACATAAGCGATGAGCCCGTTGTACAGCGCCCAGGTGGCATCGCTGCTGAAGGCGGCGGTATAGGCCGCCACTGCGCCGTTGGCCACGAAGAACAGGCACCACACGGCGGTCACCTTGCGGGTGTAGCGTACCCCGGCTGGGGGCAGGTCGGGGGCGGTCAACCGGGCCACCCGTTCGATCACCGTGGGCGGGTAGCGCAGGCTCACCGCGAACACCACCAGCAGCACGGCGTTGACCAGCACCGGGTAGAGCTTGACGGCCAGCGCATCGCCCTGCCACCAGGCGGCCAGGGCCAGCACCGCTGCGCCCGAGGCCACGGCCCACCAGAAGCGCTGGCGCGTGACCACGGCGCGCAGCACGGCCAGCGCCACCAGCAGCACTGCCAGCCACTGCGGCGCCACGTGCCCCATGGCAAGGTACACGCCCAGCGGGTACAGCACCGTCAGCACCACCAGAACGGTGGTCACGAGCTTGTGCATGATGGAAGGCTGGCTGCTTGCCCGCGCGCTCAGGCCGTGGAAGCGGCGTCGTTCACCAGCCGGTGCAGCGCGTCGACCACGTCCTGCACGGTGCGCACCGACTTGAAGGCGTCGGCATTCAGGCGCTTGCCCACCCAGGGCTTGAGCTGCACGATCAGGTCCACGGCATCGATGCTGTCGATGTCCAGGTCGTCGTACAGGCGGGCCTCGGGCGTGATGCGGGCGGCGTCGATTTCAAACGTCTCCTGCAGGATGGCGGCGATGCGTTCGTAGATGGCTTCTTTGTTCATGTTGGATTTCCGTGAATGCCGAGCGCTTCAATCAGTCAGTGCGTGCGGCTGGCGGCCACGAAGGCGGCCAGCGCCTGCACGCTGCCAAAGTGCTTGCGCGTCTGCTCCGAGTCGGCCGACATGCTCAGGCCGTAGCGCTTTTGCAGGGCCAGGCCCAGCTCCAGGGCGTCGATGGAGTCGAGGCCCAGGCCCTCGACGAACAACGGCGCCGCAGGGTCAATGTCCTCGGGCGCGATGTCTTCGAGCGCGAGCGAGGAGATGATGATTTCTTTGATTTCTTGCTCAAGTTGAAGCACTGGCAGGCCCCTTGAAAAGTTGTACGGACAGATGCTCGGTCACATGGCGCGCAGCCAGGGTGTCGCTGGCGGCCGAGTCACAGAATTCTTCCACCGCAATATCGGGCCGCACTTCGATGGTGAAGTGCGGCTTGCGCGCGGGCACCTTCCACCACGGCGTGCCCTTGGTCAGCATGGGCAGGCTGCTGTGGATGTGCACGGGCGTGATGTCGATGCGCCCGCGCACCGCCACGTGGGCGGCCCCGCGCTGCAGGCGGTTGGCGCCCTGCACGGGCGTGCGCGTGCCCTCCGGGAAGATGATGAGGTTGTTGCCGCCCTTGAGCGAGCGCACGCAGTCCTCCAGCAGCCCGGCGCCGTCGCCGTTGGTGATGAAGCCCGCCGCCCGGATCGGGCCGCGCATGAAGGGGTTGTGTGCCAGCGCCGCCTTGACGATGCAGTCCGCATGGCGCACGAAGGAGATCAGGAACACCACGTCGATCAGCGAGGGGTGGTTGGCCAGGATCAAGAGACCCCGGCGCTGCAGGCGCTCGCGGCCATGCACCTCGTAGGAGATCACGCCCACAAAGTTCATGAGTCCCACGAACCAGCGAAAGCAGTGGTGGATGGCGGCCTGCGAGAGCTGCTGCTGGCGCGCCGGATCGCGCACCACCAGCGTGAACACCGGGCACACCACGCAGCGCAGCACCAGGCCGCCCAGGCCGAACACGGAAAAGCAGAATCCCGTGGCCACGATACGCCAGGCCCGGTTGATGACTTCAAGCATGCACGCGCTCCCACATCCATTGGCCCGATGCATGGCCATGCACCAGGTGTTGCCGCTCGCCCTTCAGCAGAAAATGCAGGGCATCGAGCCCATGCGGCAAGACACCGGCCCCGCCACGCCCCGGGGTCTCTTCGTCGCCCTGTGGCGCCGCATCGAGTGCCTGCAGTGCAAAGCCCGCTTCGCCGGCCTGCAGGGGCGCCAGCAGTGCGGCCCAGGCGTATTCGGCCACGGGCTCGTCGTGGAACGCAGCGTAGCCGGGCGGCAGCGGTTCGTCGTAGCAGACCAGCAGCACCTCGGCCGCACCGGGCTCGGCATCCTGCAGCAGGCCCACGGCCTCGACGACGCCGGCTTCGGGCGCGCAGTGCGAGGACGCGACGCAGACCGCGTTGGCGCGCATGCCGCGCAGGATGGAGTGCTGCGCGCCGACGGCGTTGTGCACCGACAGGCCGAAGGCGGTGGGCGACAGGGGTTCATCCTGGGCCTGGGAGCGCAGCAGGGACAGCGCCTTGTCGGCATCGCCGTAGCGCGAGGCCCAGACCACGGGGATGTCGGCGCCCTCTTCGGGTGGCAGCACGCTGTCGGCCACACTCACGGCCATCTTCGCCAGGTGACCCAGGCGGCGCCGCGCCATGGCGGGCACGTGGGGCAGCTCGACCGCCGTGCCCCCCACGGGGCACACCGGTGCCTTGGCCCACTGCAGCCATTGCTCCTGACTTTGCAGGCCCGGTGCTATCGCAGCCCACGCCCGAACGGCGAACGCAGCGCGCACAGCCCTCTCCCGATTTCTTTGATTGCTTGGCGTGTGTACGGCACACACGGGGCAATTATCTCAGAAAGCCCCCTGGCGGCGGCAGTTTTACGGTTACATGTGCACACAAATCGGCGCCCCATGCGGGCAACGCCCCCCATACAAAGGGTTACAACGACTTCACCCAAATGGGGGAGGCCATCCAGCGTTGCATCCTGGCGACAAAGAGCGACCGCCCTGCCCTATTCCTCGAACCCGAAGCCCACGGCCGACACCCCGGCTGCGCTCGTGCGCGCCACCAGGTACTGGCCCGGCCCGACGACGATGGCCGTGCGTTCGAGCACGCCCGAGGGCGCCAGGTACACGTCGTACTCGATCCACTCCGCGTCGGTGGGTGTGGCCGCGGCGGCCAGGGCCACGCGGGCCAGCACGGCCGAGGTGTTGCGGTTGACCAGCGACAGCGTGAGCGTGCCGGTCTGCGTGGCCGGCTGGTAGAGGGTGGTGGCCGTGGCCGCGGCCAGGTCCAGTGCAAAAAGGCGTCCGTTTGCCATGTCGATCAAGCTCCTGAAAGATAGAAAACCTTGCTGCGCGACTGCACCGGGGCCCACTGCTGCACGCCCTGGGTCACGAACAGCGCCAGCGGTTGGGCCTGCACCGGCGCCACGGGCAGGCCCAAGGCGCCACCGGCCTGGGAGCTGACCCAGGCCCGCACCCAGTTCGTGCTGGCCAGGGCCTGGCTGTTGTCGCCCGGTGGCAGCGGCGTGGCGGCGGTGACGGTGCCGGCTGCAGCCAGGTGGCCGGCGATGGACTGGTCGCCCGTGAAGGCGTTGCCGCCGGCCAGGTTGGCCTTGGTGGCCAGGCCGGCATCGACCTGCCCGGCCTTGGTGGCCACGCCGTCGAAGCCCAGCTCGACGCGCTGGAACTCGTCCTTGAGGACCTGCTCGTCCACGCGCTGGCCGGGCAGCGGGTTGAAGACGCGGTGGTAGAAAGTGTTGGCCATGGGTGTTGTTGCTCCTTGGTAGCTATCGATCCAGGCGCCGCGGCGTGTACACCACCGACACGCTCTGCAGCGTGTGGGGCAGTTCGTCGCGCGCGGTGCTCACGATGTTCAGGCTGAGGTCGGTGCCCACGCCGTCCAGGCGCACCTTGGAGAGCACGTTGGCGGGCACGCTGTAGTAGCTCTGGCCGTAGTTGCTCACGCTGTAGTAGGCGCCGCCGGCGTTCTGCAGCACATGCACCACGTCGGTCAGGCCCACGTCGGGCTTGCCCAGGCTGTACTCGCCCTGCACCAGCAGGCGACAGGCGCTGCGGTTCTTGCTCTCCAGGTCCACACGCCGAAAGCGCTTTTTCTCCATCGGGCTCTTGGTGTGGTTGAAGGCCAGGCGCAGGTAGGCCTGGATCGGAGCGCCATCGAAGCTGCGGCCCCGGTCGGCCTCGTAGACATGGCCGTCGTCGCTGCCGAAGAAGTTGCGGTGCTCGCCGCCCACCACCGCATCGCAGGTGCAGCGCACCGTGCGCCCGTAGTCGATGGGCATGAAGGCCAGCGCGCTGCCGCCGTCGGCCGTGGGGATGGGCGTGACGCTCAGGCTTTCGCCCGTGGCAAAGAACAGGCGCATGCGCTTGTCGGCCCGGTTGACCACCGAGGCTGTGACCTGGCGCGCCTTGAGCAGGCGCTGGATGCGCGAGGACAGCGGCAGCCGCTCGAAGTTGCCGAAGGCCTGCGTGGCGCTGACCACGGCCACGCCCAGGGTGTCGAACACCAGCACGCGCCCCAGGTTCTGCACGCTGCCGCGCTGGGCGCCCACGTCGTCGGCAAAGTTCACGAAGCGCCAGTCGGCGCTGCTGCTGCCATACAGCACCCAGGTGCGCTCGGCGGCAAACACCATGAGCGCGCCGCCCTCGGCGTCCGACGGCAGCACCTGGAAGCCCGTGACCACATCACCGGCCGCGATCTCGGCCGCGCCCACCACGGCAGACCAGCGGCAGGGATCGCCCACGGCGCTGTGCTGCACCGAGCCCTCGAAGCTGAAGAACAGGTGGTTCTTGTGCGCCACGCAGTGCACGGGCTTGTCCGCCGCCATGCCGGTGGCCAGCGGCACCAGCACCTCGCCGTCGAACTCGAAACCGCGGTTCACGCCATCGGCGCCATAAATGCGCTGCTGCCCTGCCCGGCCGTTGAAGTTGTAGACCACGGCATCGAGCCGGCCGCCGGGCAGTTGGGTGATAGCCGCCTCGGCACCGGCAGCCACGGCCGTCACACCCGCCGTGAAGGCGCCTGCGGTGAACGCGCCGCCCGAGGGCGCGGTGACGATGAAGCGCCCCTTGGCCGTGCCCGCTGCCCAGGTGCCCGACTCCACCACCACGCGCTTGACGATGGCGGACACCGCGCCCTTGGTGACGTTGGCGCCCACCGCAGGCTCCGTGCCGCTGCCGCCGCTGAAGGCCAGCTCGTAGTAATGGAACACCGGCGCCCAGCCGGTGGCCGAACTCTTGTAGATACTGCACGCCGTGGCGGCCAGGTTGTCGCGCCAGGCGTAGACCGTGCCGTTCAATACGGCAATGCCGCGCAGCGGCCCTGACCCCGGCACGGCGCCAATGACCGCGCGGTAGTGGTCGGCGGCCAGCGCTGCAAAGGCGTTGTCGTCGAAGCCATCGATGTCCGAGGCATCGCCGTCGAACACGCCCACCGGGCTGCCCGCCACGGTGAGGGCCTCGCCCACGGCGAACACGCCCGTGGGCCGGGTCACCACCATCTGCGCCGCACTGCGCAGCAACAGCACCACCGCCGTGGCGCCGGAGGTGGTGCCCGCCACCGTCTGCCCCACGGCCACGCCGGTGAAGGCGGTGGCGGCGCGCAGGCACTTGTAGGCCGCATCGCTGGGCCGGGGCCGGCCGTCGAAGCGCTCGTAACCGCCGATGCGCTCGTACCCCTCCAGCGCCGAGCTTTCGTAGTTGATCGCGCCCGTGACCATGCCAGGGCGCAGGGTGAGCTGCGCCGACTCGGCATCGAGCCCGCCCGCCAGCGGGAAGTACTGGGTCTTGAGCGCGGGCATGCGCATCTCGCCGGTCATGCGAGCGGCCTCGCACCAAAGCCGGGGCGTGGCAGCTGCGACTGCGCCAGCGCCGAGAAGCCCATGCTGTAGTTCTGCTCGGCACGCTGGTAGACCTCGCTGGCCGCATCGAAGCCACCGTATTCGCGCAGCGCACGCCAGCCGATCAGGGGATGAAAGCGCGCCGGCAGGGCCGGCTCGTCGGCGTCGAGCACCAGGTCCACCACGTCCTTCACGTAGGCGGCGCGCACCATGTGCACCGCATCGGGCGTGGGGCCCACCAGCAACTCGCCACCGGGCGCCATGCTCCAGTACTGCAGCGCGCCGGGCGCGTGCGTGCCCGTGAGAAAGCGCTGGCGAAACGCCTCGTAGTCGAGCCAGGCCAGCGCATGCTCGCTCACCTGCCCATCGGCCACGCGCCAGGCGCTGGGGCGGTAGCCGTCGGCCGCGGGCTTCCAGGCGGCGAAGTCGGCCAGCGCAAAGCCCGGGGCCGCGGCCTCGGGCACCATCACCAGGCTGCCGGCCGGCACCTGGCCGAGCGCCTCGCCGCGGCGAAACAGCCAGGACTCGTGCGCCAGCGCGATGTCGCGCCAGGCCCAGTTCACCCATTCGAACACGCGGGAATCGTCGCCACTGGCCGTCGTGGCCGAGGCCGGTGGGCCGCCCGACAGGCCGCTCTCGCGCTTGACGGCCCGGGCCAGTTGCAGGAAGTTCATGGTGAGCGCCCTCCCCGCTCAGCTTTTGCGCTGGAGAGGGAAACGCGGCTTCTCGACCCAGCGCATCTTGTCGATGTTCTCGGGCTCCTCGGGGTCGGCCTCGCGCACCGTGTAGGCCAGGCCTTCGATGTGGTCGGCCATCTCCACCGGCACGCGCACCCAGCGCTCGCGCTGGATCTGGATCTGGTAGTTGTTGAGCCCGAAGAAGGGCTGCTGCGGTTCGTGCAGCTCGCCCTTGAAGAGCTTGATCTCGACCGTCTGGCCCGAGAAGCCGTGCTGCTGCACGGCCACGTCGATGTCGGTGTCGGTGCCTGCGGTGGTTTCGGCCAATGCGGCGGCCTTGGCTTGTGCTTTTGCCATGGGAGTATTCCTTCTGTTGAGAGAAGGGGCCGGCTGCATGCCGGCCCCGGGGGTCAAGCCGGCGTCAGGCGCTCACACCATGTTCGATGCGGGTCATCCAGGCGTCGTTCAAGATCGCCGCGGCCGACCACATCTTGAAAGCCACGTGCCCGCGCTGGCCCATGGGGTCGCTGTCGCTGGGCTTGGGGTTGACCACGATGGGCGTGAGGCCCGAGCCCGATGCCGACAGGTTCACCGTGGCATAGGCCTCCTTGCCGACGATGACCGACTGGTACACGTCCACCGCCGTGCCCCCCAGCATGCCGTTCAGCGTGGCATTGCCGGCGTTGACCAGCGGCGCATACAGCGTGGACGAAACGAAGCGGATGTTCTCGAACGCGCCGATCTCGTTCTCGCACAGCGGCTTGAAGGTGCCGTAGTTCTGGATGCGCGTGTAGCCGGCCGGGAAGAACGCGGGGTTCTGCAGGTCCATCTCCACGTTGGGGTGTACAAAGCACACATAGCACGGAGGGATGGGCAGCGTGCCCACGCCGTCGGTGGCGTTGAGCACGGTGGTCAGCGGGCGCGCGTCCTGCGCCTTGAGCTGGCGGATGGCGCGGCGCGCCACGTTGGCCGTCATCGTCGTGTTCACCGCGTTGCGCGCCACGCCGTTGGCATACAGCACCTGCGTGCCGGCCTTGATGGTGTTGTACAGGATCAGCTCCTGCGTCTGGCCCGCGGTCTCGCCCAGCGAGGCACTCAGTTCGCCGAGCACCGGGTCTTCGTGCGTGTCGGCAATCACGTCGGTGATCTGCACGCGCTGGCCGTACTGCTCCAGGTTGGCCGACACGTCGGTGCTGGTGATGTTGCCCTGCACGGGCGTCACGCCTTCGGTCAGCGGCGTGGTGGTGGGCGCCAGGCGGCCATAGCGGCGCCACTTGACGACCTTGGTCTTGCCCTTGGGCACGGCCGTCACCACGGCAAACTTGGCCATGTTCAGGGAGGGCTGGGCACGCTCCAGCATCTTGTCCACCGCATAGGCGGCGGTACGGGGGGTGATGTCACCGTAAACGGTCATGAGATTGGCTCCTTGTCGGAAAATTCAAACGTGTCTGTGTGCGCCAGCGCGCGGCTGCGGCCCCGCAGCCCGTGGCTATGCCAGGCCGCCCAGGCGCTGGCGCCGAAAGAAGTCCAGCGAGGCTTCGAAATCGTCCTCGGGCGGCAGGCCGCCCCGGGCGCCGCTGGCGCGCGAAGTCAAGCCGGCCGCCGACTGCAGCCTGGCGGCATTGGCGCTGGCGCGCTGTGCGGCGGGCTGTTGTTGCTGGGGGTAGCGGGCAATGGGGGCGCGGCCCGCGCGGCGCAGGTGGGCGTCGTACGCATCCATCACCGCAATCGCCTCACCGGGGTCCTGCCCCTGGTAGAAGGCCGTCTGGATGGGCTGGGGCTGCGTGCCGATCCAGGCGCTGAAGTCCGCGCTGCGCACCACCTCCACCGCGTTCGGGTAGGTGGCCTCGAAGGTTTGCATCGCGGCCTGGTAGGCGGCGCTGCGTTGCTCCTGGGCGCGCTGCTCGTGCTCGGCGCGCAGGCCGTGCAGCGGCTCGACCATGCGGGCGGCGGTCTGCTCGGCCACCGTCGCGGCCTGCGCATCCACGGCCTGCAGGGCCTGCTGCACGGCGCCCACCAGCCCATGCAGTTCGGGGAACTGCTGCACCTTCGCGGACAGCTCGGCCAGCCGCGCGGACGCGGCGGCGGAACTGTCGCCCTGGGTGCCCGGCGCAGCCCTGCCGCCACGGCCCTTGAGCTGCGCGTTCTCCTGCAGCAAGCGGTCGCGCTCGGCCCGTGCCTGGTTCAGGTAGCGGTTGAGCTGGCCCACGCGGCCCATCTCGCTGCGCGCCTTGTGCAGCTCTTCCTGCGTGCGGCGCAGCAGCTCGGCGGGGTCGGGGTTGCCGGCCCGGTCGCTGTGCTGCGCGGCGGCTTGGCGCGCACGGGTCTGCGCGGCATCGGTGCCGGTGGCCTCGGCGCCCATCGCCATTGCTGCGGGCAAGTCCCCATCGGGACCTGCCGGCATGGTGGCGGTGGACACCTGCGCGTCACCACCCGTTTCCGCACGCTCCTGGCGCAGAGCATCCAGCGCCTGCACCATCTGGTCCTCGGCATCCATTGCGCTGGCGGCGCCCTCGCCGGGTTCCAGGCTGCCTGCGGTGGCGTGGCTGGTGTTGCTGTTGCTGCTGTCGGTGGTGTTCATGGTGCGGTCGGTCCTTCTTCGGCGTGGCCCGCGGGGCCAGAGGCAGTGGTGGCGGGTGGTGGTTGCTGACACCGGGCGCATCGCCCGTGAAAGCAATGTCCGCGAAGAGGCGAGCGCGCTGAAGGGGTGGCATATATGCCGCTGTTTCAAAGCCCTGCCGGGTCTGGAGGAGCAGTGACGATGGTGGCGTTCACGGTACGCAGAGCAAAAAAAAGCCCGCACTTGGCGGGCTTGGTTCATCGGATTCCCCATCAGATGTCGGAAAAATTCTGGCGGACGAAAGACGCCACAAAGGCGAGCGCATCGGGCTGCAGCCGATTTATCTGGCATACCTCCTGGTAGCTGCTCGAGAACATCTGCACCCGATCGGTCACGCCCGGTGGAAAATCCATCTGCCTGGCCACGATCTCCTGCTACGACCCCCGGTCGCGGTACACCGCGGCCAATCGCGGCTGCATGGCAACCAGTGCAGGGTTCTGAGCCTCCCCCAACTGGCCGATCACATCCAGAAAGTAGCTGTCCAGCAGCCTCAAAAAGGATTTGCCTGCGTAGCGATCCATCTCAATCCTACTTGGGTTTATCGGGTGCAGACGAAATTGCCCCTGGGCACAGGACACTCCAAAATCGGGCGATCACAAATCAGAAAACTCAACCGCCCAAAGCATCCCTGCCGCCACCGAAGCGACGAAAAAATACTGCATCTGGCCATTCATCGTCGTAGGCCTCCAAAATGCTATGCAAGGCGGTTGACATCTTTCTGGAGTGGAACTCGAAATTCTCCTGCTGAGCAAACGCCAGGATTTCCGGCCAACGAAGTTCTCGCATGCAATACCCTATGGCGGTATCCGAAAAGCATATCTCGCCCTGCCGCCCGCCATACCGCTGCCGACGGATGTCGTCCATAAGGAGCTGCGCCAACTGCTGGCGGTGCTGAGCGTTACGCTGCAAAAGACCTAGCAGTTCCTCGTACAAAGGCTCCATCTCATCTTCGCCGGTTTCAGCGTAGTTCACAGAGCGGAATTTTTGACACAACGTATTGAAATTTTCGACGATGAGATCATTCATTTCTTCACCCATTTCCTGCTCTTGAAGTCAAAGATTTTGTTGATGTATCTTTCATCAGAAACTTGGAAGCCATGGTTTCGAAAGGCCTTGACTGCGGCCGCCGCCGCTGCGTCTCCGTTGGGGAGGTAGTGGCCTGATGCGTTATCGATGTACTTGACAGTTCCCCACAGCACCTTGGCTTCACCGGCGGCAATGACCTTTTCTCCTCGTGCCAGATCAACATGGCCAAAACCTCCCGGATCGTGCGGTTTGCGCGCCATGATCAACGCACCATTTTCCTTGACCACATAGAGAACATTTGCAGGCATTCTCAACGCTTGGTCTGTCGTCAAGACCGGCATATCGCGAAGCTCTCTTGCGTCGTCGGGAAATCGATTCGCAAAAACCGGCCCTGGCGGCAATGCATGCATGGGCCAGGCAGGCGGCCCATCGAATGCCTGTGCACCATTGTGAAAACCAGAGCGCGCTGGCACAAGCTTTTCAGCACCTGTAGCCGAGAAAATCTGCAGCACTTTCTGGACACTGCCTGGCGGCACCAGCACCCCTCCTGGAATTTGCAGCCGCTCAGTCTCTGCGATCCCAGCCCGAAGGAGTTGATCCACAATTTCGGCAGGATCACCGCCCGTTACCGCCAGCGAGCCTCCATCCAACAAAACCATTCCCGGATGCGAAGGAGTCAAGGCAGGGGATGCGACCGGCAAGACAGGCCCCTGGCGCCCTGAACCTGCGTCCAGAGCCTGCGCAAGGGGCGACAATGTCCCCCAGGCGCGCTCGGCACTTCGGGGCGCCACCAAAGCGCCTTGCGATCCTGGAAAGATGTCCTCAGCAACAACACCCGCCTGCAGCAATGCGTCGCGGATGAGCGCCGGATCTCCCGTCACGGCCAGCGTCCCAGTGGGCTGCGTGTCCATCCGCAGGACAGCAGCGGCCATAGGTTGGGCCACTTCCTGAGCCGGCTCGGCTTGCGCTGCACCCCCCTGAGGATCCATTGTTGCCTGTGCCATGTGCGCGGCAGGCTCGCTTACCATCGCACGCTCAGAGCCCGCTTGCGCCGCTGGCGGGTTCGCGCGCTCGGCCCCGCCCAGAGCGCGATCAGGCGGCAGGTCGGAGGGCACGGGCAAGTAGTCCTCAGGCAATGCAGAAGCCTGTTCGGCATGCACTGGTGGGGTCGGCGTGGTGTGCTGCTCCCCAACCAGTGGCACATCGGCCCTGTGTGTTCCAGGCTGGGCTGACGCTCCCGTTGGTTCACCGCCGCGCAAGCCGCCTACCGTGCCAGCGTGGGCGCCGAACAGGGCACCGGCTGCGAAGTCATCCACATACTGGGCGCCAGTTCCCTTACGAAGCGGATCTCGGCCAGCGCCCAATTCTTCGGGTACGCGTTGTGCGGCTTCGGTGCCCCCCTGCACAGCCATCTGGGTGCCCACGGACTTGCCCAGGCGTTCCAGCGCGTTGCCTTTGAATGTCTGGGTGCTCAGAGCGTTCAGGCCGATCCTGTCCGCAAGCGTGTCGATGGCGGTGGAGACCGTGGCACCGGCCAGCATCGTGGGCAGATCGAGTGGCTTGCCGCTCCTGCGCGCCTCCTCGGCCGCTTCGCCATAGACCGAACCGAAAGTCTGCACCGTGCTGTTCAAGGCAATACCGACCGCCTCTCCCAGCGCCTTCTTGCCCACGGTGTTGGCGATCAGGCCGCCCATGCCTGCCGAGAGGATGGTGGTCGCCGCCTGAAAGCCCGCATAGCCGCTGTTCTCCAGCGCCCACTCCACCGCATCGCCCGTGCTGCGAATGCCGGTGAAGGTCGGCGCATGGCGGATGTTGTTGACGCCGCGCATGGTCTCCCGGTACCCCTCCAGGCCCCAGTCGCGCAGATCTTCATTTCCGGTCAACTCGCCCGCCAAGCCAAACGCCCCCATGGAGGTGGCATAGAGTCCGGCCGCCCCCTGCGCCAGGCCCCGCACCACAGAGGGCATCTCCTGCGCCGCAGCGCGCTGTCGGGCATCGGCGCGCAGCGCATGCATTTCCTTTGCTTCGGCGACCACGCGCTCGCGCTCGGAATTCGGGTTGTAGCGCTGCACGATGCGCTCGCCGGTGGCGGCGTCGGGGCGCGCCTTGTGCGCCCGCGCATTCAGGCGCTGTTCCAGGTTGGCGTCGAACTGTGCGTTGGCAGCGGCATCGGCGGACGCATAGCCCCGTGCCATGTATTGCGCCTCCCGGTCCACAGGCTTTGGCTCGATGACAGGCTGGGACAGATTGAACTGCGCCAGCGCGCGCAGCCTCTCGCGGCTGGCAGGGTTGATCGCTGCAAGCCGCTGCACTTCTTGCTCCACCGCCCATTCGCGCTGGCCGCTGTCGGTATCAAGCCGCATGCCAGAAGTGGCCCCTCTGCCCCCACCTGCTCCGCGCCAGGCCTGTGCTGAAGTGATGACCTGCTGCTCGGACATATCTTCCTGGTCATCCGCAGCACCAGGCCAGGCCAGCTTGAAAAGGTTCATCAGCGGCCCTCGGGCAAGGATGAGTGGATCGGACTGCCACTGTCCTCAGGGACCGGTCGGCCGCATAGGATCTGCATATATGCGAAGGCCACGATCCCGCTTTGCCACAAGCCCTCCGACCTGGGCGAAACAACTTCCAGAAAAAAGCCCGCACTGGGCGGGCTACTGGAGGGCGGAGGTCACCAACGGTCGCGCCTCACCACAGCACCCCGATCAGCGCAAATGTCCCGCCCAGCACGAACATGGCCTGGAACAACATGCTGCGCAGCTTTTCGTCCGCGCTTTCGCCGGACCACGACTCCACGCCCGTGAGCTGGATCACCGAGCCCCAGGTGGCGAAGATGGCGCCCAGGGCGGCCAGGACCTTGCCCATGTCGTTCGGGAACTCCAGTTCCAGCGGCCGACCCAGGCCCGAGTACATGATGACCAGCAGCATGAACACGCCCACGATGGCCAGGCCCGCACGCCAGAACTGCGCGCGCGTGCGCAACAGGCGCTCCAGCGACGCCTGGCGCAGGGCCTCCAGCTCGGTGCCGGTGCTCCACCCGCCCGCCTTGTAGCGCGCGAGCTGGTCCGCCGGCTGGATGATGATGGCCAGGTCGTGCGCGGCCGCCATGTCGGCAAAGCGCCTGCGGCTGAACAGAAACGCCCACAACGTCGGGAAGGTACTGAGACGCTTGGGCACCACGGGGGGTACCGGGGACGGCATGGCTAGGTGTCCGCCCTCTTCTCTTGCGCTGGCAGCATTCCATCCCCTGCGCACGGTGAGGGCACTGTGCAACGGTCTGTGGAGTGGAAAATGCAAACTTCTGCCATCCCTGGATCATAGGGGCAGGTGGGGCCGCTGCAATCAATCAATGGCCAGCCCGGTCCCGGTGGCGACCCTGCACCGGTGATCAGATGCCCAACGCCAAGCCGGTGCTGGCGTACTGCGGCAGGTTGGCGGCCGTGCCCACCAGCTCCAGCTGGGCCACGCCGGCCAGCATCGTGGCCTGCGTGTAGGCCCCGCTCGTGATCAGCGCCTCGAAGGTGGCCACGGTGGCGCTGTCGGCGCTGATCCCGGTGACGGCCTTGAACAGCGTGGCGACGAACTGCGCGTTCGATGCACCGCCAGCCAGTCCCGCCATGTAGCCCGAGTCGATGAGGTAGGAGCTCACGTCGGCCACCGAGAAACCGCTGTCGAACAGGGGCAGCAGTGTCTTGGCGATCAGATCGCCATCCCTGAGCCCCGCCGGGCCCTTGAGGGTATAGGCCAGCAGGGCGGCCTTGTTCCCATTGGTGCCGGGGTCGAGGTCCAGCACGAAGTACTTGTCCTTCAACTGGACGCGCTCCATGTCATCGTCCAGCACATTGTTCTGCTCCACAGAGATCTTGGCTTCCGCCCAGTGGGCAGGGTACTTGGTGACCGTGACGTTGGCAGAGGCGGTATCGATGAACAGGGTATCGATGCCGTCTCCGCCTTCGGCAGAGTTGCTGCTGCCCAGGCTGGCCACGATCAGGTCATTGCCGCCATTGCCAAGCGCCTGGTTGTTCCCCTTGCCCGGCAGGATGATGTCTGCCGCAGCCGTTCCCTCCTGCGTGTCGCTGGCATCCGTCCCCTTGATCTGCGGGGCGTTGAGCAGCCACAGCTGCGATGCGGGGACGATCCTGTCGCCGAACTGGTAGAACTCGAAGTTCGAGGTCACGTCGGTGCCGTCGGCACCGCCCGCGTTGTGCGCCACCCGGATGGTGTTGGCGGAACGGTCCACGGTCACGGTATAGGCCGAATAGGCACCCGCATACTGCGCAGTGTCGATGCCCGGGCCACCGTTGAGCCTGTCGTTGCCACCGCCACCGCGCACGAAGTCGTTTCCCGCGCCGGCGGTCACCATGTCATTGCCGTTGCCGCCGTAAATCAGGTCCATGCCGTTGCCACCGGCAAGCGTGTCCGCCGCATCCGTTCCATGGACGGCGCCGGCTGCGGGCGAGGTGGCATCGGGGCGCGGCGCAGGTGCCATCAGCACGGGCGGCAGGGCCGCGACCACCGGTGCTGGCGCGGGCGCGGGTGCGGGTGCGGGCGCCGGGGACGTGTTCCAGCCGGACGAGTCGGTATCTTCGTCCACCGTCAGGCTGGTGCTTCGGTGGCCTTGCGCAACCCCCCTGTCCCAGCCCGGATCGATGTAGAACACGCCGTCGTAAGGGGCCTTCCACCCGCTGATGGAATCGTAGGAGGAGGAACCCGAGTACCAGTCGTCCGTGAGGTCTCCACGGGCAACCGGCTTGCCATTCTGGTCGTACAGCTTGATCCAGGGCTCGAAGAAGGACGTGCTGTGGATGTGGTAGGTGGCACCCGCCTTGGCCGTGAACTGGTAGATGGACGATTGGGTGAAGTCCGGTTCATATAGGCGCACCGTGGACGTGAGCTCGTACCCCAGGAGAACGCCCAGGTTGTGCGTCTCGGGGACGAACACCATGGTATTGGCCGACGCCCTGGAGGGTGCAGACAGATCACTCAGACCATCCAGACCGAAGTAATAAGACGCCATGGGGGAGCTCTCCATCCAATCAGACAAAAAAGAAATTCAGGGAAATCGGGGCCGGCCGCACGCTGGCGGCGGCTCACCTCGCCAGCAGCTTCGCCTTGAGGCCCTGGAACTCCTGCTCGGTGATGGTGCCAGCGGCCCTGAGCCTGGCGAGCTTTTGCAGCTCATCGGCCACCAGGGCCGGGGTTGCCGCAGCCGGCATGGAAGGTTCAGACGCGAGCGCGGGAACTACCCCGGCCGAAGCCCCCGCCTTGCGGTACTTCATCGCTTCCAGCTCGGCCTTGGCCACCAGGTCGTTCACCGCCTGCGCCCCAACCTCGACCAGGGTGGCGTTTGCGCCCAGGCCCGACAGCTGTATCCGCAAGGGCTGCGTGCGGGCGCGCTCCACGGTGCCCGGGGCGAGGTCGATGAACAGCTCTTCCGCGTAAGAGCAGCCGCTGCGGCACGACACCACCCGGGCGCCGATGCGGCCGAGCTTGAGGTTCTCGCCCGCGTCCGTCTGCGCGGCGGAAAACGCCTTCCAGGAGCTGGCGCGGTAGATCTCGTAATAGTGCAGGTAGAACTCGACCTCGCCTGTAGCCTTGCTCACCAGGGCAGACAGCGTCCAGCGCCGCAGGTCCATCGGACTCGCCTCCTGGCTGACCGGGGAGGCCTCGATCTTGGCAAAGCGGTAGAAGTCACCGGTGCCCGGCTGCAGGCTGCCGCGCTTCTTGGCCGCCGCGTCCTTGACGCTGCCGCCCAGCGGCGGCGCAGGCACATCGCTGAACACGCCCCGGTTCATGGCCTCCATGTTCTGAGACTGCTGGGCACAGGCCGCAGCGGCGCACAGCGCCATGGCGGCCACAGCCAGGTTTTTTGCAATGGTCTGCATGGTTCTTTTTCTCCCTCTCGTCATTGTTGCGCGTGATCTTAGACAACGCGACAAACACCATGGCGGATGACATCGGCGGCAAAGGGACAATGCACCGCCTCTTCTGCCGGACCTGCCTCACTCCCCGGTGCCCGCCCCCTTCGCCATCTCCACCGAATAGAACACCCGCCGCAGCTCCGCATCGTCCGACTGCACGCTGGCCTGCACCTGCTCGGCAAAGTGCGCCAGAAAGCGCTGCGCCGCTAGCGAGGGGGTCTCGTTGCTGCGCCGGATGATGCCCACGGTGCGCGGCGCGAACTGCTCGCGCAGCTGCAGCGCCACCATGCTGCCGCGCAGCGAGGCCGTCTCGGCCAGCGGCCAGGGGCAGAAGGTCAGCATGTCGGTCTTCTGCACCAGGGTCAGCATCAGCGAGGCCGACTGCGCCAGGTGGATGTGGTGGCGCGGCACGGCGGCGCCGTGGCAGGTGAACAGCTGGTCCATCAGTTCCTTCTCGCCGCCGGGGCCGAAGTTCAGCACCCAGTCCTGGTCCAGCAGTTCGTGGATGGACGTGGCCCCTGCCCGTGCATGCCCGGCGCGCGCCATCACGGTGGCCTCGTAGGTGAACAGCGGCGTGGACTGCAGGCCCAGCATCTCGTCGGGCGCGGCGATGCGGCCGATCATCAGATCCAGGCTGCCCTCGCGCAGCTTGGGGTAGGCCAGGGCCGAGAAGCCGTCATACAGCTCCAGCTGCACATGCGGCATCTCGGCGCGGAAGGGCGGCAGCACGCGCGCCAGCAATGTCTGCGCCACCCAGGGCGTGATGCCGATGGACAGGCGCTGCGGCGCGCCCGCGCCGCGGTGGCGCGCCAGGTCCTGCTCGGCCTGGTGCATCTGCTCCAGGATGCGCTGGGCATGCTGCACCAAGTCGCGCCCCGCAGGCGTGAGGCCGATGCCGCCGCTGTGCCGGGTGAACAGGGCGAGCTGGCAGTCCGCCTCCAGCTCGCGCATGCCCTGGGTGACGGCGGCCTGCGTCACCCCCAGGGCGCGCGCCGCCGCGCGGATGCTGCCGTGCGCAGCCACCGCGGCGATGTAGCGCATCTGGTGCAGTTTCATGGCGGCCATTATCAGTGCGCGCCGCCCTTGGCCGCCCGCGCGGCCGGCCCCAGCACAAGCCCGTGACCGCAGCAAGACAAGCGCTGCCATGCGGTGCAAGGCAGCCCCTGTCTGCCGCTGTGCAGGCGCGGTTTCTAGACTTTGCCCACCAACTGCACACCAGAAACCGCCATGAACCAGGCCATCGAACGAGACAACGCAACACCACCACAGCACCAGTGCGATGACCACGAACACCGCACCGACCCGGTGCTGCCCGGCATCCGCGCGATCGAGGCGGAGATGGTCGCCCTGCGCCGCCACATCCATGCCCACCCCGAGCTCGCATTCGAGGAATTTGCCACCGGCGACCTGGTGGCCGCGCGCCTGGCCGAATGGGGCTACACCGTGCACCGCGGCATGGGCGGTACCGGCGTGGTGGGTACCTTGCGCCTGGGCAGCAGCCCGCGCGTGCTGGGCCTGCGCGCCGACATGGACGCCCTGCCCATCCACGAGGAGACCGGCCTGCCCTATGCCAGCACCCACGCGGGCAAGATGCACGCCTGCGGGCACGACGGCCACACCGCCATCCTGCTGGCGGCGGCGCGCCACCTGGCAAAGGAGCGCAGCTTCGACGGCACCTTGCACCTGATCTTTCAGCCCGCCGAAGAAGGCCTGGGTGGCGGCCGCAAAATGATCGAGGACGGCCTGTTCGAGCGGTTCCCCTGCGACGCCATCTTCGCCCTGCACAACATGCCCGGCCACCCGGTGGGCACCTTCGGCTTCATGGGCGGGCCGTTCATGGCCTCGTCCGACTCGGTCACCATCACCGTCAAGGGCCGGGGCGGCCACGGCTCGGCCCCGCACCTGGCGGCCGACCCGGTGGTAGCGGCGGCGCACATCGTGCTGGCGCTGCAGACCATCGTCTCGCGCAACGTGGACCCGCGCGAGATGGCCGTCATCTCGGTGGGCGCCATCCACGGCGGGGATGCGCCCAACGTCATCCCTGGCAGCGTGCTCATGCGCCTGACGGTGCGCGCCTACCGCCCCGAGATCCGCGCCCTGCTGCGCGAGCGCATCACCGCCCTGGTGCAGGCCCAGGCCGCTACGCTGGGCGTGCAGGCCGAGGTGGACTACCACTGGCGCTACCCGGCCCTGGTGAACGACATGGCCAGCACCGACTTCGCACGCCAGGTCGCGCTCGACTGGCTGGGCGAAGACGGCATCATGCCCAACCTGCAGCCCCTGACCGGCAGCGAGGACTTCTCCTTCATGCTGGAGCAGTGCCCCGGCAGCTACCTCATCGTGGGCAACGGCGTGGGCGACACGCACGGCAGCGGCGGTTGCATGGTGCACAACCCCGGCTACGACTTCAACGACGCCTGCCTGCCCCTGGCATCGACCTACTGGGTCAAGCTGACCGAGCGCTTCCTGGCACCGGCCTGAGCCCACGCCCTCCCCTTCACACCCCACCCTCACGGCCCCCACCATGCGCATGCCCTTTCCTCGCCTGATCCCCTCATCCGCAACGCGCCGTACCGCGCTGCTGGCCGCCACCATGGCCACGCTCGCGGCCACCGGCACGCCCGCAGCCCTGGCCCAGGGCGCCGCGGCCTGGCCTACCAAGCCGGTCAAGATCGTCATCGGCTACCCACCGGGCGGCTCGGTGGACCAGGCGGCGCGCATCGTCGGCGACGCGCTGGGCCCCAGGCTCGGCGCCACGCTGGTCATGGACAACCAGGGCGGCGCGGCCGGCGCCATCGCCGCGCAGCGCGTGGTCAGCAGCCCGCCGGACGGCTACACCCTGCTGGTGGGCTCCAGCAACGAGATGGCGGCCACCGGCCTGGTGAACCCCGCGCAGAAGTACGACCCGCTCAAGGACCTGGCGCCCATCGGCCTCATCGCCACCGCCCCCGTGCTCCTGGTGGCCGGACCCAAGACGGGCGTGAAGAACCTGGCCGAGTTCATCGACCTGGTCAAGCGCAACCCCGGCAAGTACAGCTACGGCAGCTCGGGGGTGGGCTCCACGTTGCACTTTGCGGGCGAACTCATCAAGCAGCGCGCCGGCATCTTCATGACGCACATCCCCTACCGCGGCACGGCTTCGCTCACCAGCGACCTGGCCGGCGGCACGCTGGACTTCGCCATGCTCTCGCCCACCGCCGCCCTGCCCTTCATCCAGGGCGGCCGCGTCGTGCCCCTGGGCATCACCAGCGCCGCGCGCAGCCCGGCCCTGCCCAATGTGCCCGCGCTGGGCGAGCACCCGCTGCTCAAGGGCTACGATTTGGTCGGCTGGTTCGCCATGGCCGCACCCAAAAACCTGCCACCCGCCCTGGCCCAGCAGCTCAGCCAGGGCCTCAAGGCCACCCTGCAGGACCCGGCCGTGCGCCGCCGCCTGGAAGACGCCGGCATGGTGCTGCCCACCGCCGCCAACGCCGATCTGGCCGCACTGATGCGCAGCGACACGGCGCAGTACGCCAAGCTGGTGGACTTCGCCAAGATGAAGGATTGATGCCCCGGGGGCGTGCGATCATGCGGCAAACCATTTTTCAGACCCTCTGCCCATGACCACGACCACCTCTGCCACCCCTGAACAATGCGCCGCCCTGCGCAACGCCCTGCTGGCGCTGCACCGCCAGCTGATCGAGCTGGAGCGGCGCGACTATGAAAAGCTGCATGGCCGCCAGTCGGCCGGCGAGTTCCTGCAGGTCATGGCGTATGCCGAATCCATGCGCTGGATGGAGCCGCTGAGCCGCCTGATCGTGATGCTCGACGAGGCCATGGAGCCTGGCAATGCCGATATCGCCGAGGCACCGCCCGTCGTGGCGCGCCGCGTGCGCGAGATGCTCAAGCTCGAGCACTCGGCCGAGGCGGATTTCTCAGGGCACTACCAGCGGCACTTCCACACCTCGCCCGAACTGGCGATGGCGCATGCGGCGGTGATCAGGGCGCTGGGCTAGAACGTCTTCTCTGGCGAGCTAGTTCAGCACGCCCCGCGCTGCATCGCAGAATTCATCGAACCACGCGAACGCCGCCTTGCAGCGCACCTCGTCGGTGGTGCCCGCCGCCGAATACAAGGCCGTGGACAGGTCAAACAGCACCCCGGCGAGCGCCTTGGGCACCGTGGGGGCATCGGCGTACACCTGCGCCAGCGCATGCAGCCGGTCGATGATGTCCTGCATGCGGGCCTCGTCCTGCACTGCGCCCAGCCGGCGCACCTCGTCGTGGGCGGCATCGCACAGGGCCAGCACCGCGTCGATCCGCGGATCGGCCGCAGGCGCCCCTCCAGCCTCAATCATCGGGTTGGACGAGGTTGATCAGGTTGCCGCAGGTATCCTCCAGCAGCACCATGGTGATCGGCCCCGCGCGCATGGGCTCGCCGCGAAACTGCACGCCGTTGGCCTTGAGCCGCGCGTAGTCGCCCGCCAGGTCCTTGGTGATGAAGGCGGTGGCCGGGATGCCGGCCTCGAACAGTGCACGCTGGTACACAGCAGAGGGCGGAAATGCCATGGGCTCCAGCACCAGCTCCACGCCCTCGGCACCCTCGGGCGAGTTGACGGTAAGCCAGCGGAACGTGCCCATGGCGATGTCCTTGTCCTTCACGAAGCCGAGCTGCTCGGTGTAGAACTTCAGGGCCTTTTCCTGGTCGTCCACCAGGACGCTGGCGAGTTTGATCTGCATGGCGGTCAGCTCCTCAAAGCGGTTTGCGCGCTACGGCATTGAGCAGCGTTTCCTCGCGCACCTTGGGCACGCCAAAGCCCAGCCATTCCAGCGCGCCCAGGTCCTTGCGGCTCCACCACAGGTAGGGCGTGCTGACATGCTCGGGCTTCACCTCGAAGCCGGCCTCGCCCAGCATGGCCAGGAACTCGGGCGCACTGCGCTGCACGTGCATGGGGTGGCGAAACAGCAGCCGGATGACCCAGCTGTGGATGTAGGCGCGGGTGCTTTCGGCCAGCAGCAGGTGGCCGCCCGGCTTGAGCACACGAAAGATCTCGGCCAGCGCGGCCTGCTGGTCCACGATGTGGTGCAGGGTCTGGTGGCACAGCACCAGGTCCACCGACCCGTCGGGCAACGGAATGTTCTCGGCATGCGCATTGTGCAGCGCGACGGCGGGGCTGACCGCCTGGCGCATCGCTGCGCTGCGCTCGGCAAAGTCCGGCTCGGGATCCAGGGCATGGAGCTGGCTGGGGCGAAAACGTTCCGCCAGCTCCGGCAGCGAGTGGCCCTGGCCGGTGCCGATGTCCAGCACGGTGCCGCCCTTGGGCAGGTCGGGTGCCAGGGCCTGCAGGTCGTTGAGGGCGCGCTGCAGCACATGCACGCGCCAGGTCTCGGTGGACAGGAACCACAGGCCGAAGCGGGTCTCGGGGACGAAGGCGGGTGACGACGGTGTTGTTGCGGCCGGAGGGGACGAAAGAGAGGGCATGGACGGGTGTTGGCGGAGGACCACCGGTTCGATGTTCTGGTTGGCGGGCCGGATGACCGATGTCGCATCGGGCGGCTTGCTCTTCAGCAGATGATAGGCCAAGAGCAGGCCCTCCCCCAATCCCCCGGCCCGTGGAACGGTAACAGGCACCCGCTGCTCGGCAAACAAGCTGCGCTGCACCACAATCATTTGAATTCAAATGATTGTGATAAAATCAATCTTCATGAAAGAAGACCTTCCCGATCCGCGCCACCGCATCGGCATCCGCCTGGTGGGCCTGGCACGGCGCTGGCGCCAGGCGCTGGATGCGCGCCTGTCTGCCAGCGGCCTGAGCGACGCCACCTGGGCGCCGCTGATGCACCTGCACGAACTGGGCAGCGACAGCGATGTGTCGCAAAGCGCGCTGGCCGCGGCCGTGGGGCTCGATGGCTCCAGCCTGGTGCGGCTGCTCGACATCCTGGTGGAGCGCGGACTCATCGAACGCCGCCCCCACCCCGAGGACCGCCGCGTGAAGCTGGTGCACCTGACGCCCGCCGGCCGGCGCACCGTGGCCACCCTGCGCAAGCAGCTGCAGGCCATTGAGTCGGAGCTGCTGGCCGACATTGGCGAGCAGGATGCGCAGACCCTGCTGCGCGCCTTCGAGCGCATCGAGGCGCGCATCGCATCGCAGGCCTGACCATGCAGACCACCGCCTCCTCCTCTGTGCACAGCTCCCACCTGGCCAGCCTGCCGCGCCTGCTGGCCCCCGCGCGCCTGCGCGAGGCCTGCGCCATCTCCCCCCTGCCCTCGCTGCGCAACGCCGCCGTGGTGGGGCTGCAGACCGGCCTGGCGGTGCTGATCGCTGCCGGGGCCACGCACCTGTCGCCCTGGGCACACCTGGTGGGCTATGCGGCGCTGGGCGCTCTGGCGGCACTGCTGGGGCGCTTTGCGCCGGCGGGGCAGCGCATGCCCGCCGTGCTGCGCTCGGGCGCGCTGCTCATCGGGGCAGTGGCGCTGATGTCGCTGCTGGGCCTGGCAGGCGCACAACCCGCCGCCCTGCTGCTCTGCCTGGGCCTGCTGGCCGGCACGGTGTCGTGGCTGGCCGGGCGCTGGTGCCTGGGCCCGCCGGGCGCCGTGATCTTCGTCTTCGCGGGTTGTGCCGCCATGGCACCGGTGGATGGCTGGCAGAGCGCCATTGCCCGCGTGCTCTTCACCCTGGCCGGGGTGGCATCGGCCTTTGCCGTCTGCCGCGCCAGCGACCGGCTGCGCGCCGCACCGGCCACGCCGCCGCCCACGCCCGCCGTGCAGGCCGGCCCGTGGCTGCAATTTGCCCGCATTGCCCTGTGCACCGCCAGCGCCGGCCTGCTGGCCCTGGCCGCCGGCTGGCAGCACCCGGCCTGGGCCGCCATCGGCGCCATGGCCGTGCTGCAAGGCAGCCACCTGCACACCGCCATGCACCGCGCCCTGCAACGCAGCCTGGGCACCGTGGCCGGCGCGGCCCTGGCCTGGCTGGTGCTGGCCCAGCACCCTACGTTTTGGCCCCTGCTGGCCGCCGTGATCGTGCTGCAGTTGGCCACCGAGGTGGTGATCGGTGCCAACTACGCGCTGGGCCAGGTCTTCGTGACCCCCATGGCGCTGCTCATGACCTCGCTGGCCACGCCTGCGGCAAGCAGCGGGATGCCGCTGGCGCGCTTGCTCGACACCGTGCTCGGCGCCTTGGTGGGCATGGCGTTTGCGGTGGTGTTCTCGACGCTGGAGGACCGGGTGCAGCTGGCGCAGCACCACGAGACGACGGCGCGGGCCGCGCCCCCGCGGGCACCAAGCGGATCGAACTCTTGAGACCAATGTCACGAAGCCTGGCGCTGCTGTGCGGCTGGCCGCACCCAGGCATCCCTCGCTCTGCTACACCCTGGTGTTCAACCCCATGGAGTGCAGCATGCAAGCAGATGACTGGCCGAAGTTCCGCCCCGCACTGCTTTTGGCAGCCCTGCTGGCGCTGGGTTGCGCGCAGGCTCCCCTTGCAGCACCCGCGCCGGCACCACGGATGCCAGCCCTGCTCCGCGCGCTGAACACGGACCTGCAACGCCACATCGACTCCAGCCTGGCGTTTCTGCTGCAAGGGAAAAATGAGGAGGCATTGATGTCCGCGGCAAAAGCTGCGGTGGCAGCCCAACTCAAGCACCCCGGGTCGGCCAGGTTCCAGGAGGTGCATGTCGTGACCACGACCCGAGGGAAATTCGTCTGCGGCCAGGTCCACGCACCCGGGTTGAACACAGGGGCTATCCGGTTCACGCAGTTTGTTGCAGGGGCGGACAGTGCAACCATCGACAGGTCGGAGCAGTCCCCCGCGCATTCGTTCACGGCAACGATGGCCTGCCTGTAGTTGTCAGCACCGCGGCGGCGCGCATCAAGGCCTGGTCTTGCCTGCCGCGACAAACCGCACGACCGCATCTACCACCCCCGGCGCCAGCGGCTGGCCCGGGTTAGCATAGGTCGCCATATTCGCCGCAGGGTCGTCCGTCACCACGGCCTTGAGCACATGGTTGGTATCGGGCAGCAGCACCAGTTGGGCGGCGGGGTTGGCCTGGGCCAGCAGGCGTGCGTCCTGCACGCCCACCTGCAGATCGCGCTCGCCCTGCAGCACCAGCACGGGTACCTTGGTGGCGGCGATGAGCTTGGCCGGGTCCTGCGCGAAGGCGCTGATCAAAAAGCCCTGCACCGCCTCGTTGAACAGCGGGTGCAAGGCGGGGTGCAGGCTGGCAGTGTCCACGCGGGCCCCGCCTTCGAGCCTGGTGATGGCGGCCAGGGCCTGCTCCAGGATGGGCGCGTTGGCCGGGTTGGCACGCAGCTGGTCGCGGAGCACCTGGCCCAGCGGCCGGCCGGGCGCGGCCACCAGCACCAGGCCGCAGATGCCCGGCACCTCACCGCCCCCTTGCGCAACGGCCAGCGCAACCAGGCCGCCCTCGCTGTGGCCCAGCACCCACACGCAGGGCACACCGGTGCTGCGGCGGATGGCGCCCACCCAGCTGTGCACGTCGGTTACATAGTCGGGAATGGTGACGGCATTGGCATCGGCCACGGCCTTGGCACTGCCGAACATGCCGCGCTTGTCGATGCGCACCGAGGCGATGCCCCGGGCCGCCAGGTCCTGCGCCAGCAGCTTGTAGGTGGCGGCATTCACGCCCAGCGGGTTGTTGCCATCGCGATCCGTGGGGCCCGAGCCGGGCACGATCAGCACCACGGGCGCACCGGCCCTGGCAGGCGCCAGCAGTGTGCCCTTGAGCGGCGCCAACGGGCCACGGGCCTCGATGGGCTTCGCGCGCGGATCGGCGGCAGGCTGTGCCACGGCAGCCAGCGATGCGGCCACCGCCACCAGGCCCAGTAGGAGTGCTTTCATGCGGCCAAGTATTGCCGATGTGCCCCCCTCCAGCCGTTACAAGTGGTGGCTGCGTGGGTACACCCGCCTACAAGCGCCAGGGCGCGCCCTGCGTAAACTGCCCCACCATCCAGGCCTTGAACGCCGCCATCGCCGCGGTGCTGAACCGCCCCGAGGGCCGCACCAGGTAGATGCCGGCATGCGCATTGAGCCCCCAGGGCGCCAACACCGGCACCAGGTGGCCGGCGGCAATGTCGGGGCTGACCAGCCAGTCGCCCGCGGCCATGATGCCCAGGCCCAGGCGCGCTGCGGCCAGCAGGGCCTCGTTGTCGTTGCTGACGAGGCTGCCCTTGATCTGCACGGCCTCGGTCACGCCGTCGCGCGTCAGGCGCCATTCGGGGTAGGAGCGCAGCCCCGTGAAGCCCAGGCAGTTGTGCGTCGCCAGGTCGGTCGGTACCTGGGGTGTGCCATGGCGCTGCAGGTAGCCGGGCGCCGCGCACAGGATGCGCCGGTGCTCGCACAGCCGCGTGGCCACCAGGCGGCTGTCTTCGAGCTCACCGATGCGGATGGCCGCGTCGAAATGCTCGGCCACGATGTCGACGAAGCGCTCGGCGTATTCCACCTCCACCTGCACCTCGGGGTGGGCCAGGGCAAATCCGGCCACCATGGGGCTGAGCCAGCGCCGGCCCATGGCGGCGGGCATGGACAGGCGCAGCCGCCCGCGCACCTCGTGTGCGCCCTGCGCGGCCTCCTTCTGCGCCTCGGCGATCAGCAGCGCGGCGTGGCGCACCTTCTCCACCAGGCGCAGGCCGTCGTCGGTAAAGCGCAGCTGCCGCGTGGTGCGCTCCACCAGGCGCACGCCCAGCCGGGCCTCCAGCGCGGCCAGGCGCTTGGAGAGCACCGAGGGGTGCTTGTTCAGCGCCCGCCCCGCGGCCGCGAACGAGCCCTCGGCATGCAGCGCCAGCAGTGTGGCTAGTTCATCGGCGTGTTGGCTGTCGAGCAGGTCCATGGGGCAATCACAAAGCAGTCACGGGGACTGTACGCCATGCCATGCACCGGGCTGCGCCCTGCCCTGCTACAGCGCACGCAGCACCGCCAGGTCGGCGTGCCGCGAGTCGATGCCCGGCCGGTCCACGGCCAGGCGCCGGTCGCGCAGCGCCTCCAGCGCCGCCAGCAGCGCCTGCAGCGGGGGGCCGCTGGCGGTGATCTGCGCCAGGTGCTTTTCCTCCATACGGGTCGAGGGGACCTCGATGAACCGGTGCACGAACAACTCGTGGTGCTGGGCCGCCGTCTCTCCGTGCGCCGCGCACACGTCCAGGAACGCCTGCACGTTGGCGCGCAGGCCCGCATGCCCGTGCGCGGCCGGCGCGGCCTCCAAAAAGGCGTCGAGCAGGCTCTGCTGCCAGCAGGCAGCTTGCAGTGCCTGCTGGTCCTCGCGCGGCAAAAACGGCATCTTCTCCATCACGATGCCGGCATAGCCTGGGTCGGACACACGGCACAGCCCCAGGCACAGGTCGATCTCGTTGATCGCGGCAAAGTCGCCGGCGTTGGCGCCCCGGTAGGCATGGCGCCCCACGCGGTAGGTCTTGAAATAGGGGCGGATGTTGTAGAAGAAGCGGTCCACGTCCAGCCGCCGGTGCAGCTCGGCGTTGTAGCGGCCGACGTCCTTGAGAGCGGCTTGCGCATCGCGCAGCAGGGCCAGCGAGGCGGGGTGGGCCACGCCCAGCGGCGCTATGCGGCGCAGCACGTCGGCAGCGCGGATGTAGGCCAGGATGGGCAGGCAGTTGTACTCGATGAACAGCAGCTCGTCCGGCAGGCGCGTGAAGCTCTTGTGCTCGCCGCCGATGGCCAGGTTGCGCAGGTTGACGTGGGCGGTGGCAAAGCGCGGCGCAACGCCCAGGCCGGCCGCCAGGCGCTGCGCCAGCGCGCTCGCCACCGGAAAGGGCGAGCGCTCCTCCCGGTCCGGGTTGGTCAGTTCATGGCGGCGCAGCGCTGCCATGTACAGGCCGATGTTGCCCAGCAGGTCGTAGCTGCGCGCCTCGTCCTCGTACAGCCGGGGTTCGGCATGGATGCGGGCGATGTGCCCGGCCCCCTCGTCCCGCAGCGCCGCCTTGGTGCCATCGCCCGTGCCCTCCACGTCGGCCCGGTCCGCCTTGGCAAAATACAGTTCCTCCAGCTCGGTGTTGAAGTCCTTGAAGCGGCTGCGGATCCAGCCGTCGAATGCAGTGGCGCTCGCGATGTCCATGGTGTTCTACCCTTGGCCTTGCAGGAAGCCGCGCATGCGGTCCATCGCGGTCTGGATGCGCGCATACGGCTCGCCACCGAAGCAGATGCGCACGAAGCCCTCGCCCGCCGGGCCGTAGAACGCCCCGGACTCCACGCTCACCTTGGTCTGCGCAAGCAGCCGGTCGGCGAACGCCTGGCTGCCCAGGCCCGTGCCGCGGATGTCGGCAAAGGCGTAGATCGTGCCTTGCGGGCGCGGGCAGCGGATGCCGGCCAGCCCGTCCAGCGTGTCGCAGACCAGATCGCGGCGGCGCCGGTCTTCCTCGACCATCTGCTCGGCCGCGCACTGGTCGCCGGTCAGCGCCGCCACGCCGCCCGCCTGGATGAAGGTGTTGACGTGGGACACGTCGTTCATCGTGACCTTGAGGATCGCCGGGATGAACCGGGGGTCGGCCACCAGGTAGCCCAGCCGCCAGCCGTCCATGGCATAGGCCTTGGTGAAAGCGAACAGGCTGATCGTGCGCTCGGCCATGCCGGGCAGCGACGCGATGCTGGTGTGCTGCGCACCGTCGTACACGATGCGCTCGTACACCTCGTCCGACAGCACCAGCAGGTCGTGGCGGATGGCCACGTCCGCCAGCGCCTGCAGCTCCTGGCGGGTATGGACCCGGCCCGTGGGGTTGTTGGGATTGACGATGCAGACCATTCGCGTGCGCGGCGTGACCGCGGCCTCGATGCGCGCCGCATCGATGGCGAAACCCGCCGCGGCATCCAGCGGCACGGCGACAACCACCCCGCCTGCCAGCTCGATCTTGTTGATGATCTGGGGGTAGTACGGCGCGAGCAGGATGACCTCGTCGCCCGGGTCGATGGCCGCCATCACCGTGGCATACGATGCGTGCGTGAGCCCGTTGGTCACGATGACCTGTGCCGGGCTGGCCTCGATGCCGTTGTGCCGGGCCAGGCGGGTGCAGATGGCTTCACGCAGGTCCAGCTCGCCCGGGAACTCGCCATAGTGCACCCGGCCGGCCTGCAGGGCGTCGATGGCCGCCTGCTTGATGTGCGCGGGCGTGTCGCAGTCGGGGCGGCCCACCTCCAGGTGGATCACGTCGGGGTCGTGCGGGAAGAGCGCAGCGGCCCGCTGGTACATGCCAAAGGACTTCGGCGAGCTGCTGGAGATGCGCGTGGCGGGCCATTTCATGGTGGCGGGTCTTTCCTCTGGTGGGGAGGAATTGATTCTCACGACGCAGGCAGGAAAAGACTTTGCGCAAAACACGCCTGGGCCGGTGCAAAGCGCAAAACCTTTGCAATCGGCGGGCGCTCCAATACCATCTGCTCTCGCTGATCGAAAGAAGAAAGAACCATGGGCCGTCCCGAAGCGCTGACCGAGGTCGAAGTCGTGATCCTTGAACAACTGCAGCGCGACGCGCGGCTGTCCAGCGCCGACCTGGCCGAGCAGCTGCACCTGAGCAACACGCCCGTGTGGCGGCGCATCAAGAAGATGCAGGAGTCCGGCCTCATCGACGGCTACCACGCGCACCTGAACGCGCAAAAGCTCGGCTTCGGCATCGAGAGCTTTCTGTCCATCAGCGTGCACACCCACGACGAGCGCAACATCCAGGAGTTCACGGCCGCCGTGGCGGCCGTGGACGAGATCGTGTCGTGCCACATGGTGTCGGGCAACGGCGACTTCCTCTTGCGGGTGGTGGCAACGGACATGAACGCCTACGCGGACTTCATCAGCCGTGTGGCCGGCAAGCTGCCAGGCGTGCGCGAGATCCAGTCGTCCTTCGTGCTCAAGACGCTCAAGTCCTACGCGGGCCTGCCCATCCGCAAGGCCGCACTCGACTGAGCCCGGCCAGGGGCTTCAAACGGAACCCGGAACCAGGACGATCGCCCCCTGCGAGCGCCCCTCTTCCAGATCCGCATGCGCCGCCGCCGCCTCGGCCAGCGGATAGCGGCGCCACACCTGCGCGCGGATGATGCCGGCCGCGAGCGCATCGAGCACGTCGCGTGCCCGCTCCTGGTACTCGGCCGCCGTGGCGGTGTGAGCTGCGAGCGAAGGCCGGGTGACGAACAGCGAGCCCTTGGCATTGAGCGTGCCCATCTCGATGGGCGCGGGCGCACCCGACAGCGCGCCAAACGACACCAGCAGCCCGCGCGGGCGCAGGCTGTCGAGCGAGGCCTCCAGCGAGACGCGGCCGATGGGGTCGTACACCACGTCGGCCCCCAGGCCCTCTGTGGCCTGTTTCACCTGCCCGGCCAGCGTGGCCGGGTCGAACACGAAGACCGCGTGGCAGCCCGCGGCCCGCGCACGCTCCAGGCTCTCGGCCTTGGACACCACGCCGATCACGAAGGCGCCCAGGTGCCGTGCCCACGCCGCCATGATCTGCCCCAGCCCGCCCGCCGCGCCGTAGACCACGATGCGCGTGCCCGGCCCGACCGCGTACGTCGTCTTGAGCAGGTACTGCGCCGTGATGCCCTTGAACAGCACGGCCGCCGCTTCGTCGAAGGCCAGCGCATCGGGCAGCTTCACCAGCCTGTCGGCCGGGAACAGCCGTGCGCTGGCATACGCCCCCAGCGGCCCCGTGGCATAGGCCACGCGGTCGCCCACGGCCACGTTGCCGACATCGGCGCCAATGGCCGCCACCGTGCCCGCCCCTTCGAGCCCCAGGCCCGAGGGCAAGGCGATGCGCACGGCGCCCTTGCGCTGGCTCACGTCGAGCGGGTTCACGCCGATGGCGGCCTGGGTGAGCCAGACCTGGCCCGGGCCGGGGGCCTGGGTTTCGGTGGCTTGTTGTTCAAGGCGCATCACCTCGGGGGCGCCGGTGGCGTAGAGGACGATTTGTTGTTGCTGCTGCTGTGCCATGCGCGCTTCCTACTCTGTTCAGTGTTCGGTTGGAGACCTGGCAAGCGTAGGCATGCGTGCCTGCGCCAGCAACCGGGCTGGCTGCAGTTCAGCCGTGCATGGGGTGCAGCAATGCGATGCGGGGCACCCCCAAGCCCTCCGTCCGCAAGACGCAAGGGCCGGTATCGGCTCAGTCGTACCAGTAGTGGAATGGCCTCGCATCCCTCTTGGGCCACAGGTTGGTGAAGTCCTCGCCCGTGGCTTCGCGGAACGCCACCCGCACCTTCTTCTCCACCTTGTTCGTGCCCAGGTACTTCCTGAACGTCAGAAAAGCGGCATTGGGAAAGCCGGTGTAGATGAAGAAGTTGACCGTGCCCGAGCCCACGTCGTGCCCATCGACCGAACAGGTCCTGGGCATGCAGGCGATCAGGCGATCTTCGAAGGCATGCACCTCGTCCAGCGAGGTGAAGTAGCTGTCGGGAAACTGGATCACCAGTTGGTAGCGAATGGGCTCGGTCGCCATGGGGCAGTGCCTGGATATGGGAGATTGCGGATGGATATGTGCAGTCAGGCATTGTGCCGCGCACGCCGGCACCCGCCATTCGTGACCAGGTGTTTTTTGTGTGTGCACACGGCACCGAAACTGATAGAACCGCAGCATGCCCCGCACCACCCTCGCCACCCCGTTCCTCTGGCTCCTGGCCCTCGCCACCGGCTTGCTGCTGCTGGCCGCAGCCCCCGCCCGGGCCACCACGCTCAGCACCGGGTACGACACCTCATGCTCCGTCTCCAACGACTGGGGGGCCCAGTGCTGGGGCGCCGTGCCGCTGGCCAGGACCAGCACCGCGGGCATTGCCGACCTGCGCGCGGGCAAGGGCTTCAACTGCGCGCTGCGCAAGGACGAGACGGCCAGTTGCTGGGGCAACATGGGCAGCCTGTCGTTCGGCCCCGCCACCGCCGACACCCCGGGCCAGGCCATTGCAGGGGTGCGCGAGGCCACCCAGCTGGTCGTGGGCGCCACCCACGCCTGCGCGCTCAGCGGGGCCGTGGTGTACTGCTGGGGCGACGGTAGCCGGGGCCAGCGCGGCGCGCCGGTGAGCGCCACGCCCTCGGCGCAGGCCACCTACGCGCAAGGGCTGCACGACGTGGCCCGCGTGGCCGCCGGCAACGGCAGCACCTGCGGGGTCAAGCGCGACGGTACCGTATGGTGCTACGGCAGCGGCACCCCGCCGCTCACCACGCTGGGCGGCATGGCCCCTGCGCCCGGCACGGGCATTCAGGTGCCTGGTATCAGTGATGCGGTGGACGTCGCACTCTTCGACGGCCATGCCTGCGTGCTGCGCAAGACTGGCGCGATCGCGTGTTGGGGCAGCAATGCCAAAGGGGAGCTGGGTACGGCGGCCAGCGCCACGCCGGTGACCACACCGGTGGAAGTGCCAGGCCTGGGCAGCCCGGCCAAGGCCGTTGCCGTGGGACCCGGCTACACCTGCGCAGTGCTCACCAACGGCACGGTGAAATGCTGGGGCGGCAACCCGGACATGCAGTTGGGCATCGGCTACCAGCGGGACTCCGCCACGCCCGCCACAGGGCAGGTGCTGGGCATCATCGACGCCACGGCCATCGGCACGGGCGCAACGCACGCCTGCGCAGTGCTCGACGGCGGCTACGTCAACTGCTGGGGCGCCGGCCTTGGCCGTGGCGATGGCCTGTGTACCACCGTGGGGGCCTACTACCCAGGCGTGCAGTACAGCTATCCGACCTCCAATCTCGCGGCCTGTTTCAACGGCGCGTCCGCCACACCCTACGCCGTGCAGGACCTTGGCCCGCTGGCCGATGCGAACCTGGTAATGGACTGGGCAGAGGCCAGCCTGCCACGGGCCTTTCCGCCCCAGTTCAATCTCCCCTCGCCGTCCGGCCGCATCGGCAACTACCTGGTCCGCGCCTATCCCGGCAACACCTACCTTGCCGTCAACGGGCACGGCACGCCACACCTGATGTACCTGGGCCCCGACAGCGGCGGCCAATTGGCCGACCTGGGCCGCCTGGCCCCCTGGGTGCGCCAGGCCCGCGCCAGCCAGCCCACCACACCGCCCATCAGCACCACGCTGCAGCTCAAGCAGGTCCTCGTCAATGTGGACTTCTTCCCCGGACCGCCGCGGACCAGTTGCAACAACCTGTCCGTCTGGTTCTGGCTCGGGGCCACCGCTGGCAATGCCCTGCCGGCCGGATTCAAGCCGACCGCGATCCGCCTGCTCAAGGGCGACACCTACCTGGACGTGCCCAACGTGGGCGAAGACAGCAGGTCGCCACCGCCCCCCGGTACCTACACGGGCCGGGCCTGGAGCTGCCCGGCCACCTTGATCCGTGGCGACGACGAAGTGGAGGTGGTGCTGTACTTCACCATCGATGGCGAGGCGGGACAGGTGCGGACACGGGCCAAGGTGATGGAGTCGTCCTGACACCACAACCGACCGCACGGCTAGCGCCCATTGGAAGCCCATGCGCTGCGTGCACAGCCAGACCGCTGCAACGCCCCATGCGGGCTGGAGCCTTTGCGAATGCTTCACCGCCCGTGGATGCTGCTCACCACCAGCCCCCATCGGGAAAGCTTTCCGTACACCGTGACCAAGCTGCCCACGGGCGGCATGTCACCCTTGAAACGGCCATCCACGCAGGCGTCGGGGGAGGTGACGCCCTGGAACTCGAATGCCGCACGCAGATGGCAGCCGCGGTAGTAGTCGGGCACCCTGAAAGAGACGACGCGCACCTGCACGCGGGTGGGTGTACCCAAGGCCCAGCCCCCTATCGCAGACCAGCCCCAGGGCGCTAAAAGCACCATCGCAGTGGTCAGGGCCACACAGCCGGGAAACACTCCCAGCCAACGCCCGGCCCATGCCATCCCGTCGGGCTGGATGGCCTGCGCCCCGCGTATCGTCCAGAACCAGAAGGCGGCGAACGCCGGCAGCAGAACGGCAGCCAATGCCCACGCCATTGAAGAATGGTAGTCAGCCGCGCCAAACCAGATGAACCGAAGCCCGAGCGGGGACAGCGCGCCTACCGTACCCAGCACGGCCCAGCCGGCAAATGCCATCGCCGCCCATCGGACGGGCCTTGGCAGCACCACGGGTGCGAATGCCTTGCGGGATGCCGATGGCGCCGGTGGAGCGCCATTCTTTCGGAACGCCTTGCGCGACGTCATCTCGCGCACCTGCACCTCGCCAATCGCCAGCAAGCGCGCCTCGATGCGGGCGGTTTCCTCGGCATCCGCATTGCTGCCAGGAGGGGCGTGCGGCAATTCCCCCGGCCCGGCGGCCTCGGTGTCTGAGGGCTGCAACGTCATCGGCCGTGGATCCTCTCCACATAAAGCCCCAGTCGGGAAAGGTGCCCTGACACCGCAACCCTTTCGCCAGGATCCGGCAATACTCCCTGCGCACGGCCTTCCAGGCAGATGCTCGACCTCATGCCCTTGAATTCCACCTCGGCAGACTGGTCGCACGCTTTGGAATTGCGTGAGAAATGGCCTATGGAAACAAGCCGCACCTCGGCGCGCGAGGGGGTGCCGACAATCCACCCCAGCGCTACCGACCATCCCCACGGGGTAGTGGCCACCAGGGCCGCCGAAAACACCACCAGCGTCGGGTACATGAACAACCAGCGCACCAACCAGGTAGGGTACTGGGACCGCAGGGAATGCGTGGTCCGTTCATTCTTGTAGAACACCACGGCAAGCACGGGGAGCAAGGCCACGAAAAGCCCCAGCCCCACCGGTTCATAGGCATCGCGGCCCAGCCAGATAAAGCCCTGCCCGAGGGTCATGCCCAGCACGATCCCCGCCATGGCAAGCACAAGTAACAGGAGGGGAACCATCCAGCGCGCTACGGAACGAACTTGCGCCCAGTGTACATAGGCCTGTGCGCGCGCCCCCACCGGCAGGGGTGGATCGTCCGCTTCTTCGCTGAACGCCTTCTGCGCCTGCATGGCACGATCCTGGGCTTCAATGATTGCTTGCAGCCGCGCCTCGATGCGCGCGGTGGCTTCTGAATCCAGGCTTCCCCTGCGCTCGAGCGCCCTGCCTTCGCGCAGCACGGCTGCAACCTCGGGCCCTAACTGGTCGATGGCATCGCCCGTGCTGGTGCCGGGCTGTGGGCCGAGGGAGGTATCGCGGGCAACATGCGGCATGGAAGACGAGTTGACGAGTGGCTCACTTCGCATGCACCGTCCCCACATGCAACCCCCAGCGCGAAACCCGCCCGGCCACCACCACGGTATCGCCCGCGCGCGGCATCACCCCTGTCACGGAGGTGTTCACGCACACGCGGTCTGTGCTGCCACGAAACTCCAGGCGGGCGTACTGGGTGCAGCTGCTGGAAGTGCGCGGTGCCTCCACCGACACCACACGCACCTCCACGCGCGCGGGTTTGCCCACCAACTCGCCCAGGTAGGCAGCCCAGCCCCAGGGGGCGGCCCCCACCGCTGCGGCGCCCAGCAGCGCCGCGAAGGGGTACGCCACCATCTGGCGCACGAACCAGGTGGGCATCTGCTGCACCCACCAGGGTGCCAGCACCTCCGTGCGGCACAGTGCCCAGTACCACAGCGGGGCCGCGGCAAGCACCAGCCAGGGGGTTGCCGCGCGCAGCGTGGCGTGGCCGGTGACCAGGAAGTGCTCGCCCCGCGCCACCTCGAACAAGGCACCGCCAAAGACGAAGACGAGCAGTGCCACGAAGCCCGCGGCCAGCTTGTAGGGCACAAACAGGCGCGCGGCAGGCTGCTGCTCGCGCCGCTGCTGGGCCTGCCGCATCCGTGCGCGGCGCTCCTGGTCCTTTTGTTTTTGCACCTGGCCCTGCACGCGCGACTGGGCGCGCTGCTGGGCGGCGGCCAGCTCTTCGCGGCTGCGGCGGCGCTGTGGTGGTGCATCGGTTGCGCGGGCGGTGCTGCCGGGTGTGGCAGTGCTCGTTGCGTAGGCGGCTGGCAGCGCAGGGGCCAGACCTTCGGGGTGGCGATGGTCTCTCATGGTGTAATTTCTTATGGCTCGAAAACTCCCTCGCAGCCATCGTAAGCGCAGCCCTTGAATCGGCAAATTTCGCGTTTGCCATGCAGCTTGTGGGTGCTTTGGGCCGCCCCCAAGGCAAGGGAGCAAGCGCATGCAGCCCATGTGCCCCGGCACCGCACCACGGCACCAAAGAGCCTACAGCATTCCTGGTTGTCACGTACCATGGCACGCCCTGCCGCAACTGTTTTGACCGAAAAGGAGCTGGACCACCATGTGCGATTCGAATGACCATGACGATCTCCACAAGTACACCCGCCGCGACTTTGCCGCGTGGGCGGCGTCGGCCGGCGTGCTGACCGCCCTGCCTGCGGTGGCCAACGCTGCAGCGGTGGCAGAGCGTGAGGTGACCATCACCACGCCGGACGGAAGCTGCGACGCCTACTTCGTCGCGCCCACGTCGGGCTCGGCCCCCGGTGTGCTCATATGGCCCGATGTGTTCGGCCTGCGCCCGGCCTTTCGGCAGATGGGCAAGCGCCTGGCCGAGTCGGGCTACAGCGTGCTCGTCGTCAACCCTTTCTACCGACAGAAGAAGGCGCCAACCGCCCCCCAGGGCGGCCAGACGCCGATTGCCGAAGTGCTGCCGCTGATGCAGGCCCTGACGCCCGCCATGCACCTGAGCGACGGTAAGACCTTCGTGACCTGGCTCGACGCCCAGGCCGAAGTGGACAAGGCCCGCAAGCTCGGTACCACCGGCTACTGCATGGGCGGGCCGATTGCGGTGCGCTCGGCCCTGGTGTCCTCGGGCCGCGTCGGTGCCGTGGCCAGCTTCCATGGCGCCGCCATGGTGACGCCGGCGCCTGACAGCCCCCACCGCCTGGTGGCGCAGACCAAGGCGCAATACCTCATTGCGATTGCCGAAAACGACGACACCAAGGACCCCGAGGCCAAGGCCAGCCTGCGCACCGCGTTCGACAGCGCCAGGCTGCAGGCCGAGGTGGAGGTTTATCCCGCCGCCCACGGCTGGTGCCCGCCCGACACGCGGGTCTACGATGCTGCCCAGTCCGATCGCGCCTGGGCACGCCTGCTGGCCACATTCGGCAAGGCACTGGCCTGATACCGGCCTGAACGAACGCATCCCGGGCGCCGCGGAGTCCGGGCATGCATGTTCCGGTTGCCCAGGGTCGGCCCCTGGGGGCGAGAGGTGGTACCCGGCGAGACCGGTTTGTCGGGCCTTGCAGCCGATGCTCCTTCTGCCGCGCACGCTGCTGGCGCTCTTAGAACCTGTTCAAGATCTTTTTGAACAGGTTTTTTTTACACCCGCCCGCGAAACGCCCGGACCAGCATCCACACGCTCACCGCCATGCCCACGATGGGGATGGCCGCAACCACCGCCACCGCAGCGCGTGCGGCGGGCGCCCAGTCGAAGTCGCGCCCGGTGCGCCAGGCACCAAAGGCCGCGATCAGTCCCATCACGGCCATGCCCCGGCGAAAGCTCGCGCCTTCCTTGAAGAACAGGATCAACAGCACCACGTTGGCCGCGCCGATGACCAGGGCCAGATGGCCCAGGTGCAGCGAGAAGGTGGTGTTCCGGTACCTGGGGTCGTCGGCAGGGTCGTCCTCCGCCTCGCGGTCGTCGATGCGGCCGCGCGAGCGAGCAGGGGCCGGGCCCTGCGGGGCCGCGGTCGCCGGCGCAGCGGGTGCGCCGCCAGTGCGGCCCCAGTCCGATGCCGACAGCGCCGCGGCGGCGCCACCGGCAACGGCGGTACCCGCGCTGCCTCCCATGCCCGCCACGGCCGGCGATGCACCGGCCCCCAGCCCCTTCTCGCGCAGCACGGCGCGCAGGCGGCCCGGTTCGCGCAGGGCCGCCACCAGGGCACGCACGGGGCCCTGCTCGTGGGGCGCGATCTTGAGGTCATCCACGCGCCTGGTGGTGCCGCGTGTATTGGCCAGCATGAAGAGTGCCTTGGCGACCTGCGCATCCCTGGGGCCACCGGTGCCGTCCTCGATGAAAACGCCCAGGTTGTAGGTGGCGTCGGCATGGCCGGCCTCCGCCGCCTGGGCATACCAGTCGCGGGCCTGCGCCAGGTTCACCAACCCGCCGTCGCGGCCGTACTGATCGGACGTGCCCAGATGGAAGGCGGCATGGGGGTTGCCCTCACGGGCGAACCAGCCCACCAGGTCGCGCGTGACCGAGCCGGTCCACACCACGGGAGCCATGGCGGGCGCCGACGGTGCCATGGGCGCAAGGCTCAGTCCGCCGGGGGATTCGGCCTCTTCCCTCGCTTGCCGCAGCTTCTGTTCCTGCTGCCACTGGTCCTTGGCTGCGGCGTTCCATTTGGCGGCCAGGGCCATGTCCACAGGGCCGCCCCAGCCGCGTTCGTGCATCAATGCAAACAGGCGCTTGGCGGGTTCGTGGTCCCAGTCCACCGCGCGCTGGCACCAGTAGCGGGCGTTCTCGTAGTTGGGCTCCTCCCAACCGATCACCACCTCCAGCGCATACTGGAAGGCTGCCACCTCATGGCCCTGCAGGGCGATGGCCTCCAGAGCGTCTGCGGCTTCAATACGCTTTCTGGTGTAGAGCATCATCTGCTCGTTGTGCGTGAAGGCGTCGTCCAGCGCCTTGCGCTCGCCGTCCACGATCGTGAGCAGCATGTCGCCCGATGCGGACTTCAGCCGCGCCATCAGGGTCTGTATGCGCCCTTTCGCCTCGATGGGAAAGCGCTCGTAAAAGGCCTGCGCGTCCTGCCGGGTCGGTGCATCGTGCGCGCCCATCACCTGCAGCGCGGCTGCCAAGTCGAAGTGGCGGCGCTGGCCCATGGTGCCAAAGCGCAGCGCGCGGCCCATGGCGTACAGCGCGTGCGGGTTGCCACGCGCAGCCCAGCGCCGGTACTCGGTCCAGGCACTGGCCTCGTCGCCCCGCTCGCGTGCCTGCACGGCAAAGCGCACCTGCAGGTCCGGCTCCTCGGGCACGTCGCCATTGCCCAGGTAGTGCACGCCGCTTTGCGGGTCGTACAGGCTCAGCCCGCGCAGGGTGGCCTGCTCCCACGCCAGGTTGAAGGCTGCGTCCCAATGCTCCGTACGGGTATTGATGCCAAAGCCGAGCGTGGCATCTTCGGTGACACCGTCCTCACTGCCGTCCAGCCACACGTCCATCGCTTCGGGGTAGCGCTCCTGCAGCACCCGTCCCCACTCCAGGAACTTGGGGTTCTGCCCTGGCGGCGCGCTGTCGCTGACGCGCTCGAACTGCGCATCGGCCTCCTTCTTGGTGGTCGGCCACGGCCAGTCAACTGGCTTTTCCCACAGTTGCAGCGTGTAACTCATGCTCGCTACCCTCCCAGGCTTGGCATCGTCGTTGTTGAGGCGGATTCTAGGGCGCCTGCGGCGCATTTCGTTACATGGCGCCTGTGACCGCAGCCACAGGCGCCGCGGGCCTGCATTCCTAGAATGGGCCAAAAGCATTCCGAGAGGTTGAGGACCATGAACGACAGACCCACCCAGCCCCTTTTGTCGCGGCTTGCGCGCAGAGTGCTCTCCCTTGCAGCGCTGGCGCTGGCCACCGCCTTCACGCCTACGGCCTCCATGGCCACCACCGTGAGCATGGGCACCAGCCACGGCTGCTCGGTGGCTGATACCAGCCTGCCCACCTGTTGGGGCAGCCTGCCGGTGCAGGACCAGGGGACCTCTACCGTCAAGGACATCCGGGTGGGCCTCGATTTCAGCTGCGCGCTCCTATCCAGCGGCGTGCGCTGCTGGGGCAACAACGACTTGGGGCAACTGGGTACGACCACGGTCGAGCCCAAGGGCCAGTGGGTGGAGGGAATCTACAACCCCAACCAGATCACCCTGGGCGCACGGCACGCCTGTGTTGTCAACTGGGGGAGCCTTGTCTGCTGGGGCGACGCCAGCCAGGGGCAGCTCGGCGAGCCCGTCCGATCCGCCGTGGCCCGGCCCATGCCGATCCCGGGCATGCCCAAGGCCGTGCAGGCCGCCGCCGGCAAAAGCGCGACCTGCGCGGTGCAGGACGATGGGCGGGTGCTGTGCGTGGGCACCGGCAGCGGCCTGGCGGGCGCTGCCGATGCACCGGCCACGCCGCGTGGCGTGCCCGGCATCAGCGATGCCATGGAAGTGGCCCTCTTCGACGGCCACGCCTGCGTGCTGCGCAAGGAAGGCAAAGTGTCGTGCTGGGGCGGCAACCGCTTTGGCGAACTGGGCGTAGCAGCCAACAACGGCGCGCAGACCACCCCGATCGAAGTGACGAACCTGGGCGCCGCAGCCAAGGCCGTCACTGTAGGCAATGGCTTTAGCTGCGCGTTGCTCGTGAACGGCACTGTGAAGTGCTGGGGCAACAACGCCAACGGCCAGTTGGGCACCGCCCTGGGTGGCGCCGCCACGGGCTTGGTCACCGGCATCACCGATGCCACGGCCATCAGTGCCGGGCAGACGGCCGCATGCGCGGCACTGCAAGGCGGCTATGTGCAGTGCTGGGGCGAAGGTGCGGGCTGGAGCAGTGAAACCTGCCGCGTGCTGGGCGGCGTCTACCCGCAGCACTCCACCTCGTGGGGGCCCGTCGCTGAAATTACCGTCTGCCGGCCGCAGGGCTCTGCCGCGCCCATGGCGGTCAAGGGCCTGGGCCCGGCCAAGGATGCTGCCCAGGTGCTGGACTGGGCCGAAAAGACCCTGCCCGGAACCTTCCCCACACAGGGCCCACCCGCGCTGGACCTGGGCAATGGCAGCCCGTACTACCTGCGCGCCTACGCCGGCGGCCACACGCTGGCCGTCAACGCCCATGGCACGCCGCACCTGCTGTATATGGGGCCGCTGGGCAACGGCCAGCTTCTTGACCTGGGGCCGCTCAGCCGATGGCTGAGCGAGGCCATCCAGGAAGAAGGCGACGCAAGCGGCATGCAACTGCAGGTAGCGCCCTATATGGCCTACATCGGCATGAACGGCGCATGTGACGGATTCCTGGTGCCCTATGCCATCCGCGGCGGGCTGAACGGCCTGCCCGAGAACCTGGTGACCACCTCGGTCCGGGTGGAATATGCCGGCCAGTCGATGGCATTCCCGATCCGGGACCGCTTCCACATGGTGGCCCTCACCACTGAGACGGACTGGATCTCGCAACGCACGCGCCGTCCCGGCGAACCGATTCCATCGGGGATGCGTGAGGAGCCGGTGCTGCACGGCATTACGCAAGGCTGCCCGAGCTTCAATCCGGTCGACCAGGAGGTGGAGGTGACCGTGTTCTACACCCTCGGTCAGCACAAGGGGCAGCTGCGCGCCCGAGCCAAGGTCGGCGCCGTAGCCTGAACACCAGAAGGGTCCATCATGAACCACCGATTCCCTGCGCCCCGGCTGGTGCGCCATCTGCTGGCCGCCACAGCACTGGTGCTGCCCGCCGCCTTTCTGCCATCGGCCGTCTTCGCCACCACCGTGAGCATGGGCACCAGCCACGGCTGCTCGGTGGCTGATACCAGCCTGCCCACCTGTTGGGGCAGCCTTCCCATACAGGACCAGGCCCCTGACACGGTGCTCGACGTACGGGCTGGGCGCGATTTCAGCTGCGCCCTGATGGCGGGCCGCACCGTGCGCTGCTGGGGCAACAACGATTTTTCGCAGTTGGGCGTCAACGCCCCCTCCTCCGCCGGCCCGAGCGTAGGAGGCCTGTGGCGCTTCACGCAGCTGGCCGTGGGCGGAACGCATGCCTGCGCCCTGCTCGAAACCCAGGCCTACTGCTGGGGTGACGGCAGCCGAGGGCAATTGGGTGCCGGCAGTGCCGCCAACTCGGCAGCGCCCATCGCCGTGGTGGGACTGTCCAAGGCCGTGCACCTTGCAGCGGGCCAGGGCGCCACCTGCGTGGTGCAGTGGGACGGCAAGGTCGTCTGCGTCGGCCTGGGCAGCGAGCTCTCCGGCGGCCTCGATGAGCCCCGCGTGGCACGCACCGTGCCCGGCATCACCGATGCACGCGAGGTCGCGCTCTTCGACGGCCACGCCTGCGTGCTGCGCGCCGAGGGCAAGGTGTCCTGCTGGGGGCAAAACAGCCATGGCCAGTTGGGCATGTCGGCCGGTGGCGACATCCAGCGCAGCCCGGTCGAGGTGACGAACCTGGGCGCTGCGGCCAAGGTCGTCACCGTGGGCAACGGCTTCAGCTGCGCCCTGCTGGTCAATGGCACCGTGAAGTGCTGGGGCAACAACGCCGTCGGCCAGTTGGGCACGGCGCTCGGAGGTCAAGCCACCGGGCTGGTCACCGGCGTCACCACCGCCACCGCCATCAGCGCCGGGCAGACAGCGGCCTGCGCAGCCCTGCACGGCGGCTATGTGCAATGCTGGGGCCAAGGCGTGGGCTGGGGCAATGGCACCTGCGGCGCGCTGGGCGGCACCTACCCGGAACACCCCGCTTCGTGGGGCCCCATCGCCGACATCGCCATGTGCCGCCCACCAGGCTCGTTCGCGCCTCTGTCCGTCACAGGCCTGGGCGCCGCTAGCGATGCAGGCCAGGTGCTGAATTGGGCCGAGAAAACCATGCCTGGCACCTTCCCGGCCCAGGCAGGCAGCGACCCAGGCAGCACCCAGTTCTACATGCGCCAGTATCCGGGCGGCCACACGCTGGGCATCAACGTGCATGGAACGCCACACCTGCTGTATGTCGGCCCTTTCGGAAACGGGGGGCTGCTCGACCTGGGGCCGCTGGACCGCTGGCTGAGCGAGGCGCGCGAAGAAGAAGGCGCCAAGAGCGGCCTGCAGGTGCAGGCCGACCCTTATCTCAACCTCATGCCCGTCGTCATCTCCACGAACTGGATTCCCGGCCCTTGCAATGACTTTCTGGTGCCCTTTGCCATTCGCGGCGGCCCAAACGGATTGCCCAAAGGGTTGGTCGCCACCAGCGTGCGGGTTCAAAACAGCAGCGGCACGACCATGGAATTCCCTGTCCGCGGGTTGGGCCAGTATCTCAGTGAGCGCCTGACCACCGACACAGACTGGCTTTCGCTGCGCTTCCCCCAGCCAGGCCAGTCGGTGCCGGCCGGCATGAAACTGGAGACGGTGCTGACCGACGTCGGCGAAGGCTGCCCCGAGGGCGTGCGCCCAGGCGACGATGTGGGCGTGACCGTCCTCTACTCCCTGGGCGGCCGCAAAGGACAAGTGCACACGCGGGCCAAGGTGAGTGCAGCGTATTGAGTTCCACGCCGCTGCAGACCGTGTTCTGCAGACCCGCCCCCTTCCCGTTTGCTTCAACACGATCGTGTGCTCCCGCACGCCATGACCATGACTATGCACAGCACAGCCAGCGCGCCACGACTTCTCCGCAAAGCGGTGCTGACCACCGCAGCGCTGCTGCTGTCCACTGCTTTTGTGCCATATGCGGCCATGGCGACTACGCTGAGCATGGGCTATGGCCACGGCTGCTCCGTGGCCGACACCGGCGTCGCCACCTGCTGGGGCACGCTGCCCATGGCGCCACTGGCGTACGAGGCGCGCGCCCAGGACATCCGCGTGGGCGAGGACTTCAGTTGCGCGCTGACGGGCACCTCGGTCCAATGCTGGGGCCGCAGCAATGCGTACTCGCAGCTCGGCAATCCGGTCCTGCAGGCCCCGTGGGGCTACACGCTCAGCGGCCTGCGCCAGATCTCCCAGATCGCCGTGGGCGCGCGGCACGGCTGTGCCCGCACCATCGAGCAGCAGGTGTTTTGCTGGGGCGATGGCAGCCAGGGGCAGATCGGCCGCTCGGTGGCCGCTACCACCGCCGAGGCCGTGCGCGTGGAAGGCATGGCCACCGTCATCCAGTTGGCTGCAGGCAGGGCCAGCACTTGCGGCGTGCAGCGTGACGACCACAAAGTGATCTGCGTGGGCGCCGGCAGTGGCCTGGCAGGTGCCGCAGAAGACCCGCGCACGGCGCGCGCCGTGCCGGGCATCACGGACGCCATGGATGTATCCCTCTTCGCCGGCCATGCCTGCGCGCTGCGCGCGTTTGGCAAGGTGTCCTGCTGGGGCAGCAACCAGCACGGCGAGCTGGGTGTGCCGGCCAGCAGCGGCCCGCTGTCCACCCCCGTGGAAGTGCCCGACCTGGGCGCGCCCGCCAAGGCCGTGGCAGTGGGTGATGGATTCACCTGCGCGCTGCTGGAGGGCGGCAGCATCAAGTGCTGGGGCATCAATGCCAACGGCCAATTGGGCATGGGCCTTGCGCCCGGCACCGCGACACCGGCCACGGGCCTGGTTGTGGGCATCAGCAACGCCACCGCCATCAGCGCGGGCAAGACTGCAGCCTGCGCTGTGCTGGAAGGCGGCTACGTGCAGTGCTGGGGCGAAGGCGCCGGCTGGAGCAGCGCCCCGTGCCGCGTGCCGGGCGGGCTGTACCCGGGCGTGCCCGCCTCCTACGGCCCGGCGGTGGACCTCGCCATCTGCCGCCCGCAGGGCTCTGCAGCGCCCATGGCCGTGCAGGGCCTGGGGCCGGCCAACGATGCGGCGCAGGTGCTCGACTGGGCCGAGAAGACCTTGCCGCAGACCTTTGCTCCCCAGGCTGGCACCGTGCCGGCCGGTACCGACAAGGATCTTCTGTACGTGCGCGACTACCCCGGCAGCCACCGGCTGGCCATCAACGCCCATGGCACCCCGCAGCTTCTGTACGCGGGCCCCTTGAGCACCGGTCAGGTGGCCGACCTGGGACCGCTGAGCCAGTGGATCCGGGAGGCCGCGCTGCACGAAGGGCTGGGCAGTGGCCTTCAGTTGCAGGCAGACACCCACACCAACGCCATGCCTGGCCCCGACCCGTGCGCCTATCTGCAGACGCGGTACGGCATCCGTGGGGGCGCCAAGGCCCTGCCAGAGGGGCTGATGAGCAGCCTGGTGAAGGTGACAGGCGGGGGGCGGTCCGTGGAGCACACCGCACGGGGCGGGTACCGCAAAACCATCATGACCAATGACACCGACTGGATTTCCGACGGAACCCACATCCCAGGCCCCGGAACGCGGCTGGAACCCGTGCACCTGGGCTCTGCGGTGGGATGCTCGCTCTTCGCCGCCTTGCAGGGCGATGTGGAGGTGACCGTCTTCTACACCGTTGGCAACCGCAAGGGCGCATTGCGCGCCAAGGCGGTGATGAGAACGTCGTACTGAGGCGCGCGCCCTCGCCGCTTCTGCGCCCAGACTGCGCCTACACCACCGACACCGACGCGGCAGCCCCCTGCCCCGCCGAGCCCAGCACCGGCGGCGTGGTCACGATGGAGCGCAAATCCGGCACCGCCCGACGCAACGCCGCCAGGTCCGGCCGGGGCCGGCGCAGTTCGGGCCGGGCCGCAAACGCCCGCTCCAGGGCCAGCGATGCGCCCAGCACCTGGTGGTCTTGCCGAAATCCGCCCACGATCTGCAGGCCAAACGGCATGCCAAGGTGGTCCGTGCCGCAGGGCAGCGACAGGGCCGGGTGCGTCATCAGCGTGACCACGTAGGTCAGGCCCAGCCAGCGGTAGTAGGTGGCCTGCTGCTCGCCGTTGATGGTGTCGGCATACAGCTGCGTCCACGCGAAGGGCGAGACGGGCGTGGTGGGCGACAGGATCAGGTCGTAGTCGGCAAAGGTGCGCTGCGTGGCCTGGATGATGCGCGTCTGCTCGGCCTGGGCCCAGGCGCTGTCGAGCAGGCTCATGCGCTTGCCCATTTCGTAGTTGGCGCGGGTGTTGGGGCCCAGGCTGTCGGGGTCGCGGTCGTAGGCGGCCTGCATGCCGGCCACGAAGGCCTCGGCGCGCAGCACGTCGAAGCAGCGGTGCGCGTCGCCCAAGTCCAGCTTCACCTCGTCGCAGCTGCGGAACAGGTGGCGCATGGCCGCGATCTTGGTGCGGAAGGTGGCGCGTATGCCCTCGTCCACCGCGCAGGTGCCAAAGTCTTCGGTGTAGGCCACGCGCAGGCGGCCCAGGTCCACCTCGGGCGGGGTCAGAAACCTCAGCGGGTCGAGCGGGTAGCTCAGCGCATCGCCCGCGTGCATGCCGGCCGATGCGGCCAGCTGCAGGCAGGCATCCTCCACCGTGCGGCCCATGGGCCCGACCACGGAGATGGGCGTCCACACCAGCGGCTTGCGCACGCTGGGCACCACGCCCGGCGATGGCCTAAAACCCACCACCCCGCACTTGGCCGCCGGTATGCGCAGCGAGCCCCCGGTATCGGACCCCGTGCACACCGGCAGCAGGTCGCAGGCCAGCGCCGCGGCCGAGCCGCCCGAGGAGCCCCCGGCGTTGAGATTCGGGTTGAACGGGTTGCCCGTGGCACCCCACACGGTGTTGCGCGAATTGGCGCCCGCGCCCAGCTCGGGCACATTGGTTTTGCCGGCCACGATGGCACCGGCGCGGCGCAGGCGCGCCACCAGCTCGATGTCCTGCGTGGGCACATGGTCGCGGTAGATGGCCGAGCCCCAGGTGGTGAGCAGGCCCTCGGTGGGCTCCAGGTCCTTCACGCCCAGCGGCAGGCCGTGCAGCAGGCCCAGGGGCGCAGTGCCATCCACCACCGCCTGCTCGGCCGCGCGTGCCTCGCTGCGCGCCCGGTCGAAGCAGGTAGCCGTGACGGCGTTCACGAAGGGGTTGATGCGTTCGATGCGGTCGATGCAGGCCTCCAGCAGCTCCACGGGCGAGACCTCCTTGCGCCCGATGAGCCGGCGCAGCGCCACGGCGGATTGCTCCACCAGCGCATCGCCAGGGCGGCTGGCGGTGTCTGGATACTCGGATGGGGTGTTGGTGGATGAAGCGATGTCGGGCATGTTGTCTCGGTGTGTTGTTCAGGGCGCCATGCGCTGCGCGCACAGCACTGGGTCAATCAGCAGTAATGTTCGAACGGGCTGCGACGGCACGCATCGCAGGCAGCTCGCGCTGAATCAGCTCGGCCGCCGCCGCACCGCTGCTGAACGCCGGCTCCATGCCCTGCGCAGTCAGCTTGGCCTTGGTCTCGGGGTCGGCCACGGTGGCGGCCAGGGCTTTTTCGAGCTTGCTGCGCACGGCAGGCGGCAGGCCCTTGGGCGCGGCCATCACCAGCCAGGTGTCCAGGTCGATGCCTGGGTAGCCGGACTCGGCCAGCGTGGGCACGTTGGGCAGCAGCGGCGAGCGCTTGGCCGTGGTGATGGCAATGGCCTTGATCTTGCCCGTCTTGAGCTGCGGAATGGCCGCGGCCACCGTGTCCACGGTGAAGGGCACCTGCCCGCCCATCAGGTCCGTCATGGCCGGGGCGCTGCCCTTGTAGGGCACGTGCGTAATCTTCAGGCCCGTGGCCTGCAAAATGGTTTCGCCCGCAAAGTGCGACGTGGTGCCGCTGCCGAACGAGCCATACGAATACGCGCCCGGCGCCGCCTTCACATAGTCCACGAACTGCTTGACGCTTTGCACCGGCACCTGCTGGTTGGCCAGCAGGATCAGCCCCGTGCGGCCCGATATGCCGATGGGGTCGAACCCCTGCACCGGGTCGTACGGCAGGTTGCTGCGGATGGCCGGGTTCACCGTGAAGGTGGTGCCCGAGCTAAGCAGCAGCGTGTACCCGTCCGCCGGGGCCTTGCTCACGTAGCCCGCGCCGATGATGGTGCCCGCGCCCGCACGGTTCTCGATCACGATGGGCTGGCCCAGCTCCTTGCCCATGCGCAGCGCGATCACGCGGCCCAGCACATCGGTGGCACCGCCGGGCGGGAACGGGATCACCAGCGTCAGCGGCTTGCTGGGGAAGGCGGCTGCGTCCGCCGCATGCGCTGGCACGCTGAACAGGGCCCCCAGCGCGGCCACCGTGGCCAGGCCGGCGAACAGGGCCGCATGCAGGCGGTGGGCACGGGCTGCGGCGGCGGGGGGCGCAAACGACATCGGTGATTTCATGGACAGCATTCCTGGAGCAAGGGTGGTCATGGGTCAGGCGTCACGCAAACGCCACGCAGCCATGGTAGAAGCCATCCCCCAGTGCCACAAGCGCAATGTTTAGAATTGTCGATTGCCGAAATCGCAATTGGGCTTGATGCCCCCTGAGTCGCTGCGCGCCTTCCCCCTCAGGGGGACGCCCCCAGTGCGGCGGGGCGGCCCTTGCACGGGGGCACTGGCCCTGGCCGCGCGAGTTTCACGGGCCGTCTGGGAGCAAGCGCTTGGAAACATGAACGATAGGAGCATCCCCATGTCCAGCCACATACTGCAGGAGACCGCCGTCCGCTACTTCCTGGAGGTGGTGCGCGCCGGCTCGGTGAAGGACGCCGCGCTGCGCCTGAACGTGGCGCCCTCGGCCGTGAGCCGGCAGGTGGCGCGGCTCGAGCGCGAGATGGACACCCTGCTCTTCGAGCGCCAGGCACGCGGCATGGTGCCCAATGCAGCCGGTGAATTGCTGGCCGCGCACGCCAAGCGTGCCCAGCAGGACAACGAGCGCGTGCTCGGCGACATATCGGCCCTGCGCGGCCTGCGCAAGGGCTTTGTGCGCGTGGCCAGCGCGGCCGGCTTTGCCTACGACCTGCTGCCCTCGCTCATCGCGCGCTTCGGCGAAACCTATGAGGGCATTCGCTTCCACCTGGAGATGTGCGCCCAGGGCGAGGTGCCGGGCCGCATCCGCGACGGCGAGGCCGACATCGGCATCACCCTGAGCGGCCTGCCCGAGCCCGGCATCCGCCTGGAGCTGCGCCACCCCTGCCCGGTGCTGGCCGTCATGTCGCGCCGCCACCCGCTGGCCGCGCAGCGCCAGCTCTCGCTCAGCCAGGTGGTGGCCTACCCGCTGGCCCTGCCCACGCCGGTCAGCTCCATCCGCCAGCTGCTGGACACCAGCTGCAGCCGCCAGGGCCTGCAGTACAACGCCGCCATCACCAGCAACCACGCCGACTCGCTGGTGAGCTACGCCGCCACCGCCCCCGAGGCCATCGCCTTCTACGGCGAACTCTCGGTGCGCACCCGCCTGCCGTCGCTGGACCTGGTGGCCATTGCCCTGCGCGACCGCGAGATGAACGAGCGCTACCTGGAGGTGCAGACCCTGGCCGGCCGCGCCCTGCCCGCCGCAGGCAAGGCCTTCGTGCAGTTCCTCACCGAGCACATCAAGGCCGGGTAGATAGCAGCGGGCGCGGGGGTGCCCGCTGCATATATGCCGGCACTCCCCAGCGGGTGATCCGCGCGCGAGAGTGGTCTCGTACCACCCACCTCCGCGCGGAGCCCTTTCCATGAACCTGTACCAACTGGCCTCGCAAGATGAGGCCTGGGGGGCTTACGCCCCCGATGACGACACCACACCGCTGTCCGTGGGGTTTGCGGACCCGCCCGCCCCCGTGCCGCCCGGCCCAGTACCTATTGACGCGGCCCTGGACGCCGCCGCGCGCGAGTACGGGGTGGATGCCGATGTGCTGCGCGCGCTGGGCCCTGGCAGTTCAGTCGACTCCATCTTCGACACCGCAGCCTCGCTGCGCTCGCGCCTGGAGGCGTTTGGCGGCGACTATGCCCAGGCCCTGGCTTCCTACCGCCAGGAAGAAGAAGGCCACGGCGGCAATGCCTTGGCGGCACCGGCCGCTGCACCCCTCTCACCCCCACCGCGGGCCGATGCACGGATGCCCGCCCCAGCACCTGTACCAGCGCCAGCCCCCTCGGGACGGCCCACCGCAGTTGCGCCCAGGCCCCGGCCCGCAAGGCCCCAGGCCACTGCGCCCGTGCCAGGGCCACCGCCATCGCAGTCAGCCAGGCAAGACCTGCCCGCTGCCCCGGCAGACGGCAGGCTGAACGCCGCCAACGACCCGCGCAGCCTGATGTACAGCCAGGCCCCGGCAGCGCCAAGGCCTTTCGTGGAGGAGGTGAAAAGCCAGCTGGCATCGGGCGCGAAGACCCTGGCCCAGATGCTGCCGGGCACCGGCGCGGCCGCACGCTGGGTGGCCAACCAGCCCGAACCAACCACCGGCAAGGCCCCGCCCGCCAGCGTGGGCAGTGTGCTGGAGCGCGAGGCAGTGCCTGCGACAGACCTGCCCTCCCGCGATTTGCCGCTGCGGCCCGAAACACGCAAGGCCGCCAACAACGCCTGGGATGCGGCCAGCCCGCAGGACCGCCAGCGACTTCAATCCTTGCCAGGATGGCAGGGCCAGCTTGCGCGCGAGCGCGCCGCTCAGTTCGCACAGGCGGACAAGGGCATTTTCGCCGCGTCGCCGACGGCGGCCCTGTTCGATACCCGCGCAGAAGGCCGCACCAAAACGCTGATCGCCAAGGGCGAACACCCCGACTTCGCCCGCCGCGCAGCCTACGAAGGCGCCGCTGCGGGCGTCGCGCCAGGGCAGGAGGTAAAAGCCCTGGGCGGCACGGTGCAGCCCTCCACCTACGACTTCGCTACCAAGGACCTCTTCGACCCAGACCGCCCGGCCAACCTGCTCAACAACGTGGTGGGGCGCGGCGTTGCCAAGGGCGGGCTGGGCCTGGGCAAGGGGGTGGTGGGCATCAGCCAGTTCATCGAAGACCTGAGCGGCGCAGACGATGCAACGAAACAGCGCACCGCAGACCGCGCCACTTCATGGCGCGGCATGGAGCAGGCCATCGGCGAGCGCGGCACGCACCTGCAGCGCAATGCCGAAGGGGCCATCGCCTCCATCACGCAGCAACTGCCCATGCTGGTGACGGGCAGCTTCGTCCCCTCCCAGTTGCTTGCCATGGGCAGCATCGCCGCGCAGTCGTTCGGCCAGGAGTACAGCGACGGCAAGTCGCGCGGGCTCGACCCGCAGCAGGCCGCAGGGCGCGCAGGCGCGTTCGCCGCCTTCGAGGTGATCGGAGAGAAGTTCGGCCTCAAGGGCAACCTGGATGCCATCCGCAAGGCCACGCAGGGCATGCCATCGGATGCGGTGGCGGGCTTCCTGGCCAACCAGGTCAAAAAGGAAATCCCCGGCGAAGTGCTCACCACCACCGGCCAGTTCGCCGTGGACAAATGGGCCCCCGCAGGCATGGCGCTGAACCCGAACGCCACCTTCGAGGACTACTTCAGGCAGGTGGGCGACACCATCACCCAGACCGTGATGCAGGGCGGGATGATGAACGGGGGGAGGCGTGTGCTGGGGGGTATGGCCGCTGCGGCACCACCCGCACCATCCGCACCGCGGGCACAGGACCAGTCCACCACGCCGAACCCACCCCATACCCAAGAGGCGACCTACGAGAGCGGCACCGGCAGCACCACCGCCCCGGCCCCTGCTCCAGCGCCTTCACCAGCCTCCACGGCGCCGGCAACAGGTTACGACGGTGTCCCCGTGCCCGGCAACGCCACCTGGTCGGATGTCGCCACCGCCACAAGGAAGGCCCAGGCCGAGGCCGAAATACTGCGCCAGGCCGAGGCCCTGCCAGCGCAGGAGTCTGCCACCAGCACAGCGACCGCACCGGCCCCTGCAGCACCACCGGCCACTCCCCCGGCGCCCATGCAGGCATCGACAGACGGCAACCACAGCAGCACGCAGCAGAGCGCCGACGCATCGCCGCAAGTGCAGGTCAACCACGATGCTGACCAGGCGGACACAAGCCCCCAGGCATCCGGCATTCCAGCACCGGCACCAACACCTGCCGCCGCGGATGCCGAAGCCGACACCGGCGCCGCAGACCCAGCGCCCACAACCACCCAGCACGGCACCGCCCGCCACACCGCAGCGGCACAGGTCCAAGTCCCAGCCCCCATCAATGCACAAATCCAGGCCCTGGACTCCGGCATGCTCGTGGTCGGCGGCGACCAAGCCACCATCCTGGCGCACCTGCACGCAGGCGGCGTGCGCGGCGCCGAGCCGTTCATGGGCGCAACCATCGTGCCCGTGGACCAGGCGGCACTGGCACAGCGGGTTTTGCTTGAACCACCGCGCACCATGGCACCGCCAGACAGGACGGCAGGTCAGACACAGAGGTCTGGCAACAACGACCAGACCGCCGCGCCTATGGATGACATGTCCCGGGGACAACGATATGCGAGTGATACCAGAGGTCGCCAAGGGCATACCCGCTACACTTTCATCGATGACGACCGCCCCAACCGCTCCGACCTTTCCGTTGACCGGCACGGCAAAGGTGTCACATCACCAGAGACTGACGCTCCCATCGGTCCACGAGTCGGAGACGCGCGTGGATTATTACGATCCGGGCGGACCGTTGATCTGGGAGTCGGACGCGGTAGGCGAGGCAGCCTTTCCCCCGAACGAATTGCCGCAGATGCTTCAAGGCAGGGCAGTGCCAGCTTTTCCCTCCACGAGCCCACCCAACCCGACGATGGATACTCTGCAGGCACCACTTACTTCGCAGGAGCACCTGCTGGCGGATTGCACCGTGGAGGGCCGGGCCAAGGAGATCGCGCGGCACCCCGGGCCACTCTTGTGGGACTTGGAATCGCCGAGCGCATCACGCTTGCCGGCAGCCAGGCCCTCGTCGGTGAACGGGTAGATTCACCAGAGCACCTGGCAGAGCTTGCGCAGGTATACCGGGATCCCCGGTACGAAACGTTTCGGGTTTTCTTCGTCAGGGATGGCGAGGTGGTGCATGCCACGGGCGTGAGTTCACGCCTGCCTGATCGGACACCGATGGTGCCTTCGGGCATGACCGAAGCGCAGTACCTCGCACAATTTCGCGAAGGCATGCGCCGCACGGGAGCGCAGGGCTACTACATCCTGCACAACCATCCATCCGGCGATCCACAGCCGAGCCCGGAAGATATTGAGCTGACAGAGCACCTTGCCCGGCTGGTGCCCGGGATGCTCGCGCATGTGGTCATCAACACCAACAAGTATGCGGTGATCACGCCCGAGGATGCAGCGCGCCGGGCGGCGCCCGCAGCCATGGTGCGTCTGAAGCATTTTGGGACAGACCGCCTACTGCAAGCCAGTAAACCCCTGGCTGCGCTGGGCCAGACCATCCCATCGCCCGACGTTCTGGCGATAGTGGGCAAGTCCATGCAAGGGCCCGGCTGGATGACCCTGGTTGGAGTAGGCTCTGATGGCCATGTGCGGGCCGTTGCCGAAGCACCTTCGAGCATTCTTTCGCGCAGCCCCACCTACTTGGCGGCCACGGTGCGTCGATTTGTTCGGATGTCGGGGTCTGTCGAAGTCTTTGCCGTGGGCGAGGCCGGTGATATCAACAACAGTCCGGTTCGGGGCGCTGTCGAAGCTGGCATTCTGCGCGATGCCGTGACCGACCTTGGTCAGTCTCTTGCCAATGGAGGACGGACAGTCACAAGGCCCAAGGACCGCGCGCAACTTCGAGAAGCGCAGAAGCACATCCCGGGGCCCATGCAAATGCAGCGCGACGGCACGCTCATGGTCAAGGGCGATTCCGTGCAGTTGGAAGAGCGCTTGCGCAAAGGTGGGGTGGACAGCGTGCTGCGGCGCGAAGGTGGCGTGCTCGTCGGGCTCGATCAGGTCGACAAAGCGCGGCAGTTACTGCAGCAGTCACCACACGCCCAAGCCTCGGCAGGCCCCTCAACGACGAGCCAGCAGCTCAACCGCAGCGCATCGCTGGTGCAGGACGGTAACTACGCTGCGCCAACATCCAAAGCCGAAGATGGATCTTCGCCTGCCAGTCGCTACAGCAACCGTTCAACGCCCCCCAAGGCCGAGCTTTCGCTTGAACGCATCGACCAGGTGATCCAGAAGACTCTTGCGGGGCTGGCTGGTGCGCCACCAGTCAAGGCCGTGGGCAGCCCCGGAGATATCGGACTCGTCGTGCCTGCGCAAGTAGTGGCATCGGGCATTACCCTCGGGAGTGGGGATATCTATGTGTTCCAGTCGGGTGTGGGCTCGGACCTGGACGTGCGGCTGGTCGTTTTCCATGAACTGCTCCATCGGGGTGTGCGCTTCCTGGTGCCACGCGCGCAGTACGTGCAAACCATGCTGGATCTGGCGGCAAGGGACACGCGGGTTCAGCAGTATGCCAATGAATGGAAGCGCACCGGCATCGTGCCACAGCAGCGCGAACAACTTGCGCGCCTTGGGTACAAGGGCAGTGAACTGCAAGGGCAGCTGGAGGCGATGGCGATCGAGGAGGGTCTGGCGCGGATATCCGAAGAGCTGAATGTCGATGTGAGCATGGGAACACGGTGGAAGCCATCGCGCATCCGTGCACTGGCCCAATGGTTGGCCACCGTGGCCGACAAGGCAGGTATGGCCAAGCTGGCGCAGGCCATAAGGGCCATGACCTACAACGAGGCCGAGCGCTTTGTGATGCGCGCCATCGATCACGCCGGGGCGGCAGGCGGCGATATCGAGAACTATGGCCGGGCTCGATTCAGCACCCGCAGTCCGCAAAATCCATGGACGCAGCCAATCGACTCCGCGCGCCTGGAGATGCAGCGCGACGGCACGCTCATGGTCAAGGGCGATTCCGTGCAGTTGGAGGAGCGCTTGCGGGCCGGCGGTGTAGACCACGTGCTGCGGCGCGAAGGCGGCGTGCTCGTCGGGCTCGATCAGGCGGGCAAGGCGCGGCAATTGTTCAGTAACCCGCAGTCCACACAAGATCGCAGCGGAGCTGCGCTCCCAACGTCTGCAGTGGCGCAGAGGGAGGTCGCAACAAGCCAAAGCGACTTCGTTGCAGAAAACCATAGCAACGGCTACAGTGATAACGATGGACGCGTTCAAGAGCCCACCCAACCTGATGATGGACGAGGACCCACGACTGGTCGCTCGCGTGCTACCTCCCTGGACTCTGTGCGGGGGACTGGTAATGCCGTACCGACTGGAACCGCCTCTCTCGTGGGATCTGGATTCGCAGGACGAATTCAGCCAGCCGACGACCAAGGGACCAGCCAGGGGATTCTGCGGCGGAGTGGAGGAGCATCCTTATCGCGTCGGACCGCCACTCTCGTGGGACTCGGAATCGCCGAGCGAATCGAACGCGCCGGCAGCCAAGCCCTCCTTGGCGAGCAAGTAAACAGCCCGCAGCGCCTGGCCGAACTGGCCCAGGTGTATCGCGATCCCCGGTTCGAGACATTCCGGGTTTTCTTCGTCAAGGACGGTGTGGTGGTGCATGCCACCGGCGTAAGTTCTCGCATGCCTGGAACTACGCCGATGGCTCCTGCTGGCGTCAGCGAACAGGAATACGTGAACCAGATGCGCGACATCAAGCAGCAGACTGGGGCGGACTCCTACTATTTGCTGCACAACCACCCATCGGGAAATCCCACTCCCAGTCCTGAGGACGTTGGACTCACACGCATGCTCGGCGCGCATGTGCCGGGCCTGCTGGCCCACGTTGTCATCAACAGCAACAAGTACGCTGTGATCGACACTGCGAACCAAGGCAGAGAACCTGCCGACATGGTGCGCTACCAAGACTTTGGTGAGGACAGGCTGCTCAAAGCCAGCAAGCCCATGGCGGTACTGGGCGAAAAGATGGCTGGGCCAGACGACTTCGCCATCGTGGGCAAGTCCATGCAGCGGCCAGGCTGGATCACGCTCATCGGCACCGGCGCAGATGGCAAGGTGCGCGCGATCTCCGAAGCGCCAGCCAGCATCCTCACGCGCAGCTATCCCTACCTGGCGGCCACCGTGCGCCGCTTCATGCGCCAATCAGGCTCGGGCAGCGTTTTCGCGGTAGGCGACGCGGGCGACATAGGGTCCAAGCCTGTGCGCGATGCACTGGCTGCGGGCATCCTTCGTGATGCGCTGCCCGATGCCGGACGCACGCTGCACCAGCAGGGCGTGCGTACGGGCGGCACAGGCTTCTCGCTGACCCGGGGGCGCCGGGTCGCCGAGGGCGAACCTGGGTCGAGCGCCCCAAGCGCCGTGAGCATGCACACGCAGCGCGACGGCACGCTGATGGTCAAGGGCGACCCCGTACAGCTGCAGGAGCGCCTGCGCCAAGGCGGCGTGGAGCGCGTGCTGCGGCGCAAGGGCGGCGTGCTCGTTGGGCTCGACCAAGTGCACAAGGCGCGGCAGTTGCTGCAGAAGCCGCCGCCACGCGACTCGGCGTCGGCAGGCCCATCCCCGCCCTCTCAGCCTTCCCTTGCCTCCCTATCGGGCCAGCAATTCAGCCGCAGCGCGCCAGATCAAGCTTCACGGGCCAATAACCTGCCTTCCAAGCCCGCCACCGTGCAGTCCGTAAAGGCTGCCGTGGCCAAGCTCACCAACAGCATGGGCCTGCTCGCAGAGGGCCGTGGCCGCGTGGTGGTGGCCACCTCGGCCGACATCCAGGCGCACTGGGAGCCCCTGGTCGGCGAGGTGGACATGGGCTCGCAGGACACAGGTTTGGCCCAGGGGTTCTTCGACACCAAAACCGACACCGTCTTCCTCATCGCCGACCACATCGAAGCTGGCCAGGAGATGGCGGTGGCCGCGCACGAGCTGGTG